>NZ_JAFCMD010000023.1:0-129499 GCF_018130105.1 Bradyrhizobium sp. AUGA SZCCT0160
TTTACGGCTTATGCCGTGATCTCCCCGGAGACGAGTTCTTGGTTGACTCCGTCGCTGACGTTCAGCTCCCGCCTACCCGACAGCTTGACACCTGCAACGGGTGCCAGGACCACACGGTTTTGCCGTACGCTTATCCACGCCGTCGTCTCAGCGTAAACCAGCGTCCACCGCAACCCGCCCAACGTCCGTGACGACGGCCGACGCCCTCTGAGTGGGACGGGATGGCGATAGATGCGCACTGATTTGGGTCGGCCGACAACAGAAATATTTTTGATTTACAGAAACTTTCTGCTTGACGCAATTTCCGTAAATCAGAACTGATTTGCCCGTCGGGTCAGTTTGCCGCACATTACCTGCCGTCAGCGCGATATGGCACATTGATCGTGCGATGAAGACCTATGGAATGATGGTCAATCTCACTTCGGAGCAGGACGGCTGGCCAGGGACGACGTCGCCAAATTTCTCGAAGGCAAGCGCTTCGATGAACGCACGCTGGCCGTCGAGGGCCTCAAATATCTGAAGGGCCGTCCCTCAGGGCGGCGCGAGCCGATCTAGTTCAGGACGGCGTCGAGCAACTCGTCTGGCAGAAAGGGTTTCATCAGGAAGCGCGTATCCTGCGGAATGTAAGGTGGGCCGCGTCCGGACACCATCACCACGTTCAAAAGGGGGAACTTGCGTTTGGCGTACTGCGCCAGCGCGACGCCGGACATATCGCCCGCAAGATTTACGTCCGTTACCAGGGCCCGCAGTTCAGTGCCGGTCGCAACCAGCACGAGTTCGGCCGCCTCCGCGCTCGCGCACTCGACCACTTCGAGGCCTTGCTCTTTGAGCAGGTCAGCCAAGAACGCCCGCTGCAACGGGTCGTCTTCCACAACAAGCGCAATAAAATTCATCATGGCGGCCTCTTGAGTATTCAATCCCGGAAAGCGGTTATTGTTCAACCGGCCCTCGCCTGGCCACCCGATCGGCCGCGATCGTGCTGGCTTAAGGGTTCCCCGATGTATCGCGGTTTTGTTCGACCGCCCTTATCGCCACGTTGGTAAGCCGCATGCGACTGCGCACACCTGCACGCCAGGCGTCCGCGATGGCGTTTGCGGCCACGGTCTGTGTCTCCCGGAATTCGACGGCCTGCTCGGTGCGAATGAGATAGTCCATCGCGATGTTGAGCGCGTCGTCCATCACATTATCGAATTCGCCAAACCGCCAAGGGTACATGGGACGAACCTGAACCGGAGATATTCTCATCCTTGAAGGCCACCACGCGTCGTGCCTGACGCCGGGCTGTCGATCTTCTCCAGCCTCTCGGCGTCGGCGTCGTACTGTTTGGACAATTCTTTCAGTTTCACCGAGGCCTCGAGGTCGCTCATCGTCAGCGCGAGGCGGCCTGCTCGTCGGGCTTGCTCTCGGAGATCTTCGCTTTGCTTGCTCATCTGAGCTAACCCTGAGAGTCCGCTAACCGACACAAGGGTCATTCGTTCCGGGGCGACCGCATCTTCTGTTTTTGGGGAGCAGCCAAGGAAACGGCCCCAGTGGGAGGGGGTTAATGGCTGGGGCCGCCATTCCGCATCGGACGCAAATCAGCGGTAATCGCCCGATGGACTAAACCAAGTTCCGTGGGAAATGTTGGTTCCACATCACGGCGGCTTGTTCTGCTTCTGGGAACGCAGCCCGGCCCGCTCCGGTTTTATTCGTGGGGCAGCAAGACACTGGTGGGCTGCCATGTGGACCTCGCTATTGGCGCTTTCCGCCGCCGCCATCGTCCTACCGGCAATCGTGGTCGTTGGCCTGTTCCGGCTTGCGGCCTTGAAGCGGCCCGGCGACCTGAAGGCCCCGTCCCAGGCGGACGAATGGGCCTCCTCGCACGAACTGCAGACACCTAAATAGGTCAGCCGCCCTGCTGGATTCCATTGACCTTCGGGTTCCATCTGGCGCGCGGTTTCCCGCGCGCTGTTGCGCCGATGCGACAATTGATTAATCGATCTCGTGCTACCTCTCGGACGGCTCGGGCCGCACGCGACGTGCGATTCTTGGTTTGTGACTCATGGGGAGCACCATGGAATGAACCGTTGCTTGCGCTCACTGTCCTGTCTTCTCGCCGCAACCGCGCTCGCCCTGTTCGCGCCCGAGGCGACGGCGCGGACCAATCCCAAACAGCAACCCGCCAAAAAAACGCACGATGCGAAGAAAACGCTCGATGCGAAAAAGGATGCTGGTCCGCCACGCACCGCTGCGGCCGAAAAGCGCCGCCATGCGAAACTTGCGAAGAACGCGAAACATGCCGACGCGAAGAAGAAGTCAAAGCGTGCAAAGGACGCCCCCGCTCCCAAGGAGACTGCCAAGGAGACAGCCAAAGAGACCGTTCCGGCACTGACCGGCGATCTCGCGCTGGTGAAGGAAGCGATCAATCTCGCGCGCAAGGCGAAGACCGACGAGGCGACCGCGACGCGCAACAGGATCGCTGATCCGGC
Source organism: Bradyrhizobium sp. AUGA SZCCT0160 (assembly GCF_018130105.1). NCBI lineage: Bacteria > Pseudomonadati > Pseudomonadota > Alphaproteobacteria > Hyphomicrobiales > Nitrobacteraceae > Bradyrhizobium > Bradyrhizobium sp. AUGA SZCCT0160. The sequence continues at coordinate 2,469 of NZ_JAFCMD010000023.1, forward strand.
CGCCCAGAAGCTGGTCGAATGGTTCATCCTGCGCCACTCCGAGACCACGGCGAATTTCAGCCGCTATGCCGCCTTCATCGCCGCCCATCCGGAATGGCCGAGCGCGGCGCAGCTGCGCCGGCGGGCCGAAGCGCGGCTGTGGCAGGAGCGCGCCGATGGCGCCAAGGTGCGGGGCTTCACCGGTGAGGCGCCGATCAGCGCCAGGGGCAAACTGGCGCTCGCGCGCGTCAAGCTCAGTGAAGGCGATCGCGACGGCGCGGGCCGGCTGGTGCGCGACGCGTGGCGTTCGGACGAATTGTCGGAGCGCGTCGAACCCGACGTGCTGGAGCAGTTCCGCGACCTTCTCACCCGCGACGATCACCGCGCGCGGATGGACAAGCGCATCGGCGCCAAGGATCTCGCAGGCGCGAAGCGCGCCGCCAAACTCCTCGGCGACGACGACCTGGCGATCGTAAAGGCCTGTGCCGCGGTCAGGGGCAAATCGAACAAGGCCAAGGAAGCGCTTGACGACGTTCCGGCGGCGGCGCGCGCCGATCTCGGCTACACGCTGTGCCGGATACAGTGGATGCTCGCCGAGAAGCGCATTGACGACGCGGCGCGCCTGATGCTGGCCGCCTCGCCGGAAACGATGGCGCTGCAGGACACCGATCAATGGTGGCGCGAGCGGCGCTCGCTCGCCCGCAAGCTGCTCGATGAAGGTAAGTTCCTGACCGCCTACCAGGTCATCCAGCCCGCGGCGCTGGCGGCGAATGAATACTACCGGTCCGACTACCACTTCATGTGCGGCTGGATCGCCCTGCGCTATCTCGATGAGCCCGTCAGCGCGCGGGCGCATTTCGCCCGCATCGACGAGGGCCAGGCCAATCCCACCGTGCTGTCGCGGGCACATTACTGGCGCGGGCGGGTCGCCGAAGCCCTTGGCGACAAGGACATGATGCGCACGAGCTATGAAGCTGCCGCGCGCTACCCGACCGCCTATTACGGCCAGCTCGCGCACGCCAAACTTGGCCGCGACAAGATCGAATTGCGCCCGCCCTCTCCGGCGCTCGCGTCGGCCGGCGCATCGAGCGTCGACGAACGCGTTCGCGCCGCCGACATGCTCTACGAGATCGGCGAGCGCGACGTCGTGCTCTATTTCGTCACCGATCTCGGCGAGCAAAGCTCCAATGTGGCGCTGCTCGAAGCGCTCGGCGAACTCACCGGCCGCCGCAACGATGCCCGCGCGATGCTGCAGATCGGAAAACCCTCGCTCGGCCGCGGGCTGGCGCTCGACCATTACGCGTTCCCGACCATCGGAATTCCGCCGCACAAGCAGATCGCGCCCGAGATCGAGCACAGCATGATCTACTCGGTGGCGCGCACCGAGAGCGCGTTCGACCAGCGCGACAAGTCTCACGCCAATGCGGTCGGACTGATGCAGATCACCCCGGAGGCCGGACGCGATACCGCCAAGCGCTTTGGCGTCAAATATGATTGGGACCGGATGGTTTCCGATCCCGTCTACAACACCCAAATGGGCGCCGGCGAACTCAGCGCGCTGCTCCGCGAATACAAGGGCTCCCACATCATGACCTTCGCCGGCTACAACGCCGGTCGCGGCCGGGTCCGGGACTGGATCAAGGCGTATGGCGACCCGCGCGATCCCAAGGTCGATCCGGTCGACTGGGTCGAGCGCATTCCGTTCTCCGAGACGCGAAACTATGTCCAGCGCGTGATCGAGAATCTGGCGGTCTACCGCGTCCGCTTCGACAGCGGCACGGCGATGGCGGCGAAGAGCGGCGAGCGCGTCGCGACGCAGGAGACGAATGCGGCACCGGCGGCTCCGGCAAGCGCGGCGCAATAGACTCTCTCACCGTCGTCCCGGCCTTGAGCCGGGACGACGAGGATATTCAATCCACCTTCACATTGGCGGCCTTGATCATCGGCCACCATTTTGCGATTTCCGCCTTCTGCCACTCACCGAGCGCTTCGGGCGTCAGCTTGTCCTTCGGCGTCATTTGCAGGCCGAGGTTTTCGAGCTGCTTGCGCACCGCCGGATCGTTCAACGCCTCGACGGCCGCCGCGTTCAACCTGGTGACGATTTCCTTCGGCGTACCCTTCGGCACCCACAAGCCCGACCACAGCGTCATGTGAAATCCGCGCAAGCCCGCTTCTTCGGCAGTCGGAATGTCGGCGGCGGATTCCGAGCGCTTGGTATCGGTGACGGCATAGCCGCGGATGGTTCCGGCGCGCACCTGGTTGATCGAATTGGAGAGCTGATCGACGATCATATCGATCTGTCCGGCGACGAGGTCGTTCATGGCCGGCCCGGTGCCGCGATACGGCACATACTGCAGCTTGATGCCAGTGACGTTCTCGAAATAGAGCCCGGCGATGTGACTGCCCGATCCGGCACCGGCGGTACCGGTCGCCGCCGGCTCGGGCCTCGCCTTGAGCCACGCCAGCAATTCGCCCAGCGATTTCGCCGGCACCGCGTTCTTGCTGACGACGATCATCGTGTTGCTCGGCAGAAGCACCACCGGCTCGAGATCGGTGACGAGGTCGTAGCCGAGCTTGTTGTAGATCGCGCCGTTGGCCACGTGGGTGCCGAGATGGCCGAAGCTGATGGTGTAGCCGTCCGGCGGTGACCGCACCGCGCGGCCGACGCCGATCGAACCGGCGGCACCGGTGACGTTCTCGATCTGGACGACCTCGCCGAGCGTCGCCTTCATGCGCTCGGCCAGGATTCGCGCCATCACGTCCGACGGGCCACCGGCGGAGAACGGCACGATGATGGTGATGGGACGCGAGGGGAAATTCTGCGCTGACGCGGCGCCGCCGAACGCCAACACCGAAAGCGCAGCCAGTAATAATTTTCGCATCAACCCCTCCCCTCAAAAACGTTTCACCGTCATTGCGAGCGGAGCGAAGCAATCCATTGGGCCGGAAAGTAGGTGTGGATTGCTTCGTCGCTACGCTCCTCGCAATGACGTCCCATAGTTTCGCACGGCTTAAAATTGCGCGTAGTCGATCGGCTGATGACGATCGAGCGTGCGCGTGACCGGCGGCAACGGATACTTGAGTCCTGTCGCGCAATTGAACAGCATCACGCGATCATTCTTCGTGACGCGGCCGTCGGCAAGACTCTGCTTGTAGGCAGCATAGGTCGCCGCGCCCTCCGGACACAACAGAAAGCCTTCCTCGCGCGCCACTTCATTGAGCGCAGCAGAAATCTTCTCGTCATCGACCGCGATGGCGAAACCCTTGCTCTCGCGGACCGCGCGCAGGATAAGAAAATCTCCGACCGCCTGCGGCACGCGGATGCCCGATGCAATAGTGTGGGCGTCTTCCCAGCGCGGCGCGTGCTCGGTGCCGTTCTCGAAGGCACGGACCATCGGCGCGCAGCCCGAGGCCTGCACGGCGACCATCCGCGGTCGCTTGGAACCGATGAAGCCGATGGCCTCGAGTTCAGCGAACGCCTTCCACATCCCGATCAGGCCGGTGCCGCCGCCGGTCGGATAGAAGATCACGTCGGGCACGTCCCAGCCGAGCTGTTCGGCGAGCTCGAGCCCCATCGTCTTCTTGCCTTCGATCCGGTACGGCTCCTTCAGGGTCGAGGTGTCGAACCAGCCGGCCTTTGCCTTGCCTTCGCCGACGATCTTGCCGCAATCGTCGATCAGCCCGTTGACGCGATAGACCGTGGCGCCCTGCAGCTCGATCTCGCTGACGTTCACTTCCGGTGTATCGGCCGGGCAGAAGATCGTGGTCTTGATGCCGCAGGAGGTGGCGTAGGCGGCGAGCGCCGCGCCGGCATTGCCGTTGGTCGGCATCGCCATGTGCTTGATGCCGAGCGCCTTGCCCATCGACACCGCCATCACGAGGCCGCGGGCCTTGAACGATCCGGTCGGCAGCCGGCCTTCATCTTTGACGATGATCTCGCCGCCGCCGAGCTTCTTGCCGAGCTTTGGCAGCCGGATCAGCGGCGTCGTCACCTCGCCGAGGCTGACAATGTCAGTCACCTTGCGCACCGGGAGCATCTCGCGGTAGCGCCACATGTCGGCCGGCCGCTGCGCCAGCGCGTCCTTGGTCAGCGCTTTCTTGACGCCGGCAAGATCGTAGCGCACCAGCAGCGGCTTGTTCGCCTTGGAGAGATTGTGGATCTGGTCGGCGGGATAATGATCGCCTTCCATCGCGCATTCGAGATGGGTGACGAACGTCGGACGCTCGATGGTCAGGTTGTCGTTGTCTTTCACGGGCTTTGTTCTTTCTTCTTGCGTCAACGGCATTCACTGCTGTCATTGCCGGGCTTGACCCGGCAATCCATCGCCTTCGAAAGAGTCTTGCGAAGCGCGATGGATGCGCGGGTCAAGCCCGCGCATGACAAGCTACATGTTCAGCACGCGGCCATAGGCATCGAGCACCGCTTCCTTCATCATTTCAGACAGCGTCGGATGCGGGAAGATGGTGTGCATCAGCTCTTCTTCCGTCGTCTCCAGATTCATCGCCACGACATAGCCCTGGATCAGTTCGGTGACTTCGGCGCCGATCATGTGGGCGCCGAGCAACTGGCCGGTCTTCTTGTCGAAGATCACCTTGACGAGGCCCTGGTCCTCGCCGAGCGCGATCGCCTTGCCGTTGCCGACGAACGGAAAACGTCCGACGCGGATTTCGCGGCCGCCCTCTTTCGCTTTGGCCTCGGTGAGGCCGACCGAGGCGACCTGTGGGTGGCAATAGGTGCAGCCGGGAATGAGGTTCTTGTCCATGGCGTGCGGATGCAGGCCCTTGATCGCCTCTATGCAGACCACGCCCTCATGCTCGGCTTTGTGCGCCAGCATCGGAGGGCCTGCGACGTCGCCGATGGCGTAGATGCCCGGCACATTGGTCTTGCCATAGCCGTCGATCACGACACAGCCACGATCGGTTTTGACGCCGAGCTTTTCCAGACCGAGGTTTTCGATATTGCCGACGACGCCGACCGCAGAAATCACCCGGTCGACTTCGATGCTCTGCGTTTTGCCCTTGCCGTCGTCGATGGTGGCGACCACGCTGTCGCTCTTCTTCTCGAGTTTTGTGACTTTGGTATTGGTGAGGAGCTTGATGCCCTGCTTCTCGAACGCCTTGTGGGCGAACTTCGATATTTCGGCGTCTTCCACCGGCAGGATCTGCGGCAGCACTTCGACAACAGTCACTTCGGAGCCCATGGTGCGGAAGAAGGAAGCGAATTCCATGCCGATCGCGCCGGAGCCGACCACCAGCAGCGACTTCGGCATCTTGTCCGGCACCATCGCCTCGAAATAGGTCCAGACCAGCTTCTTGTCGGGCTCCAGCCCCGGCAGGACGCGCGGTCGCGCGCCGGTGGCAAGGATGATGTGCTTGGCCTGATAGGCGCCCTCACCCAAGGTGCCCTTCGGCGCCTCGACCGCGGATTTCTTCACCGTGACCTTGCCCGGCGCGTCGATCGAGGCGTCGCCCCAGATGATCGAAACCTTGTTCTTCTTCATCAGGAAGCCGACGCCGTCATTGAGGCGTTTTGAAACCCCGCGCGAGCGCTGCACCACCGCCTTCGGGTCGTAGGACACTTTCTCGGCCGACAGGCCGTAATCCTTGGCGTGCTGCATGTAGTGGTAGATTTCCGCCGAGCGTAACAGCGCCTTGGTCGGGATGCAGCCCCAGTTCAGGCAGATGCCGCCGAGATAGGATTTTTCCACGATCGCGGTCTTGAACCCGAGCTGCGCGGCGCGGATCGCCGTGACGTAACCGCCGGGGCCGGAGCCGATGATGATGACGTCAAAGGAAGTGTCGGCCATGCGCTCATTCTCATCATTCAACCGGACTATTAGCCTCCGTCATTGCGAGGAGCACTTGCGACGAAGCAATCCATGTTTCCGGTGGTGAAATGGATTGCTTCGCTGCGCTCGCAATGACGGCTGTCACACCATCATCATGACGGGGTTTTCGATCAGCCGCCTGAAGGCGCCGATCAGCTCGGCGCCGAGCGCGCCGTCAATGGCGCGGTGGTCGCAGGACAGTGTCGCGCTCATCACATGCGCGGCCTCGATCTTGCCATTGCGTACCACCGCCCGCTCTTCGCTGGCGCCGACCGCGAGTATCGTCGACTGCGGCGGATTGATCACGGCCGTGAAATGGCTGATGCCGAACATGCCGAGGTTGGAAACGGACGACGTACCGCCCTGATATTCCTGGGGCTTGAGTTTTCGCGTCCGCGCGCGGGCTGCGAGGTCCTTCATCTCGTTCGAAATGGTCGACAGCGACTTGCTCTCCGCATTGCGGATGATCGGCGTAATAAGGCCGCCGGGCATTGCCACGGCGACACCGACGTCGGAATGCTTGTGCTTGACCATGCCGGCTTCGGTCCAGCTGACATTGCAGTCCGGCACCTGCTGGAGCGCGACGGCGAGCGCCTTGATGACGAAGTCGTTGACCGACAGCTTGTAGAGCGGCTTCTTCTCCTTGTCCTTGGGAGCCGCCGCATTGATCTGCTCGCGCGCCTCGAGCAGCCGTCCGATGTCGCAGTCGATGGTGAGGTAGAAGGTCGGAATGCTCTGCGTGGCCGCAGTCAGGCGCTGAGCGATGGTACGGCGCATGCCGTCATGCGGCACGATCTCGTAGGAGCCTTCCTCGAACAGCGCGAGGATCTGCTTATCCGACATCGCGGGCGCGATGCTCGGCGCGGCGCCAGGCGCAGCGGCCGGCGCCTTGAGGCCCTTGCCGGATTTGGCTCCTTCAACATCGCGGGCGACGATGCGGCCGTGCGGACCCGAACCGTTGATGCGCCCGAGTTCGATGCCGGCTTCTTTTGCCAAACGCCGCGCGAGCGGTGATGAGAACACGCGGGCGTGGCCATTGGCTTGAGGAGTTGCGGCTTGCGGGGCGGAAGCCGCCGCCTGCGGCGCGGCAGCCTGTGTCGGCCCGGTTGCTGCGGGCTTCGGCGCGGGCGCGGCGGCAGGCGCCGGTGCGGCTGCAGCAGGTGCGGCAGCGGGCGCAGGTGCGGCTTTTGCAGCCGGCGCAGGCGCGGCTCCGGCGGCCTTCACATCCTCGCCATCGCCGGCCAGGACCGCGATGATGTCGTTGACGGGAACGTCCTGCGTGCCTTCAGGCACCAGGATTTTGGCGATCGTGCCCTCGTCGACGGCCTCGACTTCCATCGTCGCCTTGTCGGTCTCGATCTCAGCGATCACGTCGCCGGACTTGACCTTGTCGCCCTCTTTCTTGAGCCACTTGGCAAGGTTGCCCTTTTCCATCGTCGGCGACAGCGCGGGCATCAAAATGTTGATCGGCATTGTCAGTGACCCTGTTGCGACCGCAGCGTGGTATTACCCACGTCGGTCGGCCGATTTATTTCGGCTTCGAACATTTCGACGATACGCGCCAGCGCCTCGTCCTCGGTGTGGCCGCTTTCGCGCGCATAGGCCCTTGCGGCATGGCGCGCGATATCGACCAGCAGCAGGCCCCACATATCCGGCTCCTCGAACGCGCGCTGGAACGCGATCGAGAGCCCGCCATCGACCACGAAGGCGCGCAGCACTTCGATTGCGTCGTCACGGCCGATGACGTCGGGCGGTAAGGGTTGCTCCTTGGGACCGGCCATCGGAGCCTACCGGTATGAAACGGCTTTGGCGGCGGCGACCACCTCGGCGACATTGGGCAATGCGAGCTTTTCCAAATTCGCCGCATAGGGCATCGGCACGTCCTTGCCCGACACCCGCGCCACCGGCGCATCCAGATAGTCGAAGGCCTGCTCCATGATGCGGGCGGCGATCTCGGCGCCGACGCCGCTCTGCTGCCAGCCCTCCTCCACCGTGACCGCGCGGCCGGTCTTCTTGACCGAGGCGATGATGGTGTCGGTGTCCATCGGCCGGAGCGTGCGCAGGTCGATCACCTCGGCCTCGATGCCTTCTTTTGCCAACTCATCGGCGGCCTTGAGCGCGTAGCTCATGCCGTTCGACCAGGAGATCAGCGTGACGTGGCCGCCGGAGCGGACGATGCGCGCCTTGCCGATCGGGATCACGTAGTCGTCGAGCTTCGGGACCTCGCCGGTGTGGCCGTACAGCATCTCGTTTTCGAGGAAGATCACCGGGTTGGGATCGCGGATTGCGGCTTTCAGCAAGCCCTTGTAGTCGGCGGCCGAGAACGGCGCGACGACCTTCAATCCCGGAATCTGCGAGTACCAGGCCGAATAATCCTGGCTGTGCTGGGCGGCGACGCGGGAAGCTGCGCCGTTGGGGCCACGGAACACGATCGAGCAGCCCATCTGGCCGCCGGACATGTACAGCGTCTTGGCCGCCGAATTGATGATCTGGTCGATCGCCTGCATCGCGAAATTGAACGTCATGAATTCGACGATCGGCTTCAGGCCGGACATCGCCGCGCCGACGCCGACGCCGGCAAAACCATGCTCGGTGATCGGCGTATCGATCACGCGCCTGGCGCCGAATTCCTGCAGCAGGCCCTGCGTCACCTTGTAGGCGCCCTGATATTCGGCGACCTCTTCGCCCATGATGAATACGTCGGGGTCGCGCCGCATCTCTTCGGCCATCGCGTCGCGCAGCGCTTCACGGATGGTCTGGGAGATCATCTCGGTGCCCTCAGGCACTTCCGGATCGGGCTCGGCCACCGCTGCGGGTGCCGCGGTCGCCTGCGGCGCCGAGATCATCGACTTGCCTTCGCCGACCGGCGAACGGGATTCTTCGACCTCCTTCGCGACACTGGGCGCGGGAGCTGGTGCTGCGGCCTTGCCGAGATCGGCAGCGCTTTCGCCATCGGCCAAAATGGTCGCGATCGGCGTATTGACCGCGACGTCGTTAGTGCCTTCCGGGATCAATATCTTGCCGAGCGTGCCCTCATCGGTCGCCTCGACTTCCATCGTCGCCTTGTCGGTTTCGATCTCGGCGATGACATCGCCCGACCTGATCGTCTCGCCTTCCTTCTTCAGCCATTTGGCAAGGTTGCCCTTCTCCATGGTTGGCGAAAGCGCAGGCATCAATACTTGAATGGGCATATCGGCTCCCGAAATCACTCTTTAGTTTTGTTCTGCGCGTGGCTTGATTATCAGCGGTACACGTCGGTCCAGAGCTCGGACGCATCGGGCTCGGGATCGTGCTGGGCGAAATCCGCCGACTCATTGACGATCTCGCGCACTTCGGCGTCGATGGCCTTCAATTCCTGCTCGGTGACCTTGGCCGCCAGCAGGCGATTGCGCACCTGCTCGATCGGATCCTGGTCGTGGCGGACCTTTTCGACCTCCTCGCGGGTCCGGTACTTCGCCGGATCCGACATCGAATGGCCGCGGTAGCGATAGGTCTGCATTTCCAGAATGAACGGCCCCTTGCCGGCGCGGCAATGGGCCACCGCCTTGTCGCCGGCGGCCTTCACCGCACGCACGTCCATGCCATCGACCTGTTCGCCGGGGATGTTGAAGGAAATGCCGCGCTTGGAGAAATCGGTCTGGGCGGACGAGCGCGTCACCGACGTGCCCATGGCGTAGCGGTTGTTCTCGATGATGTAGATCACCGGCAACTTCCACAGCTCCGCCATGTTGAAGCTCTCATAGACCTGCCCCTGGTTGGAGGCGCCGTCGCCGAAATAGGCCAGGCTGACGAAATCATTGCCGCGGTAGCGGTTGGCGAAGGCGAGCCCCGTCCCGAGCGAAACCTGGGCGCCGACGATGCCGTGGCCGCCGTAGAAATTCTGCTCCTTGCTGAACATGTGCATGGAGCCGCCCTTGCCCTTGGAATAGCCGCCCCGGCGTCCGGTCAATTCGGCCATCACGCCTTTGGCTTCCATCCCGCAAGCCAGCATATGCCCGTGGTCGCGGTATCCCGTTATGACCTGATCGCCCTTCTTCAGAGCCATCTGCATGCCGACCACGATGGCTTCCTGGCCGATATAGAGATGGCAGAAGCCGCCGATCGCGCCCATGCCGTAGAGCTGGCCGGCCTTTTCCTCGAAACGGCGGATCAGCAGCATGTCCCGCAGGGCTGCCAGTTCCTGCGCCTTGGTGAATTCCGGTGGAGAGCTGAAGCTTTTCTCTTGACCCTTCTCTTTCCCATTTTCCTGCCCTGCTTCCTTGGTGACGGTTTTTTTGGGTGCGGCCATGGCAATTCCGGATGAGAGAGAAGGATCAGCCTCTCTAACCCAACTCAAACCGCCGTGAAAGGATTGCGTGCGCTCGGGAAAATATTGCTATGCCGCAGTGCAACGCGGCGCGACATTTTTGTAATCGATATCGCGAGATTTTGAAATTTGCGGAATCCGGCCGGCCGTCATCCCGGCGTAACAGTCGGGGCGCGCGAGCCGCAAGCAGCCTGAAAGTCAGTTCGGCTTGAGGACCTTGATCAGGTCGCGGGGGTTGGCGTAGTCGAGCTGGAAGCGTGCGCGCTCGTCCAGCATGTCGGGGTCGACCCGGTCGGAGCGGAGCAGCGAAACGCGCTGCTCGCCCTGGGCCCGTTCCCGCTTCAGCCGCGCCAATTCGGACGTCAGCGCGATGATCTCCTGATCGAGCTCCTGCCGCGCGTTGAGCCCGTATTTGCCGGTATAGGCGTTGACGCCGAAATAGCCGACCATCAGCGCCGCCATCGTGTAGAGGGCGAGCCCGGTCAGTATCGATTTCAGTCGGGTGCGGGAGACCATGGCGCCAAGATGCGACGGCCAGGTTAATGGAATCCTAAGATGGCCGACGCGGGGCACAATTGGCGCCCCGTCATTGCGAGCCACCGGGTCGCGCGAACGAACGCCCGATGACAGCCTCCGCGAAGCAATCCATGGCGCGGCATAACGGACAGATGGATTTGCTTCGCTTCGCTCGCAATGACGCTGAGAGTGCAGCCTAGCCGTTCTGCTTTTCGATAAAGGCCGCGAATGCATCGATATACTGCTGCAGCGTCTTCTGCAGCGTTTCCTTGGTGAGGGCGCCCTTGTCGTCGAAGGCGTCGCCGACGCCGTTCAGGTAGATCTCGGGCTGACCGAGAATCGGCCCCGAGATGCCCGGCAGGATGTTCTGCAGATGCTTGGCCGCGCTGACGCCGCCGAGCGCTCCCGGCGAGTTGCTGACGATGCCGACCGGCTTGCCGAGGAACGAGCTCTTGCCATAGGGGCGCGAGCCGACGTCGATGGCGTTCTTCAGGACGCCCGGGATCGAGCGGTTATATTCGGGCGTCACGAACAGCACGCCGTTCGACTTCTGCAGTTTTTCGCGGAACGCGAGCCAATCGGCCGGCGGCGCGGCTTCCAGATCCTGGTTGAAGAAGGAAATGCCTTCCAGCGTGGTGACGTCGAGCTTCAGCGAGGCCGGCGCGAGCTTGGCCAGGGCATTGGCGATCTTGAGAGAAAAGCTCTCCTTGCGGAGCGAGCCGACGATGGTGACGATGCTGTGAGCCATTGGAATTCCCTTTTGAAGCTGAAGCGCCGGCGCTCACTTACGCCACATCGACACAAGGATGCAAGTGCATGAAATGAGCAATTCTGGAAACGCAGCGTTCGCATAATTCTTGTGGATCAAGAAAAAGTGCTTGAGCCAACGCTGAAAGAGCATCCGCCCGGGGCACACATCTTGCGGATCGGCGCGGAGGAACCAACTTGGCCGACGAGCCTTATGAATGCAATCTCAGCGCCGATGGCCCCGTCGGCTTCGGAGTGAATTCATGCCCTCGCGTTTTTTCCAGGCGGCTATCGTCGTCCTGATCGTGCTGCTCGCCGCTCTGGTCGGACAGCCTTATCTCGACCGGCTGCTGTTCGCAGCCACCACCCCGCGGCCCGTGACGGCGAGAAGTGATCTTGCGGAAGCCGAGCGCGCGACCGTCAGCCTGTTCGAGCGGGTATCACCCTCGGTGGTTCAGGTCGTCGGCGCCGGCCCCGGTGCCGGTTCGACGGATCTCGAGGGCGAAGCCGGACGCGAGCAGAGCGGCACCGGCTTCGTCTGGGACGGCGCCGGACATATCGTGACGAACAATCACGTAGTTGCCGGAACCAGGGATGTTGCGATCCGCTTCGCCAGCGGCGAAGTCGTTGGCGCCTCGATCGTGGGAACGGCGCCGAACTACGATCTTGCGGTCGTCAGGGTGCGAAGCACCCGTAACCTGCCCAGTCCGATCGTGGTCGGCAGCTCCGCCGACCTGAAGGTCGGCCAGGCGGCCTTCGCCATCGGCAACCCGTTCGGCCTCGACCAGTCGCTCACCACAGGCGTGATCAGCGCCTTGAAGCGGCGGCTGCCGACCAGCGCCGGCCGGGAAATCGGCAACATGATTCAGACCGATGCTGCGGTTAATCCCGGCAATTCCGGTGGCCCGCTGCTCGATTCCGCAGGACGCCTGATCGGCGTCACCACGGCAATCATTTCTCCGTCCGGCTCCAACGCCGGCATCGGATTCGCCATTCCGGTAGATACCGTGAACCGGGTCGTGCCTGAACTTATCCAGAAGGGACGCGTTCCGACTCCGGGCATCGGGATCGTCGCCGCCAACGAGGCCGTCGCAACCCGGCTCGGCATTGAAGGCGTCGTGGTGGTGCGGGCAATGCCGGGTTCGCCCGCCGCAACAGCCGGATTGCGCGGCATCGACCAGGTCGCGGGTGAACTCGGCGACATCATCACCAGCGCCAACGGAAAGCCGACCCGGCGGCTGTCCGATTTGATCGAGCAGCTCGAGGCCGTGGGCGTCGGGCGGGAGATCGAACTTTCGGTCAAGCGCGGCGATCGATCGACGACCGTTCGGGTCAAACTCGAGGACGTCGGCCGGTCCGGCTAGGCCGCCAGCAGGCGGCCTGCCCTGCGCGCTGTGAAAACGTTGAAACTTCCTAGCCCTCCACCATTACCCCTTGCTCGGATTGATCAGGAATTTCTCGCCGGTGGCGCGCTTGTTGTAGACGTCGATATTGGCGAGATCGAGCGTCTCCTGCAGCGACACCACCTTGGTGTAGTGACTGGCAAACGTGGTCTTGAGTTCGGAGGCGACGCGCTGGCGCAATTTGCCGATGTCGGCCGGGCCGATCTTTTGCAGGAACGGCGTGAGCAGCCAGCCGCCGACCGCCCAGGTCAAGCCGAACGCGCGGCTCAACTCAGTCGGACCGGTGTTCAGGCTGCCGTAGATATAGACCTGCTTAAACACATTCGAGCCGTAGCGGCTGTATTCCTTGGCGGTCTTGTTGGCCGCCGTCTCCATGCAAGTGAGGATTTGGCTCGCAAGCTTGCCGCCGCCGATGGCATCGAACGCGATCGTGGCGCCGGTCTCCACCAGCGCATTGGTGAGATCGTCCATGAAGCCGTCGGCGGTGGAATCGACGACATATTTGGCGCCGATCTTGTGCAGGATATCCGCCTGCTCCTTGCTGCGCACGATGTTGACGAGGCCGATGCCGTCCTTGATGCAGATCTTGTTAAGCATCTGGCCGAGGTTCGAGGCGGCAGCGGTATGCACCAGCGCCTTGTGATTTTCGCGCCGCATGGTCTCGGTCATGCCGAGCGCGGTCAGTGGATTGACGAACCAGGACGCGCCGTCGGCAGCGGTGGTACCGGCGGGCAGCTCCATCACGTCCCTCACCTTCAACGTGCGATACTGCGCGTACATCGCGCCGCCGATCATCGAGACCGTCTTGCCCATTAGCGCCTTGGCGGCATCCGACGATCCGGTTCGGATCACGGTGCCGGCGCCCTCGTTACCGACCGGCAGCGACTGATCAAGCCGCGCCCCCATCATCCGCATCACGGCTTCCGGCATCTTCGCCGTGACCACAGGCTGGTCCTTGGTGCCCGAGACCTTGGCCGTCGACATGTCGGCGGGGCCGATCAGGAGCCCGAGGTCGGACGGATTGATCGGCGAGGCCTCGACGCGAACGACGACCTCATCGTCGGCCGGTTCTGGAGTCGGGACGCTGGCCAGAGATAGCTCGAGTTCGCCGCTCTTCTTCAGCAGCGAACGCAGCTGCAGCCCGGTGTTGCCGTCACTCATACTTAATTCCTCCCTGCCGGCGGTTCGGCGTCGCCGATCCGCGCTTTGTGTCAGCGATATGGTCGCGGCCAGCGGTGATGTCCACCGGTATCAGCAATTTCAATCAAATTGCGCGCCCGAACCAGGGTCCGCCGACGCGTTGCACTCCGGCAACAGTTCCCGGAAACCGTCCCGTAACAGCCGTTTCCGCCCTTGCACGCCCACATTGTGAGCCGAAACATTGGGGCGTCGCGTGCTTAGCTGTGCAACTGACTCGAGCCTCGGAGGCTGGAATCATGAACCCGCGTCGGCTTGCTACCGAGATGTGGCCCACGCTCGTTTTCACGGGCGGACTTGTGGTGTGGTTTGCCGTCGTCGGTTTGACCGGCACGGAGAAGGTCAACGCGGTGCGCGTCGTGGACCGCCTCGCACCATCTCTTGCCGCCAACGCCGCCTTGGTGGCCGCACCGCCGGCATCCGCGATGAGCCATTCAGCCGCTACGACAGGCAATCCGATCATCAAGCGTGCTGACGTGGCAAAGGCCGCCGAACTTCTGGCGGAGGTGGCGGTCGACGCCGCAGCAGCGCCGGACAAGCAGCAAACCATCGTCGTGGCCGCGCTCAACGATCCGGCAGAAATGCTACCGCCGGTAGTCCCAACCGTCCAGGCGCCAACCGCCAGCACGTCCAACCCGGAGGTGGCCGTCGCCGTCACAGCCGCCCCGGACAAGCAGCACACCATCGTCGTAGCCGCGCTGAGCGATCCTGCGGAAATTCTGCCGCCGGAAATCCCGACCTTCCCGGCGCCAACCGCAAGCACAGCCGCCGCAACGACGCCCGGCCGCGTCGAGCTTGTCGGCGAATGCCAGGTGGCAGAGGCCTGCATCGACCAGTTTCTGTGGGCGCTTTACCAGCGGACGCCCAAGGAGGACACAACCAAGGAGCGTGAGCTCAGGAAAGTGACGATCAAGAGGAAGGGCAAACTGGTGACGGTCACCAGAAGCTTTACCAAGCTCGTCGATAACGATTTCACGTGGAAGGATCCCAAGGCGGCGGAACGAGTCGGCATGCCGATGATGGACTACGTGATCGGCGGCATGGATCGCAGCTTCAAGATCAAGCTGTTTCATACGCTCTACGCCGCCGAGGCCGCCGGACTGCGACCTGGCATCACCAGCGCCTTCCGCGACGACTACCGTCAATCGATCGCAAGCGGCCTGAAGGCGGCGGCCAACCGGTCGTTTCACGGCGGCAGTCTGCGCGGCGGCTATGGCCGCGGGCTTGCCGCCGATATTGTGAGCGTCAACGGCGGCAATCGCGCGCAGCGATGGGCTTCCACCGAAGTGCTCTGGAAATGGGTCGACGCGAACGGAAAACAGTTCGGGATCGGCAGGCCGTATCTCGCCTACGATCCACCGCATGTCGGCCCGATCGACGGCCCGGAATATGCGTCCCGCCGCGGCGGAACGAAGACGGCGGCCGCCGATGCGAAGAAGCGGCAGAAACAGGTCGTTCAGGCCAAGGCCAGCACGGCCAAGTCCAGCATGGCGAAGCGCCAGATCACCGCGAAACCGCCGAGCAGCAAGCCGGCTAGCCGGCTTGCTGCGGCGCGCTAGCTTTAAACCAGCGCCTTCAGCGCCGCCCGCCCAGCGTATTTCGCCTGCGCGCCGAGTTGCTGTTCGATGCGCAGCAATTGATTGTACTTGGCGGTGCGGTCGGAGCGCGCCAAGGATCCGGTTTTGATCTGGCCGCAATTGGTGGCGACCGCGAGATCGGCGATGGTGGAATCCTCGGTCTCGCCGGAACGGTGCGACATGACAGAGGTGTAGCCGTATTTGTGCGCCAGTTCGACGGCGGAAAGCGTTTCGGTCAGCGTGCCGATCTGGTTGACCTTGATCAGGATTGAGTTGGCGCGGCCGTTCTTGATGCCGTCGGCGAGCCTTGTGACATTGGTGACGAACAGATCGTCGCCGACCAGCTGGCACTTCTTGCCGACGAGGTCGGTCAATTCCTTCCAGCCGTCCATGTCGTCTTCCGACATGCCGTCCTCGATCGTGACGATCGGATAGCGCGCGACGAGATCGGCGAGATATTTCGCCTGCTCGGAGCGCGAGCGGGTCTTGTTCTCGCCGCCATAGACGTAATTGCCGTCCTTGAAGAACTCGGTCGCGGCGCAATCGAGGCCGAGCATGACGTCGCTGCCCGCACTGTAGCCGGCCTTGCCGATTGCGCTGACGACGAATTCGAGCGCGGCATCCGCCGACGGCAGGTTCGGCGCGAAACCGCCCTCGTCGCCGACATTGGTGTTGTGACCGGCCTTCTTCAGTTCGCCCTTCAGCGTATGGAAGATTTCAGCGCCGCAGCGCAGCGCCTCGGCGAAGGTCGCCGCCCCTACCGGCAGGATCATGAATTCCTGGAAGTCGATCGGGTTGTCGGCGTGCACGCCGCCATTGATGATATTCATCATCGGCACCGGTAGAGTGCGCGCCGAGGTGCCGCCGACATAGCGATAGAGCGGCATGTCGAAGGATTCCGCGGCCGCCTTGGCGCAGGCCAGGGAAACGCCAAGGATGGCGTTGGCACCTAACCGGCTCTTGTTCGGCGTGCCGTCGAGATCGATCATGATCTGGTCGATCTGGACTTGTTCTTCAACGGGGCGGTCGGCGAGCGCCTCGAAGATTTCGCCGTTGATGGCCTCGACCGCCTTCTGCACGCCCTTGCCGAGGTAACGCTTCTTGTCGCCGTCCCGCAGTTCGACCGCCTCATGGGCGCCGGTGGAGGCGCCAGAAGGCACCGCAGCGCGGCCGATCGAGCCGTCTTCCAGCACCACATCGACTTCAACGGTGGGATTGCCACGGCTGTCGAGGATTTCGCGGCCGATGATGTCGATGATGGCGGTCATGTCTTGCACTTTCCTGGATGGTTCCGGGGCTGGATTTGGGCGCGTCTTACACGGCGCGCAAGCAAATGTGAACGGCTAGTCTGGTGGCTTCGACTGACGGGCCAATGTGGTAAGACTATGCTGATCCAGGGTTGATCTTCGCGTCCAAACCTTCTCGTTCAAGAACCGGGGTAACGCAATGAATCGCCGCCAGTTTCTCAAAATTTCCGCTGCCGGAATTTTAGCCACGCCTGCGCTTGCACGGCTTGCGGATGCCCAGGAGAGCCCGTTCCGCGTCAAATATTATCCGGTCGCCGCAGGCATGGGCTCGCGCGACGTCACGCCGGCGCCCGATGGCACGATGTGGTTCTGCGGCCAGCGCAACGGCACGCTGGGGCGGCTCGATCCGCGCGATGGGTCATACAAGCTGGTCGACCTCGGCAAGGGCGCCGCTCCCCATGGCGTCATCATCGGTCCCGATGGCGCGCCGTGGGTCACCGAAGGTGGGCAGAACGCGATCGCCCGCGTCGATCCCAGCGATCACAAGGTGACGCTGTTTCGCCTGCCCGAGAACGAAGCCTATGCCAACCTCAACACCGCCGTGTTCGACAAAAACGGCATCTACTGGTTCACCGGCCAGTCCGGCATCTATGGCCGGCTCGACCCGAAATCGGGCGACATGACGGTCTTCAAGTCGCCGCGCGGCCGCGGCACCTATGGCATGACCATCACGCCGAAGGGTGACATCTGGTACGCCTCGCTCGCTGGCAATCACATCGCGAAAATCGATCCGGCAACCGGCAACGCCACCGTGGTCGACCCGCCGACGCCCAATCAGGGCGCGCGCCGGGTGTGGTCGGACTCGAAGGGCCGGATCTGGGTCAGCGAATGGAACAGCGGCAACGTGTCGATGCACGATCCTTCTGATGGCTCCTGGAAGGCCTGGAAGCTGCCCGGCGACAACCCGCGCACCTATGCGGTCTATGTCGACGACAAGGACAAGGTCTGGGTCACCGATTTCGGCGCCAATGCGATCGTGCGCTTCGATCCCGTGACCGAGAAATTCAATGCGTTCCCGAGCGACAAGGCCGGCGCGAATGTGCGGCAGCTCGACGGCAAGCCCGGCGAGACCTGGGGCGGCGAGTCCGGCACCAACCGCCTAGTCGTGATCCAGACGATCGCGCCTGCGTGAAATGGTTCGCGTTCCTGTTGCTGCTGCCGATGCTGGCTGCCGCCCCCGCCTCGGCGGACGAAAACGGCGCGCGGCTGTTCGCGCCATGCCGGGCCTGCCACAGCCTTGATCCCACCGAGCGCGGCCTGCCCGGCCCCAATCTTGCCGGCGTGGCCGGGCGCGTGGTCGGCGGCGATCCGGCGTTCGACTATTCGCCGGTGCTGCGCAAGGCACGCGATGATGGTTTGCGCTGGGATGTGCCGCGTCTGGAAAGCTTCCTGGCCGATCCCGCCGAGATGTTTCCGGGGCTGTGGATGTCGATGCGCGGGATCGAGGATGCCGCCGAGCGCAAGGCGCTGGCGCAGTTTCTCGCCAACCCTGCTTCGCGCTGACGGTTGACGGCCAAGCCTGATGCGTCCATGTCAGCGGTCGCAACAGGACGATCATCATGGCGAAAAAATCATTGCAACTCGGCCGCGCCGTGGAATGGCCCGACACCCCCCAGAAGGCGACGCTGGACCGGGTGCCCAATCCGCAAAAGGACACCGATTATCTGGTGCGGTTCACGGCGCCCGAATTCACCTCGCTCTGCCCGGTGACGGGACAGCCGGATTTCGCCCATCTGATGATCGATTACGTGCCGGGCCAGTGGCTCCTGGAATCCAAATCGCTAAAACTCTATGTGGCGAGTTTCCGCAATCACGGCGCATTCCATGAGGATTGCACGGTCTCGATCGGCAAACGGATCGCGACCGAGATCAAGCCGAAATGGTTGCGCATCGGCGGCTACTGGTATCCGCGCGGCGGCATCCCGATCGACGTGTTCTGGCAGACCGGCAAACTGCCCAAGGGCGTATGGGTCCCCGACCAGGGCGTCGCGCCCTATCGCGGCCGGGGTTGAACCTAACGGCCGGTAGTCCCGACAACCGCCCATGCGAAAGCCACTCGCCGCCTTCATCCGACTTGCCGCCGCTTCGTGCGTCCTCGGGGCGCTTGCAAGCGCCAACGCCGCGCCTGCCTCGCCCGAGGACCGCTACATCGCAGCCCGCGACGCCGCGATCGCGAAAATCACGAAAATGTACGCGGACAAGAAGGACGACGAGGCCTTCAAGCTGACGGAATCGCTGCGCGCTGATCTCTTGGCGAAGCTCGCGCCGATCGTCGCCGAATCCGCTCGCAAGGGATTTGGACCGGCCAGGCTCAATCTCGATGCCTTATCCAAGGGCGACATGGGCTTTGGCCTGCTCGACGGCGTGCGCTTCGACTCCGAATTGGGCGACAACGGCGAGAAGTCCGGCCAGAATGGGCGCGACGGCCAATATGTCGAGCCGAAGTCTCATATCATCGTGACGACGCAGCCGCTGTTCGAACGCTGGCTGCGCGCGCACAAGGACTGGTGGGGCAAGAAACTCAAGAACGTGCCGCAACAGATCGGCGCCGCGCTCAAGGACGAAAGCTTCTACACCCAGGCGATCTCGACGGATGCGGCGGTCGTGAACTTCAACGAATTGCCGATCGCCAAACCCGCCTCCGCCACGTCAGCCTTTGCGATGCTGGGCGGGCGAACCCAGGACGCCGTGCCTGAGGCCGCGGACGAAGTGTTCGTTTCGGCGCTGGCCAACGGCAAGGTCTACGTCGCCTATGGATCGATCAAGCCCAAGGTGGCGGTCCCGGCCTGCGTTGCGATCAAGGCTGACTATGACAAGAAGGCCGACAAGGCTGCTGACGATCTGCAGTCCAAGCGGATCGACAGCAAGGCCTACGACAAGCTCGGCGATCTCAGGCAAAAGGGCGAAGACGCCTACAAGAAATGCTTTACCGAGCGCGCGCCGCAGCAGCCGTCATTTGCTGAAGCAACCAGGCAGGCGCAGGCCTTGCTGGCGCAGGCGATGGGAAATTAGCGCGAGGCGACACAGCCAGGGCGTGAACCAGTTGATCCTGAGCCGTCGCACGTGCACTCCGGCATGCATTGCACAGCCAAGTCAGACAACGAGCCATGCACCTTGTGCAACAGGAGACGTTGCCTTGGCACCTATCTCACTCACATCCACATGATGTAGCCTGCCCGCAGGAAGCGCCGCGCATCTCAGACGCTGGCTGTCGAGGAAACTACATCATGAAATATCTATTCCGCGCTCTTGCAGCGCTTGCCGTTCTGCTGACCTGCGCAAGTGGCGCTTGGGCACAAGGCTGGCCGAACCGGTCGATCCGCATGGTCGTCCCCTACACGCCGGGCGGCTACACCGACCTGATGGCCCGCCTCGTCGGGCAAAAAATCTCCGATGCGCTCGGCCAGCCCATCGTCTTCGAGAACAAGCCCGGCGCCAACGCCATCATCGGCACCGACGTCGTCGCCAAGTCCGCACCCGACGGCTACACGTTCGGCACCGTGATCGCGGCGCATGCGGCAAACGCCACGCTCAATCCAAAGCTGCCCTACGACACGCTGAAGGACTTCAGCTACGTCTCGCTGATGAGCGTCGCACCGCTGATCATGATCGCGCATCCCTCGGTGCCGGCGAACAATTTGAAAGAGCTGATCGCGCTCGCGAAGGCCAAGCCGGGCGAGCTCAATTTTGCGTCGAGCGGCATCGGCGCTGCGGCACATCTCACCATGGAGATGTTCATGAGCCGCACAGCCATCAAAATGCAGCACATTCCCTACAAGGGCACGGCCGGCGCACTGCAGGATACCGTCGGCGGGCAGATCAACGTGATGTTCGACATCGTTGGTCCGCTGATGCCGCAGGTGCGCTCCGGGAACGCCAAGGCGATCGTCGTCACCGCGAAAGAGCGCATCCCGGCGGCGCCCGACGTGCCGACGATGGCCGAACAGGGCGTGCCGGATTTCGTGTCCGGCACCTGGGCCGGAATCATCGCACCGGCGGGCACGCCGAAGGAGATCGTCGACCGCGTCTCCGCCGAGGCCAGGAAGGCGCTCGCCGATCCGGCATTGCAGGCCAAACTGGTCGAACAGGGAATCGTCCCGATGGGCAGCAGCCCGGAGGAATTCCGCGGCTTCGTCACCGAAGAGATCGCGCGCTGGCGCAAGGTGATCACCGACGCCGGAATCAAGATGGAATAGCGAGAGTCCGATCCGAAGCTAGCCCGGCCGCGCATCCGCCGGCCGGGTCTGCTTCAGCAATCGCGCGCAGACGATTCCGAGCGCGACCATGATGGCCGCGGCGGTGAGCAAGGTCGGGACCTTGCCGGCGTGCTGGATACCGAAGCCGTAGGCGATGGGGCCGAGCGTCTGGCCCATGAAAAAGAAGAACGAATGCAGCGACAGCGCGGTCGCGCGCGCTTCGACCGACAGCTCGCTGGCAAATACCTGCAGGCAGCCGTGGATCATGTAAAAGCCCCAGCCCATGAACAGCAGGCTCAAGGCCTGGAGCTTCCATTGCGGTCCCATCGCGACCGCAACGAGTTGCACCGCGACCAGCGTCGCTCCTGCCAGCATCATGCCCTTGACGCCGATCCGGGGCAGGAAACGCGAAATCGTCATGGTGTAAAACAGGCCGCCGACCGCAAAGCCAGCGATCACGATGCCGGCGATCGAGAGCGAGGTCTCGCCGAGGTCGAACAGGAAGGCGGCGATAAAGGGAAACAGGCCGAGGACGCAGCAGCCTTCGATGAATACCGCCGAATAGCAGATGCGCGCGTTCGGGTTGGTGAAGATGGTGCGGTAGCCATGTGCGAGTGCCGAGAGGCTGGTCCGCGGCGGATGTTTCAGATCGGCGCCGCGAAATCCAGCCGCCACCGCAATCGCCGCCAGCACGACCAGCGCACCGAGGATCGCCAGCACGCCGCGCCAGCCCATGAAATCGCCGATCAATCCGGAGAACGAGGCTCCGAGCAGGTTCCCGGACATCGAGCCCATCAGCGTGCGCCCGATCGCAAGCTGGCGTTTCTCGGGGCCGACGAGATCGCTGGTCAGGCCGAGCGCAATCGGAAACACCCCGCCCGAGCCGATGCCGGCGAGAATGCGCGTTGCAAACAATTCCGGGAACGACGTCGCCATCGCGCCCAAAATGTTGGCAACGCCGAGCAGCACCAGGCAGACGATCATCAGCCGTGCCTTGCCGAACATGTCGGCGGTGGCGCCGAGCACGGGCTGGATGATCGCGAAGGTGAACGCGAACACGGCGGCAAAGCCGGCAGCGGCGGCGATGCTGACGCTGAAATCCTCGGCGACGTGCGGCAACACAGGATCGAGCGCGCGGGCCGACAGGCTGGCCGCAAAGGTCGCGAGTGCGATGATGTTGAGGGCCGGCGGCAGGCGGTTGGTTGCTGCGGTCACGGCATGGCCCGCGCCATCAGCGCGCCGTGCTGCTGGCAGTTAGGTTCTTGGCGAGCGCATCGAACCCCATCAGGGTCTTCACCAGCGCTTCGAACTCGCGCAGCGGCACCATGTTGGGTCCGTCCGACGGCGCGTTATCAGGGTCGGGGTGGGTCTCGATGAACACGCCGGCCACCCCGACCGCGACCGCCGCGCGTGCCAGCACCGGCACGAATTCGCGCTCGCCGCCCGATGAAGTGCCCTTCCCGCCCGGCTGCTGCACCGAATGGGTGGCATCAAAAATCACCGGCGCGCCGGTGGTACGCGCCATGATCGGCAGCGCACGCATGTCAGACACCAGTGTGTTGTAGCCAAAGGATGCGCCGCGTTCGGTGACCAGCACGTTCGGATTGCCGCCTGATGTGATCTTGCTGACGACGTTGGCCATGTCCCACGGCGCCAGGAACTGCCCCTTCTTGACGTTGACGATTTTGCCGGTCGCGGCCGCCGCCGTCAGCAGGTCGGTCTGCCGGCACAGGAAGGCCGGAATCTGCAGCACGTCCACCGCCTGCGCCACCTCGGCGCATTGCGAGGCCTCGTGCACGTCTGTCAGCACGGGCAGTCCGAGCGAGGAACGTATCTCGGCGAAGATCGGTAGCGCCTGCTTCAGCCCGATGCCGCGCGCGGCCGAGGCGCTGGTGCGGTTGGCCTTGTCGAACGAGGTCTTGTAGACGAGCCCGACGTTGAGACGGTCCGCAATCTCCTTCAGCGCCGATGCCACTTCGAGCGCATGGCTGCGGCTTTCGAGCTGGCATGGCCCGGCGATGATCGAAATCGGCAAGTGGTTGCCGAATTTGACCGGACCAGCCGTCACCACCGGTGCTGCAGAGATGTTCGCGCTCAAGGGATTTTCCTTTGCTCAGCGCGGACCATGCCGGTCCGCGCCATCAGGATCAACCCTGCTTAACCCCGGAATATCAGGGTTGCACGCAAGGTTACTTCACCGAGGAGAAAGCCGTCGGCACCAGCAATTGACTGACGATGTTGTCGATGATCTGGCCGTCTTCTTCGCTCTTGGCCCGGCCGGCGATCCAATCGGGATCGGACTGAAATGCCGTCCACTTCTTTTCGCGGTCGGCGAGCGAATCCCAGGCGACGAAATAGGTCAGTTCCTGGTTGGAGGTCCCGATCAGCGTGGTGTAGAAGCCGGCCTGCTTGATGCCGTGCTTGTCCCACAATTTCAGCGTCAGCGTATCGAAGCGCTTCATCAGCGCCGGCAGACGGCCCGGCAGACAGCGATAGACACGCATTTCCATAATCATCGGTTTTGCTCCCCTGATTGTTGTTCTTGCAGGTAACGGAAGCGGTTTGTCGCAACAATTGGCGCGTTCGTCAAAGGCTGGTGGCGCAGCTTCTCGTCACACCAGCCGCGACTGCACCACCGCCGCCTGAATGAACGAAGCGAACAAGGGATGCGGCTCGAACGGGCGCGATTTCAGTTCGGGATGGAATTGCACGCCGATGAACCAGGGATGGTCCTCATATTCGACGATCTCCGGCAGCACGCCGTCGGGCGACAGGCCCGAGAAGCGCAGGCCGTGCTGTTCGAGGCGGTCCTTGTAGGCGGTGTTGACCTCGTAGCGGTGGCGGTGGCGCTCCGAAATCTCGGTGGCGCCGCCATAGACCGCCGACACCCGGCTGCCGCGATTGAGCGTCGCCGGATAAGCGCCGAGCCGCATCGTGCCGCCGAGATCGCCGGACTTCGATCGCTTCTCGAGTTCGTTGCCGCGCAGCCATTCGGTCATCAGGCCGACCAGCGGCTCCCTGGTCGGACCGAACTCGGTGGAATTGGCGTCCTCGATGCCGACGAGATTGCGCGCGGCTTCGATCACAGCCATCTGCATGCCGAAGCAAATACCGAAATACGGCACGTGGCGCACACGCGCGAACTGCGCCGCGCGGATCTTGCCTTCGGCGCCGCGCTGGCCGAAGCCGCCGGGCACCAGGATGCCATTGACGTGTTCGAGGAACGGCGCCGGATCCTCGTGCTCGAACACCTCGCTCTCGATCCAGTCGAGATTGACCTTCACCTTGTTGGCGATGCCGCCATGCGACAGCGCCTCGATCAGCGATTTATACGCATCCTTCATGCCGGTGTATTTGCCGACGATGGCGATGGTCACCGCGCCTTCGGGGTTGCGCACCCGCTCGTTGATGTCGTTCCAGCTCTGCATCGCGGGCGGAATCTTCGGCGCGATGCCGAACGCGGCCAGCACTTCGTCGTCGAGGCCGGCCTCGTGGTAGGCTTGCGGCACCGCGTAGATGTTGTCGACGTCCCTCGCCTCGATCACGGCGCTTTCGCGCACGTTGCAGAACAGGCCGAGCTTGCGCCGCTCTTCCTTCGGTATCTCGCGGTCGGTGCGGCACAGCAGGATATCCGGCTGGATGCCGATCGAACGCAGCTCCTTCACCGAGTGCTGGGTCGGCTTGGTCTTCAACTCGCCGGCGCTCGGGATGAACGGCAGCAGCGTCAGATGAATGTAGACCGCGTGCTCGCGCGGCAATTCGTTCTTGAGCTGACGGATGGCTTCAAAGAACGGCAACCCCTCGATGTCGCCGACGGTGCCGCCGATCTCCACCAGCACGAAATCATATTCGTCATTGCCGGAGAGGACGAATTCCTTGATCGCGTTGGTGACGTGCGGAACCACCTGGATGGTCGCTCCGAGATAATCGCCGCGGCGTTCCTTGGTGATGATGTCCTGATAGATGCGCCCGGTGGTGATGTTGTCGGCCTTGGTGGCCGGACGCCCCGTGAAGCGCTCGTAATGGCCGAGATCGAGATCGGTCTCGGCGCCGTCGTCGGTCACGAACACTTCGCCGTGCTGATACGGCGACATCGTTCCGGGATCGAGGTTGAGATAGGGGTCGAGTTTGCGGAGACGGACCTTGTACCCGCGAGCCTGCAACAGCGCACCGAGTGCCGCTGAAGCCAGACCTTTGCCGAGCGAAGAAACCACGCCGCCGGTGATGAATATGTACCGCGCCATGGGACTCAACCTTTAAGGCCACTGCTCCGATTCGCCAAAACGAATCGCTTCGCTTGAGCGAACATTTTGCCGGGCTGTGGGTGACGTGAAAATTAAAGCGATTTCAGAGCATTGATGGGAAGTTCTGATGCAGGACGGTAGTCGCCGTCCTGCATAGCCACCCTGCTTTATTGCGAACGCGGTGCTTGCGGCCCCGACGGCGCCGGCGGGCTCTGCTGTTCGTCGACCTTCTTCAGCGTATCCAGAACGCCGCCGCTGGTCGGCGGCGCGATCGGGGTCCCTCCGGGCTGGGACGGCGTCGCCGGGCCCGTGAGAATCGAGCTGGGCTTGCGATCGAGCCCTGCGGACCAGGCCAAATACAGGCTGGTGACAAAGAAGCCTGCCGCCAGAATCGCGGTCATCCGCGTCAACAGGTTGGAGGTTCCGCGGCTCGACATGAAACCGGCGCCGCCGCCCATGCCAAGGCCGCCGCCTTCGGATTTCTGCAGCAATACAGCGCCGATCAGCACGGCGACGATCATGAGGTGAACGACAATAACGACGGCCTGCATTTCTAACCTTCCGTCACAAGCCATGAGCGCCGGGCTTCGGCTGCACTATTGAGCTTGCGGGTTTTCCTGAAGTTGCGCGGTGTTACACGATCGGACGGGGCATTGTCACCCCCAACAGCTGCTCCGGAGATAATTGCCGCAGGCTTTCCAACAAGCTGCGGAGCCGCACGAAGTCGCAACATTTCCAGCTTGCGAACGGCGGCTCACTTCTCTTATAGTAGACATATGGATACTATTGTGGACGACTTGAGCAACCGGCTGGCGCAGCGCCTGCGTCTCGAGCGCGACAGCCGCGGCTGGTCGCTGGCCGATCTCGCCGAACGATCGGGGGTCTCGAAGGCCACCATCAGCAAGATCGAGCGTGCCGAAGTCAGTCCGACCGCGGTGGTGCTGGTCCGGCTCGCAAGCGCCTTCGACCTCACGCTTGCCGGCCTGATGTTGCGCGCCGAGGGCCAGGGCGAGCGCCTTTCGCGCGCCAGCGAACAGCCGGTCTGGCGCGATCCCGAGACCGGCTATCTGCGCACACAGCTATTTAATCGCCCCGATCATCCGCTCGAAGTCATCAGGGTCGAACTGCCGGCACGACAGCGCGTGACGCTGCCGGCCTCATCCTACGCCCATATCCGACAGGTGGTCTGGGTACAGGCGGGCGCACTCGTGATCATCGAGGCCGGCGAGAGGTATCTCCTCGGTACCGGCGATTGCCTCGGATTCGGTCCGCCCGCGCAAACGACCTTTGCCAACGAGAGCGCCGCACCCTGCATTTATGTCGTGGCGCTGGCCCGGAGCTAGCAACGATGTCGGAGGTTGCCTTCAAGAGCACCGCGATCGAACAGGCGAGCCCCGCCAACAATATCGCGGCCGGCCACAATGGCGGCCCACCACTCGACGATGCGCACCGGCCGGAATGGGGTGATGGAGGAATCGGAAATTACTTCTACTGGAAGGCTGCGCACCGCAGGGCGTGGCACAATCCCTCGCCCGGCATCGTCGCCTTTCGCATTCAAAAGGCCGAACGGCTCGGACTCACTTATGAAGAGTACACGTTGGAAATTCTCGAACGCGGCCGACATCTCCAGATCGAGGATGTCGAGCGGATTGCAGAGATCAAGCAGGCCCGTGCGGCCAGGAAACGAGGGCTGAACGACATGCCTGATATCGAAATCAAACCCTTGAGCCCGTCGCCCGATATCCGCGCGAACCTCAGCGAGATACTGATCGAGGCGGTCGCCCATGGCGGCTCGGTCAGCTTCATGCATCCGCTGGCACCAGAGGTCGCCAATGCCTTCTGGGACAAATCGCTGGCTGCGGCGGCGCGCGGAGAACGGATCATTCTCGGCGCCTTCGACGGCGATCAACTGGTCGGAACAGTAACGCTGGTGCTGGACCTTGCACTCAACCAGCCGCACCGGGCGGAAATCGTCAAGATGATGACGCGGGTCAGCCACCGCGGCCGTGGCGTCGCAAAGACGCTGCTATACGCGGCCGAACGCGTGGCGATCGATCACGGACGCTGGCTGCTGGTGCTCGACACCGCCGACGACGAAGGCGCTGCCGGACTATACGAGCGTGTCGGCTTCAAGTTGGCCGGGATCATTCCGGACTACGCCTACAAACCCCTCGGCGGCATGACGGGCACGATGTTCTACTGGAAGCGGCTAAAGGACGCCGCGCCCGTCTGAGCTCAACACCCCGCCGCGATCGCCAAAAAGTCCGCCGCCTTCAGGCTGGCACCGCCGACCAGAGCGCCGTTGACATTGGCGACCGCCATCAGCTCGGCGGCGTTCGAGGGCTTGACCGAACCGCCATAGAGAATCCGGATCTTGCCGCCCTCGGCCTTAAATCGGTCGGTGAGAACACCCCGGATAAACGCATGAACTTGCTCGACATCCTTGGCCGTCGGGGTCAACCCGGTGCCGATCGCCCAGACCGGCTCGTAGGCCACCACCAGATTGGCTGACGTCGATCCGTCCGGCAGCGAGCCTTTGAGCTGGCCACCGCAGACGTCCAGCGTCTGCCCGGCGTCGCGCTGGCCCTGGGTTTCGCCGATGCAGACGATGGCAGTCAGCCCTGCTCGCCAGGCGGCTTCCGCCTTCTGCCGGACTAGGGCATCGGTCTCGCCATGGTCGGCGCGGCGCTCGGAATGACCGACAATGATGGCGCTGGCGCCGGCATCGGCCAGCATTTCGGCCGAAAGGTCGCCGGTATGGGCGCCCGAGGCCTTCGGGTGGCAATCCTGGGCGCCGACGGCGAGTTTTGAGCCCTTGGCCTTGTCGGCCAAGGTGGCGATCAGGGTCGCCGGCGGGCAGACCAGCAGGTCGGCCTTGGCGGCCACCGCTGCGGCACCTTCGCGCATCGCTTCAAATTCGGCCAGGGAGGACTTGAGGCCGTTCATTTTCCAGTTGCCGGCGATCAGGGGCCGAATGGGGTCGGTCATGTCGATTTTCTCTCGAATATGGGGCCCCCTCCGCTAGCAGAGGCGCGCGACCAGTTCCAGATACCGCTTCAAGTGATCTCTGAGCCGTTAACCGCTTCAATAGGCCCGTGCAGAGATCGTTAAGCTGATTCCGAAATTTTTAATAAATGCGGACCAGCCTCCGTTCCCGACAGGAGGTGTGCCATGCGTGATCATGACTTCGTGTCCGGCGGATTCCTCGCGCTAATCATAACCGCCCTTGTGATGTTGTGCTCAAGTTGGCTCGTTCTTGCGTTCAGCTAGTCCGGCGGAGTGCCTCGTCGGCAACTGATCAGAGAGCGTCCGGGGAATTTATGGCTGACCGTCGGCCGCCGCCATTGGAATGGGCGGCCCGAGTTGAATGGGTGCGAAATACCCGCGTGAAACGGCGGGCCGATCTGACCTGAGTCTGTACGCAAAGAACAAGTTTGTTGTGTGACTCCTGACACATTCAAATTTGAACAGACGGCTAGCCTACCGACATGACAAACGACCGCCACCGTGGAGAGGGACCGTGCCTGAAATTCGCGAACTGAATATGGACGAGCTCG
The DNA here is from genome assembly GCF_018130105.1 of Bradyrhizobium sp. AUGA SZCCT0160. Taxonomy (NCBI): domain Bacteria; kingdom Pseudomonadati; phylum Pseudomonadota; class Alphaproteobacteria; order Hyphomicrobiales; family Nitrobacteraceae; genus Bradyrhizobium; species Bradyrhizobium sp. AUGA SZCCT0160. The sequence continues at coordinate 31,326 of NZ_JAFCMD010000023.1, forward strand.
GGACCGTTAGCGGCGGCGGCGATGACTTCACAATGGCCGCGGCCCTTCAACTTGACGCAGCTGTAAAGGAAAGCGCAGCGCCGTCGAAGCCCGTTAGGCAAACATCGGGGGCCGCCGTTGCTAAAATTGTTCACCAGACCAGTATAGCGGATGCGGTTCTGCGGTAAGAACGCCGCGTGGCTGCGCGACAAATGAAACCGTGAAGCGCGTATCGACCGGCCTGCCTCTGCCGACGCAATTGACGGGCCCTGGGTGGGCTCGCTCCTTCCTATGCAATTTGTGCCAGCGCCGGCTGTAGCGCTCGGTACTACTACTAATTTTTCCCAATCTTCTTTTCCACGACGGAGCTGACTGTTAGCTTTCTGCATGGCGCTCTCGCAGAGCGCCTGGGTTTGTTCGATCTTGCGCTAGGACTCAATGAAGAGACAGCAGCATGCCCGACGTCGATCGGTTGTGGGCAACCATTCCAATCAGTGAAGACAATGCAGAGGGCGCCACTGAGATTTGGATGCGCTATGAACTTGGGGCGCGCGCAACAACGCATCACAAGTTGAACCGGTTAACCGCCGAGGGACGTATCAAGCGAATATCCCGCCTCATGCCAAATGGCGGCGAAGTGCATTTGTATTATCGAGCCGAATGATACGGATGCGGCTGCAGCCGGAAACAAGGTCTCAACGCTGAGACTTGGTCACGACGTAGTCGCGGACCAGCGTCGCCTCGACAATCAGGATCGATTCATGGCCGTGATGTGACTCGGATTAAGGCCGGGTATGCCCACCCGAGTCGTGCGGCCTACCGGTGCGTCGAACCGTCATCTCGATCGACAGTGAAAAGACCGGCATGCGAGTCGAGTTGCCGCTGCCGCAGCCGGAGACTACGCTCGAGGCCGGCCCCACCGGCGACGTCGGCGTCATCGTCCGTGGCGCGCCGTGGACCAAGGGCGCGCCGGGGGACCGAATTCGTGGCGTCGGCCAGACAGATCTGGCGGGTGAGGCCCGGAAATCGGTTCACGGCATGCGCACGGCCGCGGTGACCCGGGCGGCCGGAAATGTGGCGACCGAGCGCGAACCGGAGGCCGTTTTTCGGCTGGTCCGGTCGGCGGATGGCGACGCTGTACGCCAAAAGCGCGAACCGCGGCAGGCTTGCCGCGGGGGCCATCGGCAAGTTAGACCGTGCCGAGACCGAAAAAAGAACATCTATTCTCGCACCTATGGCTGAGGTGCGGGCGGGAAACCGAAAAAGCTAATGAAATCAGCCCCTTAATTTTTAGATAGAAGACGGACCCATGCTTCGAGGAATACGCAAAGCCTCATCAAACTGGCTCGGCAAGGCCGTCATGAGCGTCGTGATGGGCGTGCTGATTCTCAGCTTTGCTGTCTGGGGCATCGCCGACATCTTCAAGGGCTTTGGGCAGTCGACGCTGGCCAAGATCGGCAAGACCGAAATCTCGACCGAGCAATTCCGCCAGATCTACACCGACAAGCTGCAGCAGCTCGGCCGTCAGTTCGGCCGTCCGCTGACCCAGGAGCAGGCCCGCTTGTTTGGGCTTGATCGCCAGGTGCTGCAGCAGACCATCGCGGAAGCCGCCCTCGACGAGGAGGCGCGGCGCATGGGCCTTGCACAGTCGGATGCCGAGGCCATGCGGGTTATCTACAACGATCCCGCGTTCAAGGGATTGGGCGGCAATTTCGATCCGGCGCGCTTCCAGGCCGCGATCCGCCAGGCCGGCTACACCGAGCAGCGCTACCTCGCCGAGCGGCGGCGCCTGGGCTTGCGGCGCCAGATCGCGGACACCGTCACGGCCGGGCTCGAGCCGCCGAAGCTCATGATCGATGCCTTGACCCGGTACCAGAACGAGCAGCGCTCGGTCGATTACATCAAACTCGACGCCGCGCAGGCCGGCACCATCGACACGCCCTCGCCCGAGACGCTCGCCGCCTATTTCGAAGACCACAAGACCCAGTTCCGCGCACCCGAGTTTCGCAAACTGTCGTTCATCGTGGTCAGCCCCGAGGAACTTGGCAAATGGTCCGAAGTCTCCGACGAGGATGCGAAGAAGGTATTCGAGCAGAGCCGTAACCGGATCGGTACGCCCGAGAAGCGCGAAGTGCAGCAGATGGTGTTTCAAAACGCCGAGGAAGCCCTCACCGCGCGCAGCCGCATCACATCCGGAATGTCATTCGACGACGTCGCCAAGGAGCATAACGCCAATCTTGTTGACCTCGGCATGACGGCAAAATCCGCCATCATCGATCCGGCCATCGCCGACGCGGCGTTCGCGCTGCCCTCCGGCGAGGTGAGCCAGCCGATAAAAGGCCAGTTCGTCGTGGCGCTGGTCAAGGTCGGCAAGATCGAACCGGCTACGACGCCTTCCTATGAAAGCGTCGCGGCGCAGATAAAAAAGGAAATCGCGACCGAGCGGGCGCGCGGCAAGGTCGCCGAACTCCACAACAAGATGGAAGACGAGCGTGGCGGCGGCGCCAGCGTGGTCGAAGCCGCCCAGAAGCTCGGACTGACGGCAGTCACCATCGAGGCCGTCGACCGCTCCGGCCGCGGCCCTGACGGCCGGCCGGTCGGCAATATTCCGCGCGGTCTCGAAGTGGTCAGCCAAGCCTTCGCAAGCAATGTCGGCGTCGACAACGATCCGATCCAGTTTGCCGGCGGCTATGTCTGGTACGACGTACTCGGCGTTACACCGTCGCGTGAACGCACTCTCGACGAGGTCCGCGCCCAGGTCGAAACCAAGTGGCGCGAAGACCAGATCTCGAGCAAGCTGCGCGCGAAGGCGACCGAGATGGTCGGCAAGCTCGAGCGTGGCGGCACCTTGGTCGAAGAAGCCGCGTCGATCGGCTCGAAGGTCGAAACCGCAACCGGCTTCCGGCGCGACGCCGCTCCATCCGGCGTGCCGTCGAGCCTCATCACCGCGGCGTTTCGCACCGCCAAGGATGGCGTCGGACAAACCGCCGGCGCCGGGGGCAGCGAGTGGATCGTGTACCGCGTCACCGATGTCAGCATGCCCTCGGTCAACGTCGCGGCCGACGAGGTCACGAAACTGAAGGAGACATTGCTGCGGGGCCTCACCGACGAACAGATCGCGCAGTACGTCACGAAGATCGAGTCAGAGATCGGCACGACAATCAACCAGGCGGCCTTCGCACAGGTGACGGGCGCGAACAGCAACTGAGCATTATCCGGGACGTGGGCACCGGTTTTCCCTCGACAAGCGCGTAGCGTTTGCTCGAAGGTCATGCTCAAGCGATAAAGACGTCCCAATCCTGAAAGCAACGCGATGGACGACCTCAAATCTATCATCGGAAAAGTCGCCACCGGTGCGACGCTGTCGCGTGAGGAGGCCGCCTCCGCTTTCGACAGCATGATGTCCGGCGAGGCGACGCCCTCGCAGATGGGCGGATTGCTGATGGCGCTGCGGGTGCGCGGCGAGACGGTCGACGAAATCACCGGCGCGGTGTCGGCGATGCGCGGCAAGATGCTGCGGGTCAAGGCGCCGGCGGAGGCCGTCGACGTGGTCGGCACCGGCGGCGACGGTTCCGGGTCGGTGAACGTGTCGACCTGCGCCTCCTTCATTGTCGCGGGCGCCGGTGTGCCCGTCGCCAAACACGGCAACCGCGCGCTGTCTTCGCGCTCGGGAGCGGCCGACGTATTGGCCTCGCTCGGTGTCAGGATCGATCTTTCGCCCGACCAGGTGGGCCGTTGCGTACAGGAAGCCGGCATCGGATTCATGTTCGCGCCCGCGCACCATCCGGCCATGAAGAACGTCGGCCCGACCCGGGTCGAACTCGCCACGCGTACGATCTTCAACCTGCTCGGACCGCTGTCCAACCCGGCCGGCGTCAAGCGGCAAATGGTCGGCGTATTCTCGAGGCACTGGGTGCAGCCGCTGGCGCAGGTGCTGAAGAACCTCGGCTCCGAGTCGGTCTGGGTGGTGCACGGCTCCGACGGTCTCGACGAGATCACCCTCACCGGCCCGAGTTTTGTCGCAAGCCTTGAGAACGGCAATGTCCGCACCTTCGAGGTGACGCCGGAAGAGGCCGGCCTCGCCCGCGTCGGCGGCGAAGCGTTGAAGGGCGGCGATGCCGACGCCAACGCGGTGGCGCTGCAAGGCGTGCTGAGCGGCAAGCCGAGCGCGTATCGCGACGTCGCTCTCCTGAACGCCGCGGCGGCGCTGATCGTCGCCGGCCGCGCCAGGGATTTGAAGGAAGGCGTCGCGCTGGGCACCAAATCGCTCGACGGCGGCGCCGCCGCTGCAAAACTCAAGCATTTGATCGCGGTGTCCAACGGCTGACCGCGGGAGCGCCTGACATGTCCGACATTCTGAGTCAGATCGAGACTTACAAGCGCGAGGAAATCGCCGCCGCCAAGCGTGAGCATCCGCTGGCAAGCCTTGAAGCGCTGGCCAAAACCGCGCCGCCGCCGCGCGGCTTTTTGCATGCGATCCGTGAAAAGCTTGATCGCGGTGACTACGCGCTGATCGCGGAGGTAAAAAAGGCTTCGCCCTCCAAGGGGCTGATCCGAGCCGACTTCGATCCGCCGGCATTGGCAAAAGCCTATGAAGCCGGCGGTGCGGCGTGTCTGTCGATCCTGACCGATACGCCCTCGTTCCAGGGCCACCTCGATTTCATGGTCGCAGCACGCGCGGCGACCAATTTGCCGGTGCTGCGCAAGGATTTCCTGTTCGACACCTATCAGGTGGTCGAGGCCCGCGCCCATGGCGCCGACTGCATCCTGATCATCATGGCCGCACTCGATGACGGCACGGCCAGAGATCTGGAAGATGCCGCCATCGCGCATGGCATGGACGTGCTGATCGAAATCCACGACCGCGCGGAGCTCGATCGCGCGCTAAAGCTTCGCTCGCCGATGATCGGCGTCAATAACCGCAATTTGCGCACCTTCGAGACCACGCTGGTGACCAGCGAGGCGCTCGCGCCGCTGATCCCCGGGGATCGCCTGATGGTCGGCGAAAGCGGCATCTTTACGCCGGCGGACCTTGCGCGCCTCGCGCGCGTCGGCATGGCGACCTTCCTGGTCGGCGAAAGCCTGATGCGCCAGGCCGACGTCACTGCGGCCACGCGGGCGTTGCTGACCCGAACCGACGTTCCGCGCGCCACCGGGACGCGCTAGGCGATGGCGCGGAAGGCTTCCAAAGGCGGCGCCCTCACCCACATCGATGCATCGGGCGAAGCGCGGATGGTCGACGTGTCGGCCAAACCCGCCACCGAACGCACAGCCGTTGCCGAAGGCCGCGTCGTCATGAGCAAGGCGACGCTCGAACTGATCGTCTCCGGCAACGCCAAAAAGGGCGACGTACTGGGCACCGCCCGCATTGCCGGCATCATGGCGGCCAAGCGCACCTCGGATTTGATCCCGCTGTGCCATCCGCTGGCGCTATCGAAGGTCACGCTCGACGTCACGCCCGACAAGAAATTGCCCGGCTGCGTCGTCCGCGCCACCGTGAAGGTCACCGGGCCGACCGGCGTCGAGATGGAAGCACTGACGGCGGTGTCGGTCGCGTGCCTGACGATCTACGACATGATCAAGGCAGTCGAGCGCGGCGTGCGCATCGAAGGAATTCATCTGGTCGAGAAAAAGGGCGGTAAGTCCGGACATTACCGCGCCGGGGACTGATCGCAATCGGCGAGAAAACACCGTTCCGTCCGACGATCGAGTGACGGGTCACAATGACTTATCCGGCGTTGCGTTGCCGCTCGCGATAGCTGCGTGTTTTCATCCGGTTCCCGCACAGCGATGACATGCACCAGCGCCGCGTCGATGGTTTCGAGCGGTCGAAAAACACCCGGCGGCATTCGTCAGACGCGCACATTTTCAGCCGATCAAGCGTTCCATTTCTGGAGCCGTCATAGAGTTCTGCGACAATCGGCGACAGTCCTGCGAGCGCATCTTCGCGCGCTGCCTGCAGCACCATGCCGTCATCCCCTGCGGCCACGACCAACGGAAAATATTTCAGCGCTTTGCTCAGCGCGCGAACCGCATCTCTGTTTCCGTGCCGCTCCAGCGGATCGCACTGCAGATAGTCGCGAACCAACGTCCGCAGCTCGGTCGCGGTTGCAAACATCGCCGGCGTGAGCTTCGCGCTGGTGGGCGCCAGCCCGCGCTGCGACATCCAGCTCGCGAGTTCCGGCGCGCTGGTCAGTTCATCGCCTTGCGGATGCGGCACGCCGTGATGCGTGAAGTGCCTGACGTCGAGCGTATTGGCGAAATCATAGAGATTGGCCAGCTCGTCCGGAACGCCGAACTTTTTTGATTCCCGCGACATCAACACCAGTAAAGCATATTTACCGGTTGACAGCAAGAGACACCAGTATAATTACTATACAGGTGTCGACGCATGATCCGATTCCGACCATGTCGATGACGGAGACAGAGAATGGATATCGCCACCGCGGATTTGCATTACCTCGAGCTCACGCAGATTGCGGCGCGCATCAGGACGCGCCGGATTTCGTCGCCGGAAGTCACGCGCGCGCACCTCGAGCGCATCGCCGCCTTGGACGGTGAACTCGCCAGCTATGTCCAGGTGATGGCCGATACCGCGATGGCCCAGGCCGAAACGGCGCACGCCGAAATTGCTGCCGGACGCTATCGCGGGCCGCTGCATGGCGTCCCGATTGCGCTCAAGGACCTGTTCTGGACCAAGGGTGTTCCGACGGCCGCCGGCACCGCCGTCCATCGCGATTTCCGTCCCGATCAAGACGCAAGCGTGGTGCGCCGTTTGAAGGAAGCCGGCGCGGTGGTGCTGGGCAAGCTGCAGCTTACAGAAGGCGCCTATTCCGACCACCACCCGTCAGTGACTCCGCCAAAGAATCCATGGAATGCCGATTATTGGCCGGGCATTTCGTCGAGCGGCTCGGCGGTCGCAACGGCGGCAGGGCTTTGTTACGGCTCGCTCGCCTCCGACACCGGAGGCTCGATCCGATGGCCGTGCGCCGCCAACGGCCTGACAGGATTGAAGCCAAGCTGGGGACGCGTCAGCCGCCACGGCGTGTTCGAACTCCCAGCGACCCTGGACCATGTCGGCACCATCGCCCGGAGCGCGGCGGATGCCGGCGCGATGCTCAGCGTCATCGCCGGACCCGACCGCGCCGATCCAACAGCCGTCCCCGATCCCGTGCCCGACTATCTCGCCGCGGCCGAGCAGGATGTGCGCGGGCTGCGGATTGGGTTCGACGCGAAATGGAGCATCGACGGCGTGGACCTAGCAACCCAGCGGGTGCTCTGGGAAGCGATCGAGGTCATGCGTGCGCAGGGTGCTGATCTCGTCGACCTGCAGTTTCCCGACGTGAAGCAAGCCGTCGCCGATTGGGTTCCGAACTGCGCGGTGGAAGCCGCGGTCGCGCACGAAGCAACCTATCCGGCGCGCAAGCACGAATATGGTCCCGTTCTCGCCTCCGTCATCGAGACAGGCCGCGCGCTATCTGGGCTGGACTACCAGAAAATACTGCTGCGGCGACTGGAATTGCGCGGCCGGATCACATCGCTGTTCGAGACCGTCGATGTGCTGCTGATTCCAGTACACCCATTTCCGCCCCTGACCCTCGCCATGATCAAGACGCTCGGCGAGCAGCCGGACCTGATTGCCAGGCTGCAGGAATACACCTGCCCCTTCAACATGACCGGCCATCCCACCATCACCCTGCCCGGCGGCTTCTCCGCAAACGGGTTGCCGATCGCATTTCAGCTTGTGGCGGCGCATCTGGACGAAGCCACGCTGATACGTGCCGGCGCAGCCTTCCAGAGGAGCACATCCTGGCACCGTCGCCATCCCGCTCCGAGCCCGTGGAGGCAATAGTGAGTATCCAATCCGCGCTGCCCAACTCCCGCATCTTCTATGGCTGGTTCGTCGTGGCGGCCGCGTTCGCCGTCACCTTCGTCGGCTTCGGCTGCGCCTATACGTTCAGCGCGTTCCTGGAATCGCTGCAGCGCGATTTCGGCGCCTCGCGCGGCTCGGTCTCGCTGGTGTTTTCGCTCGCGGGCTTTCTCTATTTTGCCCTCGGCATCGTCAGCGGCCCCCTTGCCGACCGCTACGGCTCCCGTCGCCTCGCGCTGGCGGGCATGCTGCTGATCGGATTAGGGCTCGCCGCGGCGGGTGCCGCACGCAATTTGCTCGAGGTCTATGCCGCTTACGGCCTCGGTGTCGGACTTGGCATCGGCTGCGCCTATGTGCCCGCGGTCGGCGCGGTGCAGCGGTGGTTCGTGCGGCGGCGCGGCTTTGCCTCGGGTCTTGCCGTGAGCGGGATCGGCGTCGGCACGCTGGTAATGCCGCCGCTGGCGACGCTGCTGATCGAGACGCTGGGATGGCGCGGCGCTTACCTGGCGCTCGGCGCCATCGCCGCCATTCTTGGCGGCGGGATGGCACTGCTGCTGGAGAACGATCCGCGCGCACGGGGTCTCAACCCCGACGGCGATCCGGTCCTGCCGGGCGCCATCACGGCGCAGACGGAGGGCGCCACGGTCAGCGGGGCGATCCGCTCACCACACTTCATTGCGCTCTATGCCGCTTGCCTGATCTGCTCGTTCGGCCTGTTCGTGCCGTTCGTGCACCTCGTTCCCTATGCCGGGGATCACGGCGTTGCGGCCTCCTCCGCGGTGCTGCTGCTCGGTGTCATCGGCATCGGTTCTACCGCCGGCCGCTTCTTCCTCGGCGGGCTCGCCGACCGGATCGGCCGCCCGACCGCCCTGCTGCTGCTCTTCATCGGCATGGCAGGCGCGCTGGCGATCTGGCTGGTCTCGACGAATTTCTGGCAGCTCGCCGGCTTCGCCTTCGTCTACGGCATGATCTACGGCGCCTGGGTCGCAGTGCTTCCGGCCGTGGTGATGGACTATTTCGGCGGCCGCAACGTCAGCGGCATTATCGGCATCCTCTACACCAGCGTCGCGTTCGGTACCCTGATCGGTCCCAGCACCGCCGGCTACGCATTCGATCTCACGGGCGATTATACGCTGCCGATCCTGGCCGGCGTCGCCGCCAACATCATCGCCGCCGCCATCGTTGCAATCATGTTCCGCCCGACCCACGCCCCCCGTCGGAACTAGGCCCTGCCGAGGTTGTCATGGGCAGCCTTCGCTACCTGGCTAACGTTTCGTTAACCAGGCTTGCTAACGTCAATTCCATCTCGGCGCGGTAGCACAGTCACGGACCGGAAGTACGCAACACTGCTTCCGGGATTAATTCCTGGCAGCGATCTCGTTCAATGGGTTCAGTCAACACCGCCTCTTTCACGATCAAGCCGATCTTTCGCGGCGGTCCGATCCGATGGCTGATCCTGGGCGGCGTGCTGCTGATCGCCGCGATCGCGATCGGCGCGACCATCATGGCCGGCAATTTCCGCGAACGCGCGCTGCGCAACAGCGAGCGCGAGCTGGAAAACACCGTGCTGCTGCTGGCCCGGCATTTCGATCAACAGCTCGAAGATTTCGAGGTCGTCCAAAAGGACCTCATCACCTTCATGCGCACCAGCGGGATCGCCACTCTGGAGAACTACAAGCGTCGGATGTCCAGCGCGGAAATCCATCTGATGCTGAAGTCCAAGATGGACGCGCTGTCCTATGTCGGCAGCGTCAACGTCCTGGACGCCGACGGCCAGCTGATCAATTCGTCGGCCGCCTGGCCCGTGCCGCCAGTCAATGTAGCGGACCGGGCTTACTTCAGGACTTTCAAGTCCAGCCCGGATTCGCCGGCGATGCTGATCGAGGCCGTCCACAGCCGCATCACCGGCGCCTGGACCACCGTGATCCTGCGCAAGGTCACCGGACCAAACGGCGAATTCCTGGGCGCGATCGGCCGAGGCATCGAACCGGCCAATTTCGAGAGGTTCTTTGCCACGGTGGCGCTCGGCCCTGACGCCGCGATCGCCATGCACCACCGCGACGGCACGCTGCTCGCCCGTTATCCGCACGCGCAGGATTTGATCGGCAAGAATTTCAAGACCGGCCCGGCCCGCCAGCAACTGGTCTTCGACCAGGACCATACAACGTCCCGCCTGACCAGTCCGCTCGACGGCAAGGACCGCGTGATCTCGTCCCGCGCGCTGAGCAAATTTCCAATCGTGATCGTCGCGTCGACGACGACATCGGCCGCGCTCGCCGACTGGCGTGAGCAGATCAGCCTCCTGATCGCGGTGGCCGGCCTGTCCGTGCTGGCGATTGCCGTGCTGTTGTTTCTGGTGGTGCGCAAGCTCTTGCAGCAGCACCGCGCATCGCGACAGCGGCTGACGCTGGAAAAGCAGCGACTCGACACCGCCGTCAACAATATGACGCAAGGCCTGCTGCTGTTCGATTCCTCGCAGCGCCTCGTCATCTGCAACCAGCGCTATCTCGATATGTACGGCCTGTCGGCCGAGATCGTGAAGCCGGGCTGCAGTTTCCGCGACGTGATCGCGCATCGGAAACAGACCGGATCGTTCACCGGCGACGTCGACCGCTACGTCGTGCGGGTGCTGCGCGACGTTGGACAGCGCAACGCGATGATCATCACGACGCCCGACGGACGTTCGGTCCAGGTCGTCAACGAACCGCTGGCGGACGGCGGCTGGGTGGCCACCCATGAAGACGTTACGGAACAACGCCAGGCCGAGGAGCGCATCACCCACCTCGCCCATTACGACGCGCTGACCGACCTGCCGAACCGCACGCTGTTCCACGAACAACTCAAGCAGGAATTGCCTCACGTCGCGGCCGACCGGCAGCTTGCCGTGCTCTATATCGACATCGACGAGTTCAAGAGCATCAACGACTCGCTTGGACACATGATCGGCGACGAGTTGCTCAAGGCCGTCGCGGTCAGCCTCCGTGCTTGCGTGCGCGAGACCGATTTCGTGGCGAGGCTCGGCGGCGACGAATTCGCCATCGTGCAGACTGGGGTGACGGGCGCCGACGAGGTTACCGAACTCGTCCACCGCATCTATGATGCGATCCGCGCTCCTTACGAATGCCTCGGCCATCACGTGACCACCGACGCCTCGATCGGCATCGCGCTGGCGCCGAAAGACGGTTCCGACCTCGACCAGATCCTGAAGAACGCGGATCTGGCGATGTACGCCGCCAAGGCCGCCGGCCGCCGCACCCATCGTTTCTTCCAGCCGGAAATGGACGCCCAGGTGCGCGCCCGCCGCGTGCTGGAAATGGACCTGCGACAGGCCATCGTCGATGGCGGCTTCGAGGTTTATTACCAGCCGTGTCTGGACCTGCGGGACGGCAGGATCACCGGCTGCGAAGCGCTGGTGCGCTGGCGCCATCCGCAGCGCGGCATCATTTCGCCGGCCGACTTCGTGCCGATCGCCGAAGAGACCGGCCTGATCAATCAGCTCGGCGAGTGGGTGCTGACCACGGCGTGCGCCGAGGCCGCGACCTGGCCGGACGATGTCCGTCTTGCGGTCAACGTTTCGCCGGTGCAGTTCAAGAGCGGAACTTTGGCGCTGAAGGTGATGGCAGCCCTTGGGGCCTCGGGCCTTGCCGCGGGCCGGCTGGAGCTCGAGATCACCGAAGCGGTGCTGATCCGCGACGACGAAGCGGCGCTTGCCATCCTGCACCAGCTACGCGCCATCGGGGTCAGGATAGCGCTCGACGATTTCGGGACCGGCTATTCCTCGCTGAGCTATCTGAAGCGCTTCCCGTTCGACAAGATCAAGATCGACCGCTGCTTCGTCACCGATATCGGCGAGCCGGAAGGGTCCGCCAGCATCGTCGAGGCGGTGGTGAACATCGCCGCCGCGCGCCACATGACGACGACAGCGGAAGGCGTCGAGACCGAGCAGCAGCGCGAATTGCTGCGCGCGCTCGGCTGTTCGGAGATGCAGGGCTATCTGTTCAGTCCGCCACGACCCGGCGCCGACATCAAGCCCCTGCTGCTCGCGCACCGGCCTGCCGCCGCCGCGAGCCCGGTGCGGTCCCGCAGGCGCAAGCCCGCCGCTTAGGCCTGACGACATTCGTCATACGTCGCTCTTCCTTTTCCGTAGGGTGTCTCCTCGCTGGTTCCATCCTCGCAGGAACTTTCTGAAGTCGCTTTTCCGTGCTCTCGACATCGACAGCAAATCGACCTCGGAACGGGAACGGCTGCGCCACACCATCGTTTTTAGTTGGAGCAACCCGGCGGCTCGTTCGCCAGTTCGCTCCCGTGCAACACGACCGATGGCGCAGGTAACGTGCCGCCGTGTCGGTTGCGTACCATCGCCTATGCTGTTTGCAAGGTGAGGCTATGCGGCTCAAGCAGGCGGCATGCAAAGATGCGTGGAACGCGATGTGCCGCGCGACGGAACCAGCAAAAAAATTTGAGGAGGTACAGAAGATGGAAACCAGGATCATGAAGAGAAAACTTCTACTCAGTACCGCAGCGCTGTTGGCGGGCGTGACTGTCGCGACCGCACAGGGAATGCGCGAGGGCGCAGGTACCGGCGGCATCAGCGGCGCCGGTGAACACGGGATGTCCTCGGGCGCATCTGGCGGCCGTTCCTCGGGAGCCCAGATGCAAAACGAGACGCGCGGACAGGGAGGCATGAGAGAAGGCGGGCGGGCCGAAGGCCCGAGCGGCCGGCAGATCGATCGGAGCGAGGCCCGCGGCAAGGAAATGCAGCGTTCGCAGACGACGACAGGACAGGCCGGGCGCGAAAGCGCCCGCGGCGAGGAGCAAACCGAGCGGCAGATCGATCGTAGCAACAAGGCCGAGCGTGGCCAGGCCCAGCGAGACCAGGGCCGCAAGGACCAGACCATCGGACAGGGTCGGAACAGCGAGCAAACTCGCAAGTCGGAAGGTAACAAGCCCGATGCTACGCGGCAGGACGGCGCTCAGACGCGTCAGCAAGATCAGTCCAAGGCCGCAACCCAGAACCAGAACAAGACCGGCGCTGATGCTCAGCAGCAGACGGGCAACCAGGCGCGACAACAGCAACCTGACACCGCTACGCAGAACCAGGGGACGACAGGCGCAGCAACCCAGACCCAGAGCGGTTCGGCAACCCAAGGCCCGACGCAAAATCAACCCGGCATCGCAACTCAGAACCAGGCGAGCCAGACCACCTCGGCTAGCGGCATGACGCTTAGCGCGCAGCAGCAAACAACGATTCACCAGTCGGTGATCTCTGCGAGCAACGCCCCGCGCGTCAACATCAATAGCGTCAACTTCGCAATCAACACCGGCGTGATCGTGCCTTCGCACGTGCATGCGGTGTCGATCTCGGCTTTCCCCGCCATGATCGATGTATTCCCGCAGTACCGCGATTACAGCTTCTTCGTCGTCGAAGACGAAGTCGTGTTCCTGGATCGCGAACGCCGCGTCGTCGACGTTGTGCCGGCCGGGCCGCGTGCGCGCTTTAGCAGCGGCGGTAGCGGCGGAGGCACCATGGCGCTCAATCTCAGCGAGATCGAGATCCGCGAGGTACAGCGGGTTCTGATTGATCGCGGCTTGCTCACCACTGAAGCGGATGGCGTGTTGGGTCCCCGGACACGCGAGGCGCTGATCACCTTCCAGCGGCAGCAGGGCATCCAAGCCAGCGGCAGCATCGATACGAGCACCGTTGGCGCACTGGGACTGTCAAACCGGATTCAGTCCGGCCAGAACGTAACCGGTAGCCAGTCGACCAGCAATCCATCGACCACGACCCAGGGCCAAGTCGGAGCGCAGCAACCCGTGACTCAGCAGAATGCCGCCGGACAGGGAAGCAACCAGACCAACCCGCCCCAGCAGCAGTCGACGACAGGCCAACAGCCGTCTGCCCAGAACCAGCCGGCGCAGCAGAACACGACCGGACAGGCCGCGCCGCAAAACCAATCCGCGGTTGGAGAGGGTAGCAATCAGCCGGCTGCAAACCAGAACACGCAGCCCGGGCAGACCACCGGCGCGGCGCCCTCAACTTCGGGCCAAGCCAACCCGCCGGCGCAAAACCCTGATCAGAATCCAAATAGCAAGTGACGAGACCACAAATCTCGAGCCCCGCTCCGGCGGGGCTCTTTTTTAAGTCTCTCGATCCGCGACGGCGCCGCTGCGGAATCTGCCTAGTTCGGCACCGCCCGCTTCGACGAGGCAACCGCCGGCGCATTGGCGTTGACGGTGACGCCGCGCAGCAGATTGTAGGCGGCACCGAGCGCCTTGTCGTCCTTGACGTCAGGCGGCACGTAGGATTGCGAACCGGTCTGCTCGGCGCCGTCGCCCGCCAGGTGGCCGCGCATCGACGCTTCGCCCTTCAGCTCGGCACGGCTCTTCAGTTCGTCTGGCACGTCCTGCAGCACCTCGATGTCAGGCGTGACGCCCTGGGCCTGGATCGATTTTCCGGACGGCGTGAAATAGCGCGCGGTCGTCAGTGCCAGCGCGCCGTTGGACTTGCCGAGCGGAATAATCGTCTGCACCGAGCCCTTGCCGAACGAACGCGTGCCGATGATGGTGGCGCGCTTGTGGTCACGCAAGGCGCCGGCCACGATTTCCGAGGCCGATGCCGATCCGCCGTTGATCAGCACGACGAGCGGTTTGCCTTTGGTCAGATCACCGCCGCGCGCGACGAAACGCTGGGTTTCCTCCGGCGTGCGGCCACGGGTCGAGACCACCTCGCCCCGCCCCATGAAAGCGCTCGACACCGAGACCGCCTGATCGAGCAGGCCGCCCGGATTGTTGCGCAGATCGATGACGTAGCCCACCAGCTTGTCGGACGGGATCGACTTTGAAATGTCCGCGATCGCCTTGCGCAGGCCGTCGGTAGTCTGCTCGTTGAAGCTGGTAATCCTGATATAACCGATATCGCCGCCCTCGGTGCGGAAGCGCACCGGCCGCACCCGGATGATTTCGCGCACGATCGCGACCTCGACCGGCGTATCCGCGCCCTTGCGGACGATCTTGAGGCGGATCTTGCTGTTGGCCGGCCCCTTCATCTTGCTGACGGCCTGATCGAGCGTCATGCCCTGAATGGAATCATCGTCGATCTGCGTGATCAGATCGCCCGACATGATGCCGGCCTTGGCGGCGGGCGTGTCGTCGATCGGCGCCACCACCTTGACGAGGCCGTCATCCATCGTGACCTCGATGCCGAGCCCGCCAAATTCACCATGCGTGGTCTCCTGCATGTCGCTCCAGCCCTTCGCATTCATGTAGCGCGAATGCGGATCGAGCGAGGAGATCATGCCGTTGATGGCGCCCTCCATCAGCTTGGAATCGTCGGGCTTCTCGACGTAGCTGGCGCGAATACGCTCGAACACGTCACCGAACAGATTGAGCTGCGAATAGGTGCCGTCGGTGCGGGCCGCAGCCTTGGCGGCCGCAACCAGATGCGCCCCCTGCGGTCCGGCGACCAGAAGGGTCAAACAGGCGCCGGTGACCGTGCCGAGGAGAAAGGTGAGATTCCTGCGCATTTGCGTTCCTTCTCGCTATCATCCGCCAAATTCAGGTGAATCGGCGTCCCGGGCTCCGGCGCGGCCAACCAACAACGGCTTTTTGGTCGGATCAAGGCGGTTTCGGCCCGGGCCATTACGGGTTTGCTAAGTATAGGGTTTTGGCGGGAAATGGGCCGGTTTTTTGGGGGGAGTATGGCCCCTGAGTTGTCGTCCCGGCGAAGGCCGGGCCCATACCGCGTGATCTCTCGGTGAAGGCTCGATAGCAGACACCTTCCGCAAAACTTCTCCCTGTGGTTATGGGTCCCCCGATGCGCAATTGCGCATCTGAGCTCAAGGCCGGTACGACGGCGGTGTTTGTTGTTGCACTGTGGTCTAAACGCAGGTTCGCATTCTCGCGACGCATTGCGCCCGAGCTTTGCCAGATTTCCTTGCCCCAAATAAGAGGGCGCAGGGAATGCCGGATGCGCGCTGCACCCGCGGTCTCATGTGCGATTGTGCTAAGAAAGCTGCACATGAGCATACAGGGCAGCGGAGAACATCCGACATTCCCTGCGCAATGGCTTTACGGCTTATGCCGTGATCTCCCCGGAGACGAGTTCTTGGTTGACTCCGTCACCACCGGCTCAGCTTGCGCTTAGCCGACGGCTTGACACCTGCAACGGGTGCCAGGACCACACGGTTTTGCCGTACGCTTTTGTCGCGTTACGTCTCCGCAACATCGGCGTCCACCGCAACCCGCCCAACGTCCGTGACGACGGCCGACGCCCTTCTGACCAGGACGGGATGGGCAAACAAATGCATCTGATTTTGCTTCTGGTAAACAGAAATATTTTTTATTTCGGGGCTTGACACGTTTTCCGTAAATCAGAACTGATTTGCCCGTCGGGTTGATTTGTCGCAGTCCAAGCGGGAAATTTTACTTGCCAGCGGGACGACGCACTTGGCTCAAGGGTGATGATACGCTCTTTCACAGCACGCGGATCGCAAGATTGCGCTTGCGCGCGAGGCGACGCAGTCGGTAGGCCGGATTGGAGCCGAAGGCGTAAATCCGCCGCCTTGGTTGACTCCGAAGGCGGCGGATTACGCTTCGCTCCAATCCGCCCTACGCTTTCCGTCTACTCCGGCCCGGGAACGTCAAGCCCGTCGGTGGTGTACTGGCGGATCTTGTTGCGCAGCGTGCGCACGGAAAGGCCGAGCACGCGCGCGGCGCGGGTGCGATTGCCGTCGCACCGAACCAGCGTCTGCACCACCAGCTCGCGCTCGACCGCTTCGACGGTGGAACCGATCAGCATCGGTACGATTTCATGGGGCGCAAGGTCGTGGGGCGGAATTTCTTGGGGCACAAGGCTTTGCGAATTCGGCGACGAAAACTCCGGCGCGCCGGCAAAAGAATCCTGGGTCATCAACACCTCCCGATCAACGCTAGCCCCCAAACACGGAGCAGAAGCATCAGGAATCAACGGCCCCCAAGCCGCTGAGGGGAAGGTGGGCGGAAATGGTTAACGAAATACTAACGGGGAAGGTCTGCGTGCGGTCGTGCGAAATCAGGTCCGTGCCTCGCGGCCGTGCCATATCCGGGTGATGAGGATGTCCTTGGTCTCGGGGAGAGCGGCATAGCGCACGATGTAGCCGGACGCACCAAACCGGACCACGATCTGCCGGATGTCGGCGTCCCCGGTCGCCATGCCGAGGTCAGGAAATTCCGGCAGTCGGTTGATCGCGGTCCAGATCGATGCCAGCGCGCGTTGCGCGGCGCCGGGATTATTCTGGTCGAGAAAGCTTCGCAATCGCTCGACGTCTTCAACGGCGTCGGGCGCAAGCAGGATCATCCGATCTTGCGCGGCGCGGGGCGAGGCAGCTCGTCCGCCGAACCCCAGCTTGCCACCCAATCCTTCACGTCGTCGAGCGGCACGGCAGCGCGGGTCCGGTTGAACGCATCGAGCCGCCGGCGGTCCTCCGCGATGTCGGGACCTGCGATATCGACCACGGAATCGAGCAGCGCCACCGCTTCCGCGAGCACGGCCGCGACTTCCTGCCCGCGCTCGCTCGCCATCTCGCGCAAGCGAGCGTCAGTGTCAGCGTCGATATCCAGGGTGCGGCGGATGATGTTCATGCAGGAAGGATAATAGCGGAGGGGCGGATTGTCGAGATGTCGGCTCGTAGGATGGGTAGCGCGACTGCGTCCGCTGAAGGTCAACCCGGCAAAGGTGGAAGCGAAACCCATCGAGGCAATCGCGACATCGGATGGGTTTCGCAAGGGCTCAACCCATCCTACGAGCGACCAGTCTGGTTGCAGGTTGCGCGCGGCGCGATCCCGAATACGATAGCCGCAACCGGCCAGCAGCAGGGAGGTTCGCGATGGCCCTCGACACCGACAAACTCGACGACACAGCGCTGGCGCTGCTCTATCTGACGCTCCACGACGACAACAGGGCCTGGAAGGGGATGGATTGGGGCGTGCTTGGCCGTCTGCACGACAAGGGCATGATCCACGATCCCGTGGGGAAGGTGAAGTCGGTGGTCTTCACGCAGGAAGGATTGGAGCGGGCCAAGGCGCTGTTTGAGGAGATGTTCAAGAGGTAGGGGCGGTGATTGCAGCTCGTAGGATGGGTAGAGCGACCGCGTCCGCCGAAGCTCAACCCGGCAAAGGTGGAAGCGAAACCCATCGAGGCGATCGCGACATCCGATGGGTTTCGCAAGGGCTCAACCCATCCTACAAGCCGCGTCCGCTAGCGCACCGGCTCCTTGGTCCGTTCTTCGGTTGCAACCGTTTCCGCCGTCCTGGTCGAGCGGACCATCAAAAATGTCCCCGAGAGCGTGGCGGCCGGCAAGCGCCAGCGGCCGCTGATTTCCGTGGCGTCGGCATTGACCGCGCCTTCATAGAAGACCTTGTCATAGCCGTAGCCCGGCGGTTCGTACGTCTTGACGAACGACACCATGGTGCCGGAGCGTTGACCAGCGATCGAGGCGTTGTGAGTGCTCACCGGGCAGCCTGATGTCATGCAAGGTTCGGTCACGCTTCCTCCGAGCGCGCCACCGGAATCGATGAGCGTCGTCAGAAACGTGACCATTCCAACTGACGGCTGAATATAAGTGCCGTCCCAGACGCCGGTCAGATCGTTCGTCATTGCGGTCCAGGTGAGTGCGCGTACCTCACAACACCCGATTGCTCTCCTTCACCTTCTCCGCGTCCAGATAAACCTGTCCGCCCATTTCCTTGAACTTCTGGCTCATCGTCGCCATGCCATCCTCGATCACGCCTGACATCGACATGCCGACGCTGCCGGCGACCGCGCGCTTGTCGGGGTCGTTCAGCGTGGCGGCGTAGTCGCGGACGTCCTGCGTGATTTTCATCGAGCAGAACTTTGGGCCGCACATCGAGCAGAAATGGGCGACCTTGTGGGCTTCCTTGGGCAGCGTTTCGTCGTGATAGGCGCGGGCGGTTTCGGGGTCGAGGCCGAGGTTGAACTGGTCCTCCCAGCGGAAGTCGAAGCGGGCGCGGGAGAGGGCGTCGTCGCGCAGCTGGGCTGCGGGATGACCCTTGCCGAGATCGCTGGCGTGGGCGGCGATCTTGTAGGTGATGACGCCGACCTTGACGTCGTCGCGGTTGGGCAAGCCGAGATGCTCCTTCGGCGTCACGTAGCAGAGCATCGCGCAGCCGAACCAGCCGATCATGGCGGCGCCGATGCCTGAGGTGATGTGGTCGTAGCCCGGTGCGATGTCCGTGGTCAGCGGCCCGAGCGTGTAGAACGGCGCCTCGCCGCACTCCTTGAGCTGCTTGTCCATGTTGATCTTGATCTTGTGCAGCGGCACGTGGCCGGGGCCTTCGATCATGACCTGGCAGCCCTTCTTCCAGGCGATCTGCGTCAGCTCGCCGAGCGTCTCCAGTTCGGCAAACTGCGCGCGGTCGTTGGCGTCGGCGATCGAGCCGGGACGCAGGCCATCGCCGAGCGAGAACGAGACGTCATACTTGCGCATGAGATCGCAGATCTCTTCGAAGTGGGTGTAGAGGAAGCTCTCCTTGTGATGCGCCAGGCACCACTTCGCCATGATCGAGCCGCCGCGCGACACGATGCCGGTGACGCGGTTAGCGGTGAGGTGGATGTAGGGCAGGCGCACGCCGGCGTGGATGGTGAAATAGTCGACGCCCTGTTCGCACTGCTCGATCAGCGTGTCCTTGTAGAGCTCCCAGGTGAGTTTCACCGGATCGCCATCGCACTTCTCCAGCGCTTGGTAGATCGGCACCGTGCCGATCGGGATCGGCGCATTGCGCAGAATCCATTCGCGCGTAGTGTGGATGTTGCGGCCCGTCGAGAGGTCCATCACGGTGTCGGCGCCCCAGCGGATCGCCCACACCATCTTGTCGACTTCCTCCTCGACCGAGGAGGTCACCGCGGAGTTGCCGATATTGGCGTTGATCTTGGTGAGGAAGTTTCGGCCGATGATCATCGGCTCGAGTTCGGCATGGTTGATGTTGCAGGGAATGATGGCGCGGCCGCGCGCGATCTCGCTGCGGACGAATTCCGGCGTCACGAACGCCGGCACCGCGGCGCCAAAACTTTCGCCGTCGGCGATCGCGGCTTCCGCGCGTTCGAGCTGCTGCTTGCGGCCGAGGTTTTCGCGGGTCGCGACGTAGATCATCTCCTTGGTGATGATGCCGGCGCGGGCGAATTCGAGCTGCGTGATCATGTGGCCGTCGAGCCCGCGCAGCGGCTTGTGGTGCGCGGTGAAGGCCTTTGCGGCGTGGGAAGCGCCGACATTGCCATTGTCTTCCGGCTTGATATCGCGGCCTTCGTACTCCTCGACGCCGCCGCGCTCCTTCACCCACTCGATGCGCGCGCGCTTCAGGCCGGCATTGACGTCGATGGTGACATCAGGATCGGTGTAGGGACCGGAGGTGTCGTAGACCGGCAGGTTAGGCTCGCCGGCGCCTTCGCTCAAAATGATCTCGCGCAGGGGAACGCGGACATCGGCGGCTTCATCGGGGGTGACCCAGATTTTTCGCGAGGCGGGAAGGGGACCGGTGGTGACGGCGGGCAGGGTGGTGTCGGGGTTGGAGCGGATGTTCATGTTATCCTCCGTTGAATTTCTGATTGTCGAAGTGTTCCTCGGTAGCCGTCATCCTCAGGTGCGAGCACTTGCGAGCCTCGAAGGATGGAGCCGGGCCGTCGCCCTTCGAGGGCCGCTGAAGAAGCGGCCACCTCAGGGTGACGGTTTGAAATCATTGGTGCCTCATCATCACGCGGCCTTCGCATCCTGGCCGAGCCATTGCCGCACCCGCGCGTCGGGGTCGGTGTTCTGGGTGACGTCTGAGACCACCGCGATCGAGTCGGCGCCGGCCGCAAAGATCTCGGCTGATTGCTCGAACTTGATGCCGCCGATTGCGACCAGCGGGATGTCGCCGATGCGCTTTTTCCATTCGGTGATTTTCGGAATGCCCTGCGGCGCGAAGCGCATCGATTTCAGCGTGGTCGGGAAGATCGGCCCGAGCGCGATGTAATCCGGCGCTGCGCGGAGCGCGGTCGCCAGTTCTTCGTCGTCGTGGGTGGAGATACCGAGCGTCAGCTTTGCCTTGCGGATTTCGTCGAGATCGGCGTCGGCAAGATCTTCCTGGCCGAGATGCAGATGCTCTGCGCCCGCGACGATCGCCGCGCGCCAGTAATCATTGACCACGAGTTTTGTGGACGTGCCCTTGGTCACCGCGAGCGCGTCGCTGACGATCTGCAGCGCCTCGGAGTCGTTCAGGTCCTTGGCGCGCAGCTGGATGGTGCCGACGCCAAGCGCGGTCAGCCGGGCCACCCATTTGACGCTGTCGACGACAGGATAAAATTTATCAGGATACGGCATGCCAGAACGGTGTCCCGATGACAGGGGTTGAAGGGGAGGCGAAATCGCGGGCTTCCATCAGCCCGGCCTCGTAAGCGGTACGTCCAGCCTCGACGCCGAGGCGAAACGCATTCGCCATCGCGACGGGATCGGCGGCTTTTGCGATTGCGGTGTTGAGCAGCACCGCGTCGTAGCCGAGCTCGAGGGCGTGGGCCGCGTGCGACGGCGCGCCGAGGCCGGCATCCACCACCAGCGTGATGTCAGGCAGCCGGTCGCGCAGCAGTTTTAGGGCGTCGCGGTTGGTGATGCCTTTTGCACTTCCAATCGGCGCGGCCCATGGCATCACGACCTTGCAGCCGGCGTCGACCAATCGCATCGCAACCCCGAGGTCTTCGGTGCAGTAGGGAAATACTTCAAAGCCGTCCTTGATCAGGATGCCGGCGGCCTCGACGAGGCCAACCACGTCGGGCTGCAGCGTGTCGTTGTCGGCGATCACTTCCAGCTTGATCCAGGGCGTGCCGAACAATTCGCGCGCCAGCTTGGCCGTGGTCACCGCTTCCTTGACGCTGCGGCAGCCGGCGGTGTTCGGCAGCACCGACACGTCGAGCTCGCGGATCAGCGACCAGAACGCATCCCCGGTCTTGCCGCCGGCGGATTCGCGCCGCAGCGACACGGTGACGATACTGGCGCCGGAGGCGCGGATCGCGCCTTGCATGATCGCCGGCGAGGGATACAGCGCGCTGCCAATCAGCAGGCGGGAAGAGAAGGTTTTGCCGTAGAAGTTCAGCATGGTCGGTATCCCAGCATAGAGGCTGTCATCCCCGCGAAGGCGGGGATCCAGTATTCCAGAGGCCGTGGTGTTGAATCGAGAAGCCGCGGCGTACTGGGTCGCCCGGTCAAGCCGGGCGATGACAGCGGAGTTTGACGAACCACCATCCTCACCCTCCCTGCCGTGGCGTGATGATCTCGATCTCGTCGCCGGCTTTCAGCATCGTCTCGGCCCAGCGGCTTTTCGGCAGCACGTCGTAATTCAGCGCGATCGCGAAATGCGTGCCTTCGTATTCGAGCTCGCTGAGCAGCGCGTCGATGCGCGAGGCGGTGATCTCGCGCGCCTCGCCGTTGATGGTCACACGCATTGCATCACCTCATTGTCGATCACGCCGCGCTGCAGATAAGCGAGCGTCAGCTCGGCCAGCGCGGGGGCCAGCAGAAAGCCGTGGCGATAGAGCCCGTTGACGGCGATCTTGTCGTTGTTGATTGCGATCCGCGGCAGATTGTCGGGATAGGCCGGGCGCAGCCCTGAGCCGAATTCGACGATGCGGGCTTCGGCGAAAGCCGGATGCACCGCATAGGCAGCGCCGAGCAATTCCAGTGCCGAGCGCACGCTGACGCCGGTGTCCTCGGCCTCGATCGAGGTCGCGCCCAGCATGAACCTGCCGTCGCCGCGCGGGATCACATAGAGCGGCCAGCGCGGATGGATCAGCCGGACCGGGCGCGCCAGTTCCACTTCCGACGTCTCGACGATGATCATCTCGCCCTTGACGCCGCGCAGCTCCGGCTGCGTGTCGCGCGCGGCCAGGCCGCGGCAATCGATCACGATGCCGTCGAGATCATCAGCGCTCGCGTCGCTCTCGAACTTGATCTGGCCGCCGGCCGCGGCGATGCGCGCGTGCAGTTCCGGCAGCACGCGCCGCGGCTCGACATGGCCCTCATCGGCGTAAAACAGCCCGTCGCGGAACCGGCCCTCCAGCGAGGGTTCGAGTTCGCGCAGGCCCTGAGCGTCGAGCCTGATATGGCCTGACGTGAGTTTGGCAAAACGTTCGAAATCGGCGCGGTCGCGCGGATGCGCCACCACCAGTGAACCGTTGAACGGGGTGTCTGGAAAATGCTCGCGCCAGAGGTCGAGCGAGCGGATGCCGAGCCGGCCGATCACGGGTTCCGACGCCTCGGCCTCGCACCAGGGCGCCAGCATGCCGCCGGCCCAATGGCTGGTGGCCAGCGTCATCCCGGCGTCACTGCGCTCGTACAGAGTGACGGCGTGGCCGGCCTCTGCGAACAGCAACGCCTGCCATGCGCCGGCAATGCCGGCGCCGATAATAGATACAGGGGAATCCCCCCGCGGCTTGAAACCCTGAAACATCCCTGTCCCTTCGCCGGCATGACCCGGATCAGGTTCAAAGGGTCACCGCGGTCCCAAACCGTGCCATTTGGCAGGTCCAAGCTTGCGGTATCTCAGCTCCTCGTCGGAGCCCCCCTCGGAACAGGTCTAATGTAAGCCGATGTCGGGGCGTGTCAACGCGGCTTGGCGGCGTTTGCACCTGATAAGGCGTCTGGCGGTTGCGGAACCTGCGGCTTCGCCTCGGCGAGTTTCTTCGGACGCTTCTTCGGGATCGGGACGAGCGTCGCTGCTGCTTTCGGCTTTTCGACCACCTCGGCCGGTTTCAAAGCTTCTTTCGGCTCAATAGCTGCTTCCTTCGCCTCCACCGGGGCGTCCCTGGCCGGCGTGATGTCCCTTGGCGGGGCGCTCGCCAGCACCGGTCCCGGCTGGTTCAGCCGTTCCAGCCGCTGGCGCTTTGCAACGTAATAATAGCCGCTGGCGTATAAACGCATGGCGCGGGCATGATCGCTGTTGGCGGCGCGCCAGGCGCCGGCGAGATATTTCACGCCATAGGTGAGATTGGTGTCGGGATCGCGCAGGCCCGCCGCGTCGCCGGCGTAGCCAAGGCCGCGCGCGGTCGGAAGCTTGATCTGCATCAGCCCGATCGTGCCGCCGCGTCCGACCAGATCCGGATGATATCTGCTTTCGCGAACGATCACGCGGTGCACCAGCGCTTCCGGCACATTGTTGGCGCGGGCATGGGCGGCGACCAGGCTTTCATATTGCGCGCGCTGTTGCGCTGCAGCTGGTGGCGCAACCAAAAAAGTTGCCACGACGGAGAACGCGGCCAAGTTCAGCAAAGCTTTCATAAAAAAATCTCGGGAGCGCAACTTGCGCGTTAACGATTTGCGTAACACGATTATTGCGGTGGATCGACGGGCAATAGAGGAAAAATTCGACGCCATTGCGGCGATTGGTTCGAACAGGATTGCGGCGATTCGTCCGAGCATGAATGTCGTGCAAATGATTCGAGGAAGGTTTAAAACCTCGCGACAGCTTGTTCAGTTTCGACAGCAGACCTGTCTATTTCAAATACAAAACAAAAATATCAGCGAGGGGAGATGCGCCATGGCTCGACTGGATTCCAGCTATTTGCCCCGTGAGAATCCCTGTGCCCAATGCGGAACGCCGATCTCGAGACCCGACTGGATCGAATGCAACGCGGGCCGTACGTCCTTCCTGTGGTATTGCCGCGTCTGCGACTATCAGTTCGAGGCGGTCGCGATCTACGAGGAATCGCATCCGGATTCACTGGCGGCCTGAGTAACAACAAAACCCGATCTACGCAGCAATGCTCTGCTGATGAACCGGCAATTGTATCCGCACCACCAGCCCATGCGGCTGCCGGTCGTGCAGTGACAGCGCGCCGCCATGCGCGAGCACGATGGCGTTGGCGATGGAAAGGCCGAGGCCGAAGCCCGCGGCTTCATCCATGTTGCGGGCGTCGTCGCCGCACACGAACGGCTCCAGCACGTTCAGCTTCTGCGCGTCCAAAATGCCGGGGCCGTCGTCTTCGACGTCGATGGTGATCCGGTCATCAGACACGCGAAGACGGATGACGGCCTCGGCGCCGAACCGCACGGCATTTTCCACGAGGTTGGTGACGCTGCGGTGCAGATCGTCCGGCCGCACCGTCGCCATCGCATGCGCGGGGCCGTCGTAAGCGACCTTGCGACCCATGTCGCCGAATTGATCGGTGATCAGCTGCAGCGTGCTGGCGACGTCGGCCAGCGTCATCGATTCAAGCCTGCGGTCGTTGCGCAGGAACGACAGCACCGATTCCAGCATCACGCGCATCTGGTCGAGATCGTCGAGCATGCGGCTGCGATGGGTTTCGTCCTCGATGAATTCGGAGCGCAGCCGCATTCGTGTGATCGGCGTACGCAGATCGTGGCTGATGGCGGCGAGCATTTTGGTGCGGTCGTCGATCAGGCCGGTGATGCGCGCGCATCCGGTTCAGCGCCCGTGCGACCGCGCGGATTTCCTCCGGCCCACGCTCGGGCAGCGGCGCCGCCGCGCCGTTGAGGCTGAAGCTTTCGGCGGCCTTTGCGGGTCCTGGCGGACCGGGTGGCCCCGGCGGCGCCGTTGGGCCGCCTCCCGGCGGTCCGCCGCCCGCGGACGGTGCGTCCTCGAGTGACGACACTTCTTCGAGCACCACTTCGCTCGACAACATCCTCAAGCAGTTTTTGCAGACACTGCAGGAATCACTGTCGGCGTCGTCATCCACGAGCTACAGCGCGACCGGCAGATCGGGCACATCGAGCACCGGTGCGTCGTTCTCGGCGTTGCTGATCGACTACCGGAGCTGACGTCTTTTCTGCGCAGCGAGCGATGTAGCCATCCTTCGCAGCCATCCTTGCCGAAAGGGAAGGGTGGCTGTCTCATTTTGCGGTGCGGGAACTGGCCACCGGCTGGAGCGTTAGACCCTTGATTCATGTGTGGAGGGTCCGATGGCAATCGACGTCATGACCAAGCCGCATCAGTTGATCGCGAGCGATCGTGTCGAAGGCACCGCGGTGCGACGACCGAACGGCGACATGATCGGCCATATCGAACGGCTGATGATCGACAAGATCTCCGGCAAAGTATCTTACGCCGTGTTGAGCTTCGGCGGGTTCCTCGGCATGGGCACCAACCTGCTTCCGTTGCCCTGGGGCCGGCTGAGCTACAATACCAAATTCGAAGCCTACGAACTCGACATCGACGATGAAGAGTTGAAGCGCGCGCCGTCGTTCCGCGCCGACAAGGATTTCGATTGGGGCGACCGCGCGCAGGAAGCGGAACTGCATCGCTACTACGGCATGCCGCCTTACTGGGGCGGATTCTAGAGCGTTTTCAAGCGAAGCGGGGAGCGGTTCGCGTTAAGGAAACGGGCAAAATATCAAGTCGCGCCTGTGTTCCATTCTCGAAACATTGGAACACTTGCTCAGGTGGCGGGTTTTCTCGGCATCGATTTCGAAACTGAGGAGAACCGATATGTTAGCTAAATATACCATCGCCGGCCTGGCCGGTTCTGCGTTGCTTGCATCGGTCGCGTTCGCACAGGCACCGACGACTCCCGCTGAACCGAGCAAGGCCCCAGCGCCTGCCGCTGAAACAAGCAAGGCGCCAGCGCCTGCGACGGCGTCTGACATGTCTTCGTCGTTCCAGGGCACCTGGCGCGCCTCGAAGATGGTCGGCTTGAACGTGTACAACGACAAGAATGAAAGCCTCGGCTCGATCAACGACCTGCTCACCGACAAGAGCGGCGACATCAAGGCCGTGGTGATCGGCGTTGGCGGCTTCCTCGGCGTCGGCGAGCATCTGGTTGCGGTGCCGCTCGACAAGGTCAAGTTCGTCATGGAGCCCGTCGCCTATACCGGCGCCGCAAACGCGCCCGCCAGCGGCGGCGCACGGCCGGGATCGACCACGACCACGGGTGCGGCCACGGCGCCTGCGGCTAAGTCGAATCCCTGGTATCCGGATCACGCCGTGCTCAGCGCGACCAAGGATGAGCTGAAGGCGATGAGCGAGTTCAAGTACTCGACCAACTAAGCTCGCGACTTTAAGTCTGGACTGATCTGAAAGTCTGGA
Organism: Bradyrhizobium sp. AUGA SZCCT0160; assembly: GCF_018130105.1. Classification (NCBI taxonomy): domain Bacteria; kingdom Pseudomonadati; phylum Pseudomonadota; class Alphaproteobacteria; order Hyphomicrobiales; family Nitrobacteraceae; genus Bradyrhizobium; species Bradyrhizobium sp. AUGA SZCCT0160. The sequence goes on from NZ_JAFCMD010000023.1 coordinate 58,237, forward strand.
CTGATCTGAAAGGCCGGACGGCATCATTGCCGCCCGGCCTTTTGTTTTGCTGAAGCTCGCTCTGCGTGAAATTGCTGCACCGCATCCTATCAGGCCCCGAATCCCGATGTTAGGCTGAGGCGCGGCAGGAGCACCTTTAAGTCCTGCCTGTAACATCAACAGGAGGACGACATGGCTGAGAGCGTCTACAAGGTGATTGAGCTGATCGGTACCAGCAAGGACTCCTGGGAAAAGGCCGCGTCCGCGGCTGTGGCGAGGGCCGGAAAATCCTTGCGCGATCTTCGCGTCGCCGAAATCGTGCAGCTCGATCTGCAACTGGACGCCAAAGGCAAGGTCGAAGCCTACCGCGCCAAGGTGAAAGTCTCGTTCAAATTTGAAGGGTGATATACGCGTACCCACCACCGTCATGGCCGGGCATAGCCGTCCGAAGGACGGCGTCGCTTCCGCTAGCCTATGCCCGGCCATCCACGTCTTTCTTGCTTGACGGAAGTCTAGACGTGGACGCCCGGGACAAGCCCGGGCATGACGACTTCTAATATCGACGGCGCTCACAATCCCGGCAGTGCGGTCACAAACACATTGATGCCGCCTTCGGCTTCCGCGATCACGCGCAGCGTTTTTGAATCGAAGGCGATGTCGGCCAGTCTCAGCTTGGTGATCTCGGCGGCGACGCGAATGCCGTCCTCGTTCTTCTGGAAGTCCGCGATCACGGCGGCGATCTTTTTCTGCGCATTGCTGGCGAATGGCTTGAGGTCGACGGTGGCCTTGTCCGCCAGCGCCTTCTGCAGATGCGGCATCGCCGCGCGCGCCGCGGCGCCGAGCAGGCCGAACGCCGCTTCCGACTCGACCGCGAGTTCGATGTCGGTCAGCCGCAGGGTCTGCTGCGCCTGATCGAGCATCGGCTTGCCCCAGATATGCACATTGGCCTCGCCGCCGAAGCCGAAGAAGCTCTTCTTCTCCTTGGCATTCACCAACAGCGAAATCAGCAGGCGATTGCCGGATGCCGCCACCGTGGCGCGTTTCACGGTGACGTCAACCGAGCCCGAGCCGTCTTCCGGAAACATCTTTCCGGCGAACTGCGCCTCGACGATCTTGTTGATGTCGGTGAAGGGCATGTCGACGGGGACGCCGATCGCGACCCGGCCCGGCGTCGGCGGCACGATCGAGATGGTGGCGGGGAACGGGCAATTGGGCTTGGTCTCGACCGGGGTGATGCGGGTCTCCGCCTCGATGCCGAGCGTCAGTATCAGCGCCTGCGCGTCCACGCGCGGTTGGGCGGCAATCGCCCGGGTCGGCCGCAGCTCCAGCCACAGCGCCGGCAGCGATGAGCTGGCGCCGGTGCCCTGCAGCGGGATCGAGCGGCAGGCCTTGGCCCACTGCACCTTCGCGTTGTTTTCAAACGCGGGATCGTTGCGCATCCGCGCCTGCACCAGATTGATCTGATCGGCGACCGTCTTGTCGATCAGCGGCTTGACCTGGGCCGGCACGTTGATGCGGGCACCGGCCATCGTCACGCTGGTGTCGCCCAGGTTCACCTGCGCGCCGAGATTGGGCTCGATGCGCCAGGCGGCGGCGATCTTGGGCCGCGCGGTGATAACGACGTTGCCCTTGATCTCGGCTGACGCGTTGAGGTTCTTGATGTTCACGCTGCCGATCTGTTTGGCGACGTTGCCGCCGAGCAGGCCGCCGAGCGCGTCGCCGACCGCGCCCGTTGCCTTGGCCGACAGCGAACCGGTGACGTTGAGCGTCCCGGTCAGCGGCGTCGTCAGCGTCAGCGCGTCCTGCGCGCCGGTCGCGGCGATCGGTCCGCGCGAGGCGGTCCAGCCGATATCGGCGTTCTGCAGGATCTGCGAGATGGGATTTTCGGCCTTGCCGTTGAAGGCGCGCGGCGAAGCCCGATCGGCGGCGTCGCGGATCGCCGTCAACGCGACCGCGATCGGCGCCATCACGGTGGAGCTGCGCGGGGCGGGAGCGAGTGGCGGCAATTCGACAAGCGCCGGCGGCTTGACCGTGCCGCGCGGCGCCAGCCAATCCATAGCTTTCAGGCTGATCAGAAACGAAACCGCGATCACTGCGGCCCCGATCAGGATCGTTTTGGAATGCATCGGCAGACGCATCGTCCCCCCGGACCGATCGAGCCCTGGCATTTTCGGACCGCTTCGCGCGAAGAAAACGCGTCAAAAACAAGGCTGGAGCCCGACCGGCTCCGGCGGGAGTTTTACAGGGACGGGGCGGGCGGCGCCAGAGCGGGATCAGGCCGGTCGTCGGATGCGTTAACGCCGGCGCCTGGCGAGCCCGTTGCTGTTCGGCCAGCCCGCGGCACCGTCGGTTCTCAAGGGCAGGTTCCAGCTGGCGGCGTGTGCTTGAGCGCGCGGCCGGCAGCTACGGCGGTCAGTTTGCCGTCCAGAACGGAGGCCGCCCCATTGACCAATAGTGTCTGCACGCCGACGCTCAGTTCGCGAGGGCGCACATAGTCCGCCCTGGGGGCGTAGCGGGCAGGGTCGAACACCACGACGTCGGCAAAATAGCCGGGCCTCAAATAACCGCGCCGGTCGAGCTTGAAAATGTCGGCCGACAGGCCGGTGGACTGGCGGATGAACGTCTTCAGGTCGATGACGTGCCTCTCCTGGACATAGACCGCATATTTTTGCGGAAAGGTCGCATATTGGCGGGGATGGCCATCGGTGCCGTCAGAACCGGTGACCACCCACGGCTGCTTCATGACGAGGTCGACGTCGCTGTCGATCATGTTGAACGAGGCGATCGAGTCCTTGACATTGGCGCGGAGAATCCGCACCGCGGCGTCGACCGGTTCGACCTTCCATGTTTCCGCCATCTCCGAAAGCCGCTTGCCAGTCCATGGCCGCTCAACGCTGGTCAGCAGGATAGATTCGGCGCCGCCGCGGCGTCGCAGGTTCTCGATCATCTCAACGCGTATCCTGACCATCGCCGCCGGATCATCGAAGCGCTGGATCATGGCCGGATAGCCACCGTCGACCGCCCAGCGCGGCACGAGCGCAGCGTCGAGGCTGGTGCTCGACGCCAGCCATGGATACTGGTCGGCCGTCACCCGCTGGCCGGTCGCTCTCGCCGCCTCGATCAACCGGATCACATCCGGCACCTGTCCCTGCAGATCGACGCCGAGCGCTTTCAGATGCGCGAAGTGGACTGGGATCTCAGCTTCGCGGCCGATCTGCAAAACCTCCCTGGCCGAGTTCATCAGGCCGATGGAGTAGGAGCTCTCGTCGCGCTGATGGGTGTCATAGATGCCGCCGCGCCGGGCGGCCTCCCTGGCCAGGGCCACCACCTCGTCAGTCTTGGCGAAACTCTGCGGGGCGTAGAACAGCCCGGCGGAAAGCCCGATCGCCCCCTCGCACATGCCCTTGGCGACGAGTTCCTTCATGCGCTCCAGTTCCGGTGGGGTGGGCGCGCGAGCATTATGGCCGAGCACCGCCTCGCGCACCGCGCCGAACCCGACATAGCTGGCGATGTTGGTGCCGATCTTCTCCGCTTCCAGCCGGGCGTGATCGGCGGCTACCGCCGGATCGCCCCTGCCGTCGACGCCGATGAAGATGGTCGAGACACCCTGCATCTGCCACGGCGCGTTCAGGCGCTTGGCCGCATCGGGCGAGCGGATGAAGCTCTCCGGGTGGGTATGAACGTCAATGAATCCGGGCGCCACGATCATGCCCTGCCCGGCGATGTTCGCTGTTGCGGCAGGTGCGCCGGCGGAAGGGCCGACATAGACGATCTTGTCCGCGGTGACCGCGATGTCGCCGACAAGCGGGGCTTCGTCGCCACCGGTGTAGATGGTGCCACCCCGGATGGCGAGATCGGCAGTCTGTGCGACGGCTGCGCCGACGTTCGCGATGAATCCGGCGCACACGGCGGCAAGCAGGGCAGGCGTGCATTTCATTGGCAATCTCCGCAGGCGGACGGCGTCCTGGAACAGCGCGGCGAGGAGCGTCATCGTCGTTGCCGCCAAGTCTTGGGAATTGTTCGTGATGTCCGGCGGGATACTAGTTGGCGCGATCTGACCGATCCAATGCAAAATTCACATTGGACAGGCCGGACCTGGCACGAGGATTTGCGCTGGTGGCGACGGGTGTGTAGATTCACTCGAAGTCAGCGAGCCGTCGTTGACGAAGGCCTCAGCAATGCTGAGGTTGATCCTGTCCGTGAGGCTGGATTGGGTGGCGGCTCGCTGGCGTCCGGCTTTCGCCAAGGGTCAGCCAAGGCTCCGCGAAGACTCCGCGCGATCATCTGCACCAAAATCCCCGCACATCGATCGCGGACGACGATAGTTCGTCGGGCGCAGGATAGAGTTACGAGCGGCGCCCAACGGGCCGCGCTTTGCGCACGCCCGTTGGGCTCACTCCACCTTTCGGACTAGCCGCCGGGCGGTGTGTATGAGCCACGAAGCTGGACCGCCTTCTGGCGAACCAGCATGATTTCATCCTGCGTCCACAACCGAGTCAGGGTTACATTGTGGATGGCTCCGGATGCCACCACCGTGCCCGAAATGGCCGGTGCTGCATTGGGGTCAGGTACATCGAAGATTACCAGAACGCCGGGTCCATCGGCCGCGGTGCTGTACATCGAAAGCAATTTGCCACCAGCTGCTTCGATCAGCTTTTTCGCCGCTTCCTGGCGATTGGTCTTGGGATTTTCCAAGATCTTGTTGAGAGCTTGAGGCGTATATTGTGCCGTCATACAAAAATGCATGATGTCCTCCTGTTGGGTGTGTTTGATCAACGAGGCGCACGCCTCCCTGCCGGCTCCATTGAAAACGGATCGGCCCCCCAAAACGTGAGATGAACATTGCAAGCCCGCCGTGGGCAAAAATACCGCTAGCACTCCAACGGGCCTTCGGCACTGCCCGCTTGCGGCTGCCGGTTAACCTACATCAATCGCGCGCCATGCGGAAGAGCGCTTGGGCCGAGACCGTCCGGCTTAATCCTAAAGCGAAGCCGACGATCCCTCTAGCGTCGAAGGATCGGTTCGGCGCAGGAAGAAGCACGCGGTGAAAATCGCCAACGCGCTGAGCTTATGGAATCGCTGGCGAAGTGCCGACTGAGTCATTCCGCCTTGATGTTTGCCGTGCGGATCACCTTGCCCCACTTCTCGGTTTCATCGGCGATGAACGTGCCGAAGTCGGCAGACGAGCCTGAAAGCATCGTGCCGCCGAGATCGGTAAGCCGCGCCCTTGCCACAGGACTGGCGAGGATCGCGTTGATTTCCTTGTTGAGCAGGCCAACAATTTCGGCTGGCGTGTCCTTCGGGGCGCCAACGCCGAAAAACGCACTCGCCTCGAAGCCCGGCACGCTGTCGCCTACCGTCGGGATGTCAGGCAAGCCATGCCAGCGTGTTGCGGTTGTGACCGCCAATGCCCGCAGTCGGCCAGCCCTGATGTGTTCGATCGAATTGGAGACGTTATCGAAGGCGACCTGTATTCGGCCACTCAGCAGGTCGGTCAGCACGCCCGGCATGCCGCGATACGGCACATGCACCATGTCGACGCCGGTCATTTGCTTGAACAACTCGGCGCAGACATGGACGGAGGTTCCGATGCCGGCCGAGCCGTAGCTGATGCTGCCGGGATTGGCCTTGGCATAGGCAATAAGCTCAGGAACGGTCTCGACCGGGAGTGATGGAGTTACCTCCATGACATTCGGAACACGCATGATGGCCGCGACCGGCGAGATGTCGCGGATGAAATTGAAACTGAGATTGCCGTAAAGCGCCGGGCTGATTGCATTCCCGACGCTGATCAGGAGCAGCGTGTGGCCATCGGGTGATGCGCGAACCACCGCTTCGGTGGCGATGTTGCTGCCGGCGCCCAGACGGTTCTCAACGATGAATCGTTGCCCGAGGCGCTCCGACAAGGCCTGGCCAATGATGCGCGCCAGGATGTCAACGATGCCGCCGGCAGCGAACCCGGCGATGATCCGAACCGGCCGCGACGGATAGGTCTGAGCCCGCGCTATCCGCGAAGCGGCCGGGAACGCGGCAGCACCTGCTGCCAGATTCAAAAATCGACGGCGCTGAAGCTTCATGAATCCTCCCTGCAATCGACGGCGGCGTTGTTCCGCCTTTTTTGACCGCCGAGCACATTGTGCCGGCCGACGGCGTCGTTGCTCTTGATTGCCGAGTTCTAAGCAACATAACGCACTTCGGCCGTGCGCGAAGATGTTTTTGGGGAATGGTGCCTGCAGCAGCGAACTGCGCAACGCAAAAACGGCCCCGCGAATGCCGGAGCCGTTTTTGGATTTCGAAGTTTGAGTCTTAGCGGATGGCGCGGCCGAGGTCGGCGCGGCGATCCGTCATCGGCAGCACGATCACCTTGGTGCCGACGCTGACGCGCGAATAGAGGTCGCTGACGTCTTCATTGGTGAGGCGCAGGCAACCTGAGGAAACGCGGGTGCCGATCGTCTCGGGAGCATTGGTGCCGTGGATGCGATAGATGGTGCCGCCGAGATACATCGCGCGGGCGCCGAGCGGGTTACCCGGGCCACCGGTCATGTGGCGCGGCAGGTAGGGCTGGCGGGCGATCATTTCCGGGGGCGGGGTCCATGCCGGCCATTCCGCCTTCTTGGTGATCGTCTGCGTGCCGGACCAGGTGAAGCCGTCGCGGCCGATGCCGATGCCGTAGCGCATCGCCTGGCCGTTGCCCATCACCAGATAGAGATAGGTGTTGGGGGTGTCGATGATGATGGTGCCCGGAGCTTCGCGGGTGTTGTAGTTCACGACCTGGCGGCGCAGGCGGGCGGGCAGCTCGAAGCGCTCTTCGTCCTGCGAGGGAGCAACCGCGACCGGCGGCGGAGCGGCTTCGACCGGGGGCGCCATGAAGAAGGGAAACAGCGGCAGCGGGGCTGCGGCGGCGGGTGCGGAAAATGCGGTCGCGCCGATCGCGATGGCGCCGAAAGCGGCGGCGGCGAGGCGGGTATTCTGTTTGAATGAATTGAACATCAGTCGTCCCCTTCAGTTTGCGCCCTGTCGCGCCAGTTCCAGCGCGTCGTTGAGGCAAACCAGTACAGGCCAACCGTTTCAGGACATTTGCACAATGCCGCCAAAATGGTTTCGTCGCGTTAGGGAATTGTTTCAGGACGGCTTCGTCGCAGGGCTTGGGGACGGCAGCGGGGGCGCGGTTCGTGCGCAAAGCATTAAAAAAATAGAGAAGAAGCTGCCGTTCTTGCTTAGCTCTGCAGCGCCCGCAGCCGCTGCATGTCGGGCTCGGCCGTGCCGATCGTGGCGCGGCGGTCGGTCACCGCATGGTGGAATTGTTCGAGCGCCAGCCCGATGGCGGCTAATTCCCCGTCCTCGATCGCACCGTCCTCATGACAGTCGAGTGCCTCGCGCAACAGCGCATCCGCGGTGCCCTGCATCTCGAACAATTCTTCCGGCGTTTCGGCGGTGCGCGCCTTCGAAATCAGGTCGAGCAGATTGTCGCGATGCTCGGAATATTGCTCGCGTTCGTCCCGCTTCCAGTAATGCTGCAGCCAGGCCCATGCCGAGCCGATGCCTGAGAGCACCATGACCGCGAACCAGAGGTAGTCGCTGTTTCGTTCGAGGAACGTCCGCTCGTTGCCGTCGATATAGGCGGCGGCGCCGGTGTGCGCGGGCAAGGCGGCGTCCTTGTCGGTGTCCGGCTTCTCGATCTGGCTTGCGATCGGCAATTCGCGCGCGAGCTGCTGGCGGTGGGTGAAGATCTGGCGGGCGAGCGCGCCGACCGCGGTGTCGGACAGCAACTTCGGCGCGATGATCAAATGGTTGACGCTGACGGTATCGATCTTGTCTTCGGGGCGCGCCGGCGATGAAGCGAAGATGCTGCCGGGAATTTCTTCGGCTTCATAGACCGGGTGCTTCTTCGAAATCGCTTCCGACACCTCGATCGGGAGAAATTTCGGTTCGCCGCGGACCGCTGCGGTGGCGTTGATCGCGTCGACGGTGATCCTGCTGTTGAGCGGGCCGACCGTCATGTACGCGTCGACGCTCTGGTCGCGTGCCATCTCGGCGAGCTGATTGACCCCGAACTGGGTGATCGTCACCTTGTCGGCCTTGATGCCGGCCTCGGTCAGGATCGTGCGCAGCAGCTTGACGTTGGCCTCGGTTCGTCCGACCACGCCGACGCGATGTCCGGCGAGTTCGTCGAGGCTCTTGATCTTGGCCACCGGCGTTTTCTTCGAGCCCTTCGGCGCGATGCCTGACGGCGCCCACAGCACGACGACGTTCTTGCGCAGGATGGCGACCGACTCGGCGTTGGCCGGCAGGTTCAGATCGCCGCGCGCCACCGCAAGGTCGGCCTTGCCGGTGTTGAACAGCGCGATGCTCTCGACCGCGCCCGGGGTCGAAACGAGCGACAACCGAACGGCGCCGTGGTCGCGCGCGAAGGTCTGCGCCATCAGCTGGATCAGTTTCTGATCGTCGCTGCCGGGAGGGCCAACCGCGATCCGCAAGGTGACCGGCTGCAACAGATAATAAAGCGTGGCGGCGGCGGCGCCGAAAATGAAAATTCCGGCGGCGAGCAGCAGCAGCGAGTTGTTCTTTCGCTTCCGGCGCGGGCGGGAGGGAGCGGAATTTGCGTTCGGGCTTGACATCGTACTGTCACGTTACACGAAAAAGCGCCGGGACGACGGGAAAAACATCCTTACAGATCGATGACGTCATACGCTTGAAATATCCATGAACCAACGTCGGGAAGTGAGAATCATGGATAACCCCGGGGTCCCGACATGCGGGTATTGATAGCAACCGACGCCTGGCATCCGCAGGTGAATGGTGTGGTCCGGACGTTAACCTCGCTGGCGCGCAGTGCGTCCAAGCTTGACGCCGAGATCAGCTTCCTGACCCCGGACGGATTTCCGTCCGTCGGCGTCCCCACCTATCCCGGCTTGCGCATCGCGCTGCCGAACCGCCGCGAGATCGCGCGCCGGATCGAGGCGGCGGCGCCCGAGGCTATCCATATCGCGACCGAAGGCCCGATCGGTTGGGCGGTGCGCGGCTATTGCCGCCGTCACAAGCTCGCGTTCACCACGTCCTACACCACGCGCTTCCCGGAATATGTCGCGGTCCGCACCATGATCCCGGCCAGCGTCGGCTACGCCTTGTTGCGGCATTTTCATGCGGCGGCGTCGACCACGATGGTCGCGACCGCCTCATTGCGGCAGGAGCTCAGCGAGCGCGGTTTTCGCAAGCTTGGTTTCTGGACCCGCGGCGTCGACACTGATCTGTTCTCGCCTGAAAGCCCGGCCACGATCGACCTGCCGCGGCCGATCTTCATGACGATGGGCCGCGTTGCCGTTGAAAAGAATCTCGAGGCGTTTCTCTCGCTCGATCTGCCGGGAACGAAAGTCGTGGTCGGCGACGGGCCGCAGCGGGCGCAGCTCGCGCAGAAATATCCGCACGCGATCTTCCTCGGCGAGAAGAAGGGCGAGGATCTCAGGTCGCATCTCGCCGCCGCCGATGTATTTGTGTTTCCGAGCCTCACCGACACGTTCGGCGTGGTGCAGCTGGAGGCGCTCGCTTGCGGCACGCCGGTTGCGGCGTTTCCGGTCACCGGGCCTTTGGACGTCATCGCCGATCATCCGATCGGTGCGCTGGACTGGGATTTGCGCAGCGCCTGTCTGCGCGCGCTGACGATGTCGCGCGAGGCGTGCCGGAACTTTGCGCTGGGGCGCTCCTGGGAAAACAGCGCCCGGCAATTCATCGGCAATCTGGCCGCGCTGCAGCCCAGCCGCGCCACGCTGCCGGCGCGCCGCATCCCCGGCACCAGCGCCGTACAGGGTTAGTTCAATCTACTTTTGAAGAGAGACGAGAAGGCAGACCATGGCAGACATCATCAAGCTTGACGGCACCAGGGCGTTGGACTTCGACCGCGAGACGGTCGAGCAGGCCTACGACCGCTGGGCGCCGGTATACGACCTCGTGTTCGGCGGCGTGTTCAGCAAGGGCCGCAAGGCGGCCATTCAGGCCACCAACAAGATCGGCGGCCGCGTGCTCGAGGTTGGTGTCGGCACCGGCATCTCGCTGCCGCAATACGCAGCCCACTTACGCATCTTCGGCACCGACATTTCGGAAGCGATGCTGCAGAAGGCCAAGAAGCGCGTCGACGAGCTCAAGCTGAAGAACGTCGAGGGTCTGGCTGTCATGGACGCCGAGAAACTCGAATTCCCCGACAACTCCTTTGACGTCGTGATGGCGCAGTATGTCGTCACGGCGGTTCCGAACCCTGAAGCGGCGCTCGACGAATTCGCCCGCGTGCTGCGCCCGGGCGGTGAACTGATCATCCTGACCCGCGTCAGCGCCGATGCCGGCATGCGCCGCTTCATCGAGCAGCGCCTGCAGCCGGTGGTTCGCCCGCTCGGTTTCCGCACCGCCGAGTTCGCCTGGTCGCGCTACGCGCAGTGGCTGGCCAGCGCGCGCGGCATGGAGCTGGCGGAGCGCCGCCTGGTGCCGCCGCTCGGTCACTTCTCGCTCGTGCGTTTCCGGAAAGTCGACGTCGCGAAGGCAGCGTAACCGCGAAACTTCATATGACATTTAGATGATGTCATACGCCGGACATCGAATCCCGTTAATCCTTAACCCGAAAGAATTTTGGGGGAGATCATCATGATCAAGAACTTCATGCAGGAACTGCGAACCCAGCGCTGGGACGACCATCGCTACTATCACCACAGCCGCATCAACCAGTCGCTGCACTTCGTCAGCGCGGCGAGCTTTCTGTTCGCCTATGTCATGCTCTTCATCGATCCCGTGGTGTCGGCGCTGGTCGGCTGGCTGGTGTCGATGACGTCACGCCAGGCCGGGCATTTCTTCTTCGAGCCCAAAGGGTATGACCACGTCAACCACGCCACCCACGAGCACAAGGAAGAGATCAAGGTCGGCTACAATCTGCAGCGCAAGGTCGTGCTGATGGTGATCTGGGCGCTGTCGCCGGCGGTGCTGTATCTCGATCCGACCCTGCTCGGCATGTTCGCGCCGTGGGAGACGTCGGCGGACTTCATGCGCCAGGTCGCCAAGATCTGGCTGGCGATCGGTATCGGCGGGCTCTTGTTCCGCACCATCCATCTGTTCTTCATCCGCGACGTCGAGACCGGCCTCGTCTGGATGACCAAGATCGTGACCGACCCGTTCAGCGACCTCAAGCTCTACTACAAGGCGCCGATCGCCCTGATGAAGGGCGAGCTGATCGACCCGGGCCTCGAGAAGCACGTCAAGCACGCCTGATCGATTTGACCTGTCACGAAATGCATCATGCCCGGGCTTGTCCCGGGCATCCACGTCTTAAGCACCAGTTATGAGATCGTCATTGCGAGCGAAGCGAAGCAATCCATCTCTCCGCGCGGGGATAGATGGATTGCTTCGTCGCTTCGCTCCTCGCAATGACGAAAGAGCTGGCAGGTTATGAAGATTGTAGAAGAGGCGCGCTCAGCGACCGAACCTCTTGGCAAACATCTCTTTGAGGATCTGCCGCTTGATGTTCTTGTTGGTGATCGCGGCATCATGCCACCACCAGCCGTCACGCTTCATCTTCTCGGTGGCGCTGACGAAGCGGTCGGCGACCGCGGAAAAATCGTCATCGGTATAGTTCAGGCTGAAGATCAGCCGGCCGGTGCCGACCCAGCTCAGCGCCAGCCCCTCGGCGCGCAGATAGTATTGCAGCATCCAGTTGTAGCGAGACGGCGCGGTATAATGCACCATCCAGATCGACGACAGATTGCTGACGCGCACCGGAAGGTCGTGCGCGACGAGCCGGTCGTTGAGCGCCTTGGCGCGGGCGTTCCAGGTCTCGTCGAGCCCGTGATAGACCGAATTGAAATTGGGGCTGGCGAGCCGGCCGAGGAATTCATCCATCGCCGTCATGACGTAGGGATGCGAATTGAAGGTGCCGCGGGCAAAGCAGATGTCGGCGGGGCGATCGTCGCGAAAGCGCCGCATCAGGTCCTTGCGACCGCAGACCACGCCGACGGGCAATCCACCCGCAAGGCTCTTCCCATAGGTCACCATGTCGGCGCGGACGCCGAAATATTCCTGCGCGCCGCCGGCGGCGATGCGGAAGCCGACAAAGACCTCGTCGAAGATCAGCACGATGCCGCGTTCGGTGCAGATTTCGCGCAGCTTCTTCAGCCATTCGGTATAGGCGGCGCGGTCGAAATTGCCGGACCGGGAGCTGTCGACCAGCGCGGAATCGCCCGGCGCATTGGCGTTCGGGTGCAGCGCCTGCAGCGGATTGACCAGCACGCAGGCGATGTCGCGGCGCGTCTTCAAAACATGCAGCGTCCGCTCCGACATGTCGGCGAGCGTATAGGTCTCGTGCGGCGACACCGGGTTGCCGACGCCGGGCTGCACGTCGCCCCACCAGCCGTGATAGGCGCCGGCAAAGCGAACCAGATGCGTGCGCCTGGTGTGGTAGCGCGCCAGCCGCACCGCCTGCATCACGGCCTCGGTGCCGGACATGTGGAACGAAACTTCGTCGAGGCCAGAAATTTCGCACAGCCGTTTGACGTTGTCGGTGATAACGGGATGGTAGGGGCCGAGCACCGGTCCGAGCGCCTGCGCGCGCTTTTCCGATTCGGTGATGCAGTCCTTGTAGAAGTCGTTGCCGAAAATGTTGACGCCGTACGAGCCGGTCAGGTCGTAGGAGACATTGCCGTCGACATCGGTGACGGTGACGCCGGAAGAGGACTGCACGAAGGCGCTGGTGGAAAGATGCTCGCGCACCAGCCGGCTGTACTGGAACGGCACCCGGTAGGCTTCGGTGAATTGCAGATCGGAAATGTGCTCGGCCGCCTCGGCGGTCATCTGCCGTCCCTTGGGGTAACGGCCCTGATAGACGCCGGCGAGCCGGAAGAAACCGTCCTGGCGCTGCGCCGCGACATCGGCCGGCGCGCCGTCGGAGCGGAAGAACTCGCCGATATCGAATTCGTAATGCGGCATCAACCGCGCGACTATCTTGGACATCTTGGAATGTCCGGTCAGCGAGCGGTGTTTGGCGCGCGACAGCGCCAGCCGCGCCTGCAATTTGGGAAAGGTCACCGCGGCGCCGGCAATCGCAACGGCGGACAGCGACAGAATCGAAAGGGGCGAATCCATGCCACCAGCGCTAGCTAATCCTGCTAACAGATTCATGACAGTCAAAGGCCTGATTTCGGCCTTTACCCAGCAGGAGGACCTCAATTTCCTGCTCACCAACCGGATTCCCCGGGCGGCCATCACCCGTTTCATGGGGTGGTTCAGCAAGATCGAGAACCCGCTGGTGCGGGATGCCTCGATCGCCTGCTGGCGGTTGTTCTCCGATCTCGATCTGTCGGAGGCGAAGAAGACCGAGTTCAAGAGCCTGCATGATTGCTTTACCCGCGAGTTGCGCCCGGGCCTGCGGCCCGCCGATCCGGATCCGAGCGTTGTCGCCAGCCCCTCCGACGGCATCATCGGCGCGTTCGGCCGGATCGAGGACACAAAACTGTTCCAGATCAAGGGCGCACCGTATTCGCTGCTGGATCTGCTCGGCGATCCCGCGCTGGTGGAGCGTCACCGCAACGGCCGCTACCTTACGCTGCGCCTAACCTCGAGCATGTATCATCGTTTTCACGCGCCCTATGACGCCACGATCGAGCGGGTGAGGTTCATCCACGGCGACGTCTGGAACGTCAATCCGATTGCGTTGAAAAGGGTGGAGCGGCTGTTCTGCAAGAACGAGCGCGCGGTGCTGGAGACGCGGCTTGCCTCCGGCGAAGCGCTGACCCTGGTGCCGGTCGCCGCGATCCTGGTCGCCAGCATCCGCCTGCACTTTCTGGATGTGACGCTGAACGCGCAGAGCCGGGGGCCGGTGAATTTCCCCTGCACCGCCAGCATGCGCAAGGGCGATGAACTCGGCTGGTTCGAGCACGGCTCGACCATCATCGTGCTGGCGCCGGAAAATTTTGAGTTTGCCGACAATGTCGCAGACGGCGCGCGCGTTCGCGCCGGCGAGGCGCTGCTGCGGAAACCGGCCGCCTAAAGCGTGGCGCTAGTCTCGATTCCTGCGCTCGCTTCCCTATATAGTTGCGATCGAATCACGATTTTTCGCAAATCAGGGAAGCAAGATGGCGCGGACGCCTGTGCTGGCGGCGGGAGGCATTGTGTTGCGGCAGGCGGCGACGCCGCTGGTCGCGATCGTGCGCCTGCGCAAGCGCAACGAATGGGTGCTGCCCAAGGGCAAGCTCGATCGCGGTGAGACGCCGCGCGACGCGGCCGAGCGCGAAGTCAATGAGGAGACCGGGCACGACGTCGCCGTGCACGAATTCCTGGGCACGCTGGTCTACGAATCCCGCGGCGGCTCCAAGGTCGTGCATTTCTGGCGGATGGAGGCGGGCGCCGAGCCGGTCCGCAAACTGATGCGCGACGTCAAGGCGGTCGAGTGGCTGCCGCTGGCCGATGCGGTCGAGCGGCTGTCGCGCGGCTATGAGCGCGCGTTTCTGGAAAACGTCGGGCCGATAGCGCTGTCTGCGGGGGGCATTTCGCAGAGCGGCACGTCGGTTGCTCGTACGCCGGAGCGAATGCGAGTTGAAGCGATCGGCGAAGTTCGCGATCGACGCAGTCTTGTGCAGAAGATACGAGACTGGTTTTGGCGCGCGGCGTGATCCCCGCTCCTCGTCATGCCCCTTGTGCCAACAGAACGATCAAGCGCCACGTCCGGCATCGCCGGCCATGGCGCTTTCTCATGTCAGACGGAGTGCTGATCAGCCGCGTTTGTGCGGGGCCAGGTTCATCGGCTTCGACGGCTTGGCCGACGGCGCGTAGCTGACGGGCGTCGCAGCCGGGGGCTCGTAACGGAACACGGCCTTGCAGCCGTCGCTGAGTGACGCGCGCTGCCGGATCATGCAGGCGGTGACGCGATCGACATCCGGAATTTCCGCTCCGCACAGCCGCATCGCGTCGCCGGCACACATCTGCTCCTGCTCTGGCGTATGGGCCTGGGAAACGGTGGTCAGCATCCCGAACGCAAGCGTGGCCGCGATCAGCAATTGGCAGTTACGGATGGTGGAGCGTGCGAAAGCCATGGTGTGTCCCTCTTGCAGGTTTGGTGAGTAGTGCGCCCGAGTTGCGCGCCGGGTGGCGCCTCGTTGGGCAAGAGAACTACGCGAGCCTGGTTTCGGGATTTCTTCGTCGCGGGACCAAAACGGTTTCGTCGCGCGGAGAATTGTTTCGTCGCAGGTCGCGAGTAAGGAGTCGTTAACGGATGGAAAACGCGAAAAGGGCTCCGTGACGTGTCACGAGGCCCTTTCACGTCCAGCTCGAAGAAATATCAGCTCACGCGCTTCCAGGTCTGGCCGCCGCAGAACATGCCGCCGAAGGCGCAGCCCTGCACGCGGAGCGAGCCGTTGCTCTTCATCGACATCGTCGAGTCGTACTTGCGGCCGCTGTCGGGATCGTTGATCCGGCCGGCCCACTTCGAGCCCTGCGGTCTCATGTTGATCAGGATCTTTTCGCCGGTCTTGACGGCGTAGCCGCAGAGATTGTCGCCGCACTGCTCGATGCGGACATTGCCTTTGTTCTCTTCGGTGGCCCAGACGCCGATCGGCGAGTTCGGATCGAATGCGGGGCCAGCGTCAACCGGAGCCGGAGCAGGCGCAGCGTACCTGGGAGCGGCCGGCTCGGCAGCCGGAAGGGGGCCTGGCGGCGCGACGTCGGCTTGCGGAGGCGCGGCGGCGTAGGTCGTCGGGGCCGAAGCCGGGGCAGGTGCCGCCGCCTGATCAGGAGCCGGGGCAGGAGCGCGTTCCTGCCGTGCAGGTGCTGCCGCATAGTCATCGTCGTTGTAACGCTTGGCCTGGTCGCCCTTGTAACGGGGCTTGCCGGCCGCCGGTGCGTAATCATCGCCATGATAGCGCCTGTCGTCATGATAGCGCTTGGAGTCGCTGTATTCAGGCCGTGCGGGCGGCGGCGCGACATCGTCATCATCATCGTGGCGGTTGGACTTGAGGCCCTTGAAACCGGGCGCCGTGATGTTGATGCAGGACAGCGAGGCACAGCCGCGCGGCGCTTCGATATAGACGCGCTGGCCTTCGATCTGGAACGAGATGCCACCGGCATGGGCCGAGGTGGTGGCCAACAGCAGGGCTGCGAGGATGTAGAGCTTCTTCATGAGAGCCTCCTGGGCGGCTTGAATTGGTTGGCGATGAACTTGCGCGGACCCTATGCCCCGCCGCGCGCGCCTTCTGTGACGTAGGTCACTGGGGGACCCAGGTGACTCAAGTCACATCCAGGGAACCGGCCGCGGCCTAGCTTTTGGGCTCAACCCGGGGAGGGTCCGATGGAGCGTTTCTGTTTTCTCGCCGCGCTGATGCTGCTCAGTCCGTCCGCGGATGCGGCCGACTCGATTTCATTCGTGGTCGGCGGCCATCGCATCCAGATCGACGCGTCCAGATATTGCCGTTCGACCTCCTGCGCCTCGGTTTCGATTTCGGGCACCTCGCGCAACCGCATTCGTTATAACGACCGGGATCGCTATGACGACCGAGGTCGTTATGATGACCGTGATCGTTACAACGATGATGATCGCCATCGCGATGATCGCAGGATCAGCGAGTCAACGAGGACATTACCAACCGCACCGGCGGCAGCTCCGCCGTCAGTTCAATCCGTTGCCGCTCCGCCGCCGGCCGTCTACAGGCCGGCCGCCGCCGCGACGCAAAACGTGCCCGCGCCGCAGCCGCCCGCTCCGCCGGCAACACTCGCTGTTCCGCCTGCACCACCACCGCCGCCACCGCCGCCTGCGCCACCGGTTGCGAAGCCGGCCGAGCCGGCGCCGGTGGCCGTGCCACAGATTTCGCGTGTCTCGCATGATCTCGCCGACGATGCCGACACGCCTGTTGGAGATTGGCAGACCGAAGGCAAGGGATCGGTACGTATCGCCAAATGCGGCAACGCGCTGTGCGGCTACGTGCTCAATTCGTCCTCCAACGATAAGGGTGAGGCCGTCCTGATCAACATGAAGCCGAAGAGCGAGAAGCAGTGGACCGGCAGCGTCTACAGCCAGGCCAGCGGCGACATCTATTACGGCACGATGGATCTGAAAGGCCAGAACACGCTGCGCGTCGAAGCCTGCGCGCTCGGCCGCTTCTACTGCTCCGGCAACAACTGGCGCCGGATTACGACAGGGAACGAAAGCCTGATGTCGTCGCGGCAGACTCTTGTGGAGCCGCGGTCGTAATCATCACGCATGAAAATGCCCGGTGGAGCGACCACCGGGCGAACAGTTTTCGATTGGCTTCAAGCCTGGAAGGGGAAGCCTAGAACACGCCGATCACAATGGCGCCGACGAAGGCGAATGCAAGATACGCGGTTACAACGCTCAGTCTGCTGACCATGGTCATATGGGGAATACTCCCTTGGTTCACGTCGTGCCCGCTCATAACGCTCGACGCTAACAAAGCGTTCCCGGCCAAAACAAGTCAGCGTTGCTGTCTATCCCCGCCTGTCCACAGCCGGCGGTTGCAGGCAACATGGTAAATAATTCATGAAATCAACGTGTTGAAGACTTCTTAAATAAATTCGCCGAACGTGCGCGGATGACGCGTGGAGTTCGTTTGTATCTAGTCGGCTCCTTCGTCCTTGTCTCCTTGGCGGGTTGCGGCCGCGGACTGTTTCAGTCCGCCGAGCGTGAACCGTGGCGGGCCGAGGCCGAGGTCGCATGCCTGAAGTCCGGTGCGGTCAAGGAGACCCCCGAACTGGTCCGGATTGACCCGATTTCCGGTCCCGGCGCCTGTGGCGCGCAATTTCCGCTGAAAGTCGCGGCCCTCGGCGAGGGCAGCCCGAGTTTCGGTTTCGCCGACGAGTTGCGGCCGCCCGGCAATATCGGCAACCAGCCGCGCTGGCCGGTTCGGCAGCAACCTGCCGCCGCACCGCAGACCTATTCCGATCAGGCGCTGCGCCAGCCGAGCTATGGCGCGCCGTCCAACGGGCCGATCTCGCTGACCGCGCCGGGCGTGGCCCAGCAGGACGACGAAATCGATCTGCCGGCCGAAGGTGCGCCGCAATCGCGCGACCCGCGGAGCGGCTCTTATATGGCCGCGCCTTCCTATCCGCCGAGCGACCGCTACCCGTCATCCCCGAATTATTCGCCGGCACCCTATTCACAGGCGCCCGCCGCCGCGCCGCCGCCGCGGCTCGGGCCTGTTCTGGGCGATCCCGTCAACACGGTAGGGCCGGTCGCGATCAAGCCGACCGCGACGCTGGCCTGTCCGATCGTCTCGGTGCTCGACCGCTGGCTCGCCGACTCGGTACAGCCCGCAGCCATGCGCTGGTTCGGCGTGCGCGTGGTCGAAATCAAGCAGATCTCCGCCTATTCCTGCCGCGGCATGAACGGCAATCCGAACTCGCATATTTCCGAACACGCTTTTGGCAACGCGCTCGATATCTCCGCCTTCGTGCTCGCCGACGGCCGCCGCGTCACGGTGAGGGGCGGCTGGCGCGGCATGCCGGAAGAGCAGGGCTTTCTGCGCGACGTGCAGGCAAGCGCCTGCCAGCAGTTCAACACTGTGCTGGCGCCGGGCTCCAACCGCCATCACGAGGACCACCTCCACGTCGATCTGATGCGCCGCTCCAGCGGGCGGGTGATCTGCCAGCCGGCAGCTGTGTCCGGCGATCAGGTCGCGGGTAGGGCCGGAGGGCGCAGTCCCTACGCGTCGTCGCGCGAGCCCTGGACGACGGGTTCGCTCGGCGGCAGGAAGGCGCACCGGCACTCAAGCAAGGTCAACGAAGAAGACGAGTTCGACGGGCATTAGGCCCAGCTGTCATCGCCCGCCTTGTGCGCAATTGCGCACTGGAGCGGGCGATCCAGTATTGCAGAGACATCAGCGATAGAACCGAGAGGCCGCGGCGTACTGGATACCCGCGTGCGCGGGTATGACACCTTTTGTTGAAGGGTCGGCCGGCTTACGCCGCCAGCTTCTCCAGCACATCGCGCACCACGCCTTCCAGGAGATCGAGCTTGTAGCCCGTCATCAGCAACGGCTTGGCGCCCGAGGTCGCAAGCTTGGCAGCCACTTCAATGTTCAACGCATTGGCCGCCTTGCCTTGCAGTGCGCCTTCCGCCGCCTTCAGCCGCAGCGGCACCGGCGCGATGCCACCGGCGGCGAGGCGGATGAACTGGAACGCGCCGTCCTTGACGACCGCGCGGGCGCAGATCTCGACCAGCGGCCATTCCGCATAAGCGCGGCTGATCGCGCGCTTGTAGAACGCGCGCTCGTCCTGCATCGGCTTGGGCAGTTCGATGCCCCGGATCATTTCCCCCGGCTGCAGCAAATTGTCGGCGGTGCCGTTGGAGCCGTCGCCGAGCACGTCCGGGATCGATAGCCCACTTCTTGTGTAGGTGATGATGGTCGCGTCATAAGCCAGTAGCGCGGCCGCCATCGTGGAAGGGTGCGGCGCCACGCAGGGGCCGAGATCGAAGGCGACGTGATAGAGATGATTGCCGCTGCGGGCCGGGCAATCGGTGCCGCCCTTCTTCAGGCAGGCGATATGCGGATTTCGAAAATACCAGCAGCGCGAACGCTGCGCGATATTGCCGCCGAGCGTTGCCAGATGACGGATCTGCGGCGTTGCGAGGCCCTGCGCCGACGCCGCAATGCCGGGATAGGCCGCGGCGATGCTTCGATCGGCGGCGATCGCGGCGATGGTGGTGTAGGCGCCGATGCGCAGCGTGCCGTCGGCGCCCCAGTTCATGCCCGAGATATCCGACGCCGGCACGATATCCATCAGCGGGCCCTTCGAGACGCCGCTGCGGCGGCGTTCGGAAAGGTCGGTGCCGGCGGCGCGGAATTCGGTCGTCATGGCCGGTGTCATGCGGCGGCCCTCCCTTTCAGCGCTGAGATCAAACGGTCGGGGCGGATCGGCAACTCCATCGGCCGGATGCCGGTGGCGTTGTAGATCGCGTTGGCGACCGCCGGCGACGTCGGCACGGTGGCGACCTCGCCGATGCCGACGCTGCCGCCGAGCACGTGATCGAAACCGGCTTCGTCGAAATGCACGTCGATCACGGGCGTGTCGGCTATACCGGGAATCCGGTAATCCTCCAGCCCGCCGCTCAGCGTATCGCCGGTTCGCCCATCGATCTCGCGCGCTTCGTAAAGCGCGTAGCCGATGCCTTGAATGACCGATCCCGCCGCCTGGCTTCGCGCCAGCGCGGGCGCTGCGATCTTGCCGACCGCAATGCCGGTGTGGACGTTGAGGACGCGGACATGGCCGAGCCAGGTATCGACTTCGACCTCGATCACCTGCACCGAACTCGGCACGCCGGCGCCGATCACCATGTTGGACATCCAGCGCATCATCTTGCCGAAGATCCAGCCCAGAATACCCACCTGCTTCAGGGGCGACTCAACGCCCGGCGCCATCTGCCTGCTGTCCTCCGGCCGCACGCCTGATGCGGTGAGGTCGGGGGAGGCCGCCAGCAATTCGCGCCACGGCGCATTCGATCCCGGCGCCGGCTTTCGTTTTGCATTTTTTTCGATCGCGGCCTTCAGCTTTTGGATCGCGAGCAATGTCGGCGGCACCACCGAGGCGGTGGTGCGGCTGCCGCCCGAGCCCGGGCCTACCGGCAGTTTGGAATCGCCGATGTGAACCTCGACCTCATGCGGCTCGAGACCGAATTCGCGCGCCACCGTATTGGCGATCACGGTGCGGCTGCCGGTGCCGATATCCTGGATCGCCGTGCTTGCGATCAGGCGGCCGCCCTTGACCGACACTTCCACTTTCGAGCCGGGCTGCCAGAGATAAAGCCAGTATCCGGTGGCGACGCCGACACCGCGGCGATAGCGGCCGGTCTGCTCGGCCGGTGACTTCCGGTTGCGCCAGACGTCGAGCCCTTGCGCCCATTCATAAAGCCGCCGCCGGTTGGGATCGGTATCCCAGCGTTTGCGCAGCTCGATCGGATCGACCTTCATCCGCAGCGCGGCTTCGTCGATCGCCTGCTCCACCGCGAACGCCATCGGCGGTCCGCCGGGGCCGCGAAACGCCGCCCCCGGCGGCAGATTGCTGATGACGTCGAAATCGGCGAGCTCCTTGCCTTCGGCCGGATAGATCAGCCGTGCCAGGGTGGCGATGGTGGAATTGATCGCGGCGCCGGTGTCGGCATAGGCGGTCACCGACAGCGCTTTCAATCCGCCTTGCTCGGACGGCAGCAGCGCAAGCTTGACCTCCGACGCCGGCCGATAGCCGGTCACCGAAAGTTCTTCATGGCGATCGAAGGCGACGCGGACCGGCGCATTGGCGGCGCGCGCCAGATCGATCGCGATCGTCGTCTCCGCGCCGAGGCTGGCCTTGGAGCCGAAACCGCCGCCGACGTGATCGGCGATGACGCGGACCTTGTCGTGGTCGAGCTTGTAGCGCTTGGCGATCAGCTCCATCAGATGGAACACGCTCTGCGTCGAGGCGTGCACTGTAAGCCGGTCACCTTCGAAATGCGCGACTGTGGCGTGCGGCTCCAAACAGGTATGCGATTGCGTGCCGGTCCGGAACACGCCTTCGACCAGCAACGGATTTTTCTCCTGCCGCGCGCTCTCGACCCAGCTCCGCACCTGCTTCGGCTTGAGCGAGAACGCCGCCGACGGTCCGCGGATGTTCGCCTTCCACGGCGCCGGCGCGCCGGCGCCTTCGGAGACGTTGCCGGCTTTCTTGCGGTCTGCCTTTTCGAACACCACCGGCGCATTCGGCTTACGGGCTTCATCGAGCCCGATCACGGAGGGTAGCTTTTCGCTGGATACTTTGATCGCGGCGATCGCCGCCAGCGCCGTCTTGCGATCCCTGGCCGCGACGGCGGCGATGGGCTGGCCGACAAAGCGGACGATACGGTCTTCAGCGAGCAGCGAGATCGCGGCGCCGACACCCGGCAGCGCCAGCGCCGGCGCGAAATCGAGTTCGCCGATTTTGCCATGCGCGATCTCCGAGCGCAGGATGACGCCTTCGAGCTGGCCTTCATGCCTGACATCGACGGTGTATTTCGCCGCACCCGTCACCTTGTCGCGTGCCTCGACGCGCGGCGAGACGATGTCGCCGCCGTCGAACTGGCCGCTGCAGGCCGCGGCCACCGCGCTGAAGATGCCGTCATAGGCGCCGCAGCGGCACAGATGCCCCGACAGGACAGCGCCGATTTCCTCGCGCGAAGGTGTTGCCGTTCCCTTTGTTGCGCGCCAGTGGTCGTGAAACGCCGCGGCCTCGACGATGAAGCCCGGCGTGCAGAATCCGCATTGCAGCGCGTCGTGCACCATGAACGCCTTCTGCACCGGATGCAGCTTTTCGGCGCCGATGCCCTCGACCGTGGTGACTGTCTTGCCGGCCGCGGCGCGGGCCGGCATCAGGCAACTCGCCACCGGCGCGCCATCCACCAGCACGGTGCAGGCGCCGCAAACGCCGGCGCCGCAGACCAGCTTGGTGCCGGTGAGGTCGAGATCGGTCCTGACCACATCGATCAGCATGGCGTCGATGTCGTCGGGCAGGGGGGCGACACGGCCGTTGATCGTCATCGTACTCATCTGCGATCTCCTGATTTGCGGGCGGTTTTGCTTGCGACAGGCTTTCTTGCAGCTTTTCTTGCAGGTTTTCCTGCAGTGTCTCTTGAACGCGGCTTCGGCGCTGGGCCCACGGCGCCGGCGACCAGCGTGCGCACCATGATGCCGAAATCCCGCAGGAAGGCGTCAGCCGGCTGCATCGCCGGATAGGCGGACTTGGTGCCGTTGAACGCCATCTCGACGCAGCGCGCGAAGTCGGGCGCGGTCATGTCCTTGATCGCGAGACGTTGCTTGCGGCAGACCCGTTCGATCGTGGATGTCAGCTGCGCGGCATAATGCGCGGCATATTTCTGGTAGATGTCGCGGGCCTGCAGCAGGTGCTCGGAGAACAGCTCTTCGATATGGGGCGAACCCTCGAGCGGCGCGATCAACTGCCCGATCCGCGCGGTAATCTCGGCGATCAGGATGTCGGCAAGGCCGCTGCCGGCCTTTTCGGTGGCCTCGCCCGCCGCGATCTCGGCGGCCAGCGCGTTCTCATGCAGCCGCTCGATCACGGCGCGGAACAGTTCTTCCCTGGACTTGAAATGATGGTAGAGCGCCTGGCGCGTCAGGCCGGCGGCCTCCGCCGCCTGCTCGATCGACGAACGCCGAAACCCCTGCCGGCGGAATACCAGCATGGCGGCATCGAGGACGCGGTCGCGGGGCTTCATTTGACGAATTTGACAAAATGAGACGAAGTGTCAAATGACGGATTTGTGTTGGGGCGCGGCTAACTGCCCCACGTCTCGCTGCCGGTCGCGGCGGCCGAGTTCAAGCCCAGGACCATTTACGGATCACCGGCGTCCGAAAATTCCGCCGACCACGCCGCCCACGACGCCGCCGATCACGCCAACCGGATTGCTTCCGCCGCGACGACGGGCCCGACGTTCGTTACCCGACTTGCCAGTTTCGCGGACGCTGGCGTTCGCCGTCGAGGCGGATTCGGCCAGCAGTGCCTGGTGCTGCAACGGGTTGAGGAAGCCGGTGCTGGGATAGTCGCGCGCGGCCTGCCAGCGCGTGATGACGGCGCGGGTCCGCGCGTCGAACTTTCCGTTGGCCCTGGTGTCGAAGCCGAGCCGGGTCAGCCGGCGCTGCAGGTCGCGGCGCTTTCGCTTGTCGAGCCCGATCCGGTCTTCGGTTGCTTGCGTCGCTTCTTCGGCAAAGATCGCTTCATCGACCGAGGTCGTCGAATCGCGCGTGGTCGTGCTTGGGCCGGCCCTGGCGGCATCCGAGCAGGCGAGAATTCCCAGGATCGACAATGCCAGGATAACGACACGCATGGCTATTCTTCCCCCGAGTCTCTCGCTTCGAGAACCTGCGTCGGTGCAAATACGAACCCGGCTTTTGAATCAATGGTCGATTTTGGTTTCGTCGCTGGCAACTATTGGCGGGAACACTTGTTCCATGGCGTGCGCGGATTGTTGCACCGCATCGCGCGCAGCCGCGCGGCGGTCGGCGCAAGCAGGCGGTGCCGTCCCGCCCTAAACGAATTTGATCCCGATCAGGTCGCCTTTCTTCCAGGCGACCCTGCAGGCCCTGCCCGGGGAGGCCCGGTCGAATTTCAGATGAAAATGCGGCTTGACGAATTGCGGGTCTTCCACCCGCAATCGCGCACCGCCTTCCGAAATGTCGATGACGGTGCATTGACGCGCGGCAAAACTGCCGTCGATGGTCATCCATGCAGGCTGGTTGGTTCGCCGGCGAGAGGGCCGGGGCTTTCGACCGAAAATTGCCATGGCACATATCTCCCACGGGTCAAACGCGGAGAGGGGACGCCTGGTTGCAGTTGCGGACAATTTGAACGAACGGGAGGGCGGGGTGGAGATGCACCCGCATGAGCACACGCACTCAACTGTCATCGCCCGCGAAGGCGGGCGACCCAGTATCCCAGAGACGGTAATGATTGAACCGAGAAGCCGCGGCGTACTGGATCCCCGCCTGCGCGGGGATGACAGTCTTTGTAGGAAGCTACAGTCGCCCTCAGTCCCGTTTCGCCCGATACGCCGTCAGAAACACCCGCGTCGCGCTGTCGACGACAGTTGCGATCTGCTCTGGCGAAGGTGAGGGCTTGGCCTGGAAGATGAAAGCCTGAAACAGCGTCGCCTGGCACATCTGCATGAATTGCCAGGCCGCCAGTTCGTAATCGTCGATCACGAGTTCGCCGAGCCGTCCCCGCGCCTCCAGATAGGCGGCGAAGCGATTGACGGTGCGGGCCAGCACATTGTCGTAAAATCTGCGGCCGACGTCCGGCATGCGCTCCGCAATCGACATCACGGTGCGGATCGCCGAGCCGCCGCCGGGCCGACAAAGCACCTGGATGTAGGCCCGGCCGAATTCCGGCAGCGTGATGTCGACGCCGCGGTCGGGATCGAAATTGAATGCGGTCTTGCCCTGTTCGATCGATTCTTCCTCGACGATGGCTTCGAACAGGCGGTGCTTGTCGGCGAAGTAGACGTAGAGCGTTCCCTTGGAGACGCCGGCGGAGCGCGCGATCTCGCCCATGCTGGCGCCGTCGAACCCGAGATCCAGGAAAACTTTTCGGGCGCCGTCGAGGATCTGGCGACGCTTCGAGGAATCCTCGTCGATCACGACATCAAGCGGGTTCGAAGTGTCTGCAACCATTGGTTTATATTCTCGGGAAAGATTTCAACCTGAGTTAGATACCGGAAGGGTTTCTCGCTCTATGGTCCCCTCACGTAAATGTATATTGACCGAACGGTTCGGTCAATGCTAAATGTTGCAAGTGACGGTGCCTTCACGGCCGGGTTTCGGCTGCGTCTGCGCCGTGCATGAGTAATGGGGAGGCCGGGGTATGGCCGCAGCGAGAGATCAGGCCGCACGCGTCGTTCGGGAGCAGCCCGAAGGAGAAGCGGCCGAAGGCGAGGCCGCGCGCGACCCCGCCCAGTTGGCGGACCAGCTTCGAACTCACG
This sequence comes from Bradyrhizobium sp. AUGA SZCCT0160, assembly GCF_018130105.1. Classification (NCBI taxonomy): domain Bacteria; kingdom Pseudomonadati; phylum Pseudomonadota; class Alphaproteobacteria; order Hyphomicrobiales; family Nitrobacteraceae; genus Bradyrhizobium; species Bradyrhizobium sp. AUGA SZCCT0160. Next base: position 83,690 of record NZ_JAFCMD010000023.1, read on the forward strand.
TTGCAGAAGAAACCAGGCGCCAGCCGGCAACTGCTCCGGGCGCGCCGGCAACCGCCGCGCCCGCCGATGCCGCACAACCCGCCGCGCCGAAATCCGGCAAACGCAAATTCGTGATGATGGGCGTGTTCGCGTTGCTGGCACTCGCGGCCGTCAGCTACGGCGTCTACTACACATTCATCGGACGCTTTTATATCTCGACCGACGACGCCTATGTGCGTGCCAACAACACCACGCTGGGTGCGCGGGTCGCGGGCCATATCGCGGCGATCATTCCGACAGACAATTCAATCGTTCGCGCCGGCGACGTGATCTACAGGATCGATGACGGCGATTACCGGATCGCCGTGGATGCCGCGCGCACCAAAATCGCGACCCAGCAGGCCACCATCGACCGTATCGGCCGTCAGGTGGCGGCGATGGAAAGCGCGGTCGAGCAGGCCAAGGCGCAACTCGTCTCCGCGGAAGCGGCGCTGAAGCGCGCAGGTCTCGACTTCGACCGTCAGCAGGCGCTGAGCACCAAAGGCTTTGCCTCGCGCGCCACGTTTGAAGTTTCCGAAGCCGGCCGCGATCAGGGTGTCGCGCAGGTGAAATCGGCGCAGGCGGCCTTTGATGCCGCGCGCGACAATGTCGAGGTGACCAGGGCGCAGCAGAACGAGGCCCGCGCCCAGCTGGCGGAGTTGCAGACCACGCTGGCCAAGGCCGAGCGCGATCTTGCATTCACCGCGGTGCGTGCGCCGGTCGACGGCACCTTCTCCAACCGCATCGTCAACACCGGTGACTACATCCAGGCCGGCCAGCGCCTCGGCAATGTGGTGCCGCTCAACGACGTCTTCATCGACGCCAATTACAAGGAAACCCAGCTCAAGCGCATCCGTCCCGGGCAGCCCGTGACGATTTCCGTGGATGCCTACGGCCATCGCAAGTTCGCGGCCGTGGTCGACAGCATTTCGCCGGCGGCGGGTTCGGTGTTCACGTTGCTGCCGCCTGATAACGCCACCGGCAACTTCACCAAGATCGTGCAGCGGCTGCCGGTGCGGATCCGGGTGCCGAAAGATGTCGCGAAGCAAAACCTGCTGCGCGCGGGCATGTCGGTCTACACCACGGTCAACACCCGTGACGGCGCCGCCGATGCCGACAACGAGGCCGACCTCGACGCATCGCCGATGCTGCATCCGAAGTAACTTTTTCAGCGCAGAGGGAGCCCGGCGCGCGTCCTGAGCAGATCATGGCAGACGCCACCACCGCATCGCCGTCGATGATACCAGCCGCCAGCGTGCCGGACGAGCGCATCCCGCCGCGACGGCTGTTTGCGTTCCTCATCATGGTGTTCGGGATGTTCATGTCGATCCTGGACATCCAGATCGTCTCGGCATCGCTGAACGAGATCCAGGCCGGGCTTTCGGCAAGCTCGAGCGAAGTGTCGTGGGTGCAGACTTCGTATCTGATCGCCGAGGTGATCGCGATTCCGCTTTCCGGGTTCCTGTCGCGTGCGTTCGGCACCCGCCTGCTGTTTGCGATTTCCGCCTCCGGCTTCACTATCGCGAGCTTCTTCTGTGGTTTTGCCTCCACGATCGAGCAGATGATCGTGTGGCGCGCGCTGCAGGGATTTCTCGGCGCCGGCATGATCCCGACCGTGTTCGCCTCCGCCTATACGGTGTTTCCGCGTTCGAAATTCTACATCGTCGGCCCGATCATCGGCCTGGTGGCGACGCTGGCGCCGACGATCGGTCCGACGGTCGGCGGCTACATCACCGACCTGATGTCGTGGCACTGGCTGTTCTTCGTCAACATCATTCCGGGCATCGGCATCACCATCGGCGTCTTGATCCTGGTCGATTTCGACGAGCCGAACTTCAAGCTGCTCGAACATTTCGACTGGTGGGGCCTGCTGTTCATGGCGGGCTTCCTCGGCTCGCTCGAATACGTGCTCGAGGAAGGCCCGCAATATCAGTGGCTGCAGGATACCTCGGTCGCAGTCTGCGCCGCCGTCTGCCTGGTGTCCGCGATCGCGTTTTTCTGGCGCGTGCTGACAGCGCATGAGCCGATCGTCGACATCAGGACGTTCGGCGACCGCAATTTCGCCATCGGCTGCCTGATCTCGTTCTGCGTCGGCATCGGGCTGTACGGCCTGACCTATGTTTATCCGCGTTATCTTGCCGAAGTGCGCGGCTACAGCGCGCTGATGATCGGCGAGACCATGTTCGTCTCGGGCGTCGCCATGTTCCTCACCGCGCCGCTCGTCGGACGGCTGATGACCAAGGTCGACATGCGTTACCTCATCGCCTTCGGGCTTTGCAGCTTCGCGCTCGGCTCCTATTTGATGACATGGATCACCCGCGAATATGATTTCTACGAGCTGCTGGTCCCGCAAATCCTGCGCGGCGTCGGCATGATGTTCGCGATGGTGCCGACCAACACCATCGCGCTCGGCACGCTGGCGCCTGAGCGGGTCAAGAACGCCTCCGGCCTGTTCAACCTGACACGTAACCTCGGCGGCGCGGTGGGGCTCGCGCTGATCAACCAGGTGCTGAACGAGCGCACCGATCTGCACATCTCGCGGCTGCACGATCGCATGAACTGGGGCAACGCCATGGCCGTGGAGACGCTCAACATGTTCACCCAGCGCATGCAGGGCATGGGCGACGCCGCGCGGATGGCGATGAAGCAATTATCGCAGATCGTTCACCGCCAGGCTGTCGTGATGGGGTTCGGCGACGCCTTCTTCATGCTGGCCGTGTTCTATGTCGGCCTCAGCCTTCTGGTCGTGCTGCTGAACAAGCCGCCGGCGCTGGCGGCGGGCGGTGGCTCAGGGCATTGAATTGGGCGCTGAACCTTGCGTTGATTGATTTCGCGCGCTCACGCGGTTGTCATATTGCAAATCACCCGTGATGCATTTATAAGCGTGCGCATTGTCGCTCGAACCGGGGAGGATTTGCATGATTTCGTCTAATTCGCAGACCGCCCGCTTGCGTTCGATGCCTATGCTGGACGCCGTATCGGGCCTCTGAGGCCACTTTTCGCCAGCTCTGATCGGGCCTGACGTCCCGATCATCCAAGCTTCCCCGATCTTCAAAACTTCTCAACGAGTTACCTTTTTTCAACGACGCTTGCGTTCGGCCCTGTGCCGTCCGTGCGTCCTTTCAAATGGAGCCGGCATGCGCGCAAGCGGTGCCGGATGAGGCCATGACCGTTCAAACCGACAAGCGTCCCGCCGCGATACGCGTGGTGATCCCGTTCGTGTTCCGGCACTGGCTCGAACAGCCCGGCCGCGCCAGCGTCGTTGCCGGCGGTCTGCTGGGTGCGACAGCGGCCGACCTGTTCATGCCGCTGTTCTCCGGCCATCTGGTCGACGCGCTGACGCAAGGCGCGTCTGATCCCGCCGCGCGACGCGCGGCGATGATCGCCTTTGGCGGCATCGTGGCGCTGGGCGCGCTGTCGATGGTGCTGCGGCTGATCGGCCTGCAGGCGATCGTGCCGTTCACGCTGAAGATCATGTCCGACGTGTCGCGCGACGCCTTCATGCGGGTGCAGCGCTTCTCGACCGATTGGCACGCCAACAGCTTCGCCGGGTCCACCGTGCGCAAGATCACCCGCGGCATGTGGGCGCTCGATCTGCTCAACGACACCATCCTGATGGCGCTGGCGCCGTCGCTGACGGTGCTGCTGGGCTCGATGATCCTGCTCGGGCTGCACTGGCCCTCGCTCGGGGCGGTGATTGCGGTCGGCACGGTGATCTATGTCGCGATGACGATCGCGTTCTCGATGAATTACATCGCACCGGCCGCGCGCGTCTCCAACGCCTGGGACACCAAGGTCGGGGGTACGCTGGCGGATGCGCTGACGTGTAACGCGGTGGTGAAATCCTTTGGCGCGGAAGCGCGCGAGGACGGGCGGCTGTCCGGCGTCATCGGCCGCTGGGGCAGGCGCGTGCGGCGGACCTGGATACGCTACAACTACACCTCGACGGCGCAGCTCGCGGTGCTGCTGTGTTTTCGCACGTCCGTGATCGGCGGCGCGATCCTGCTGTGGATCGCGGGCCGCGCCACGCCGGGCGACGTCACCTATGTCTTGACCAGCTATTACATCATCCATGCGTACCTGCGCGACGTCGGCATGCACATCAACAATCTTCAGCGTTCGGTGAACGACATGGAGGAGCTGGTCGCGATCCACGCCGAGCCGATCGGCATTGCGGATGCGCCTGACGCGAAGCCGATCGACATCCAGGGCGGCCGCATCGTGTTCGACGCCGTGACGTTCCATTACGGCGGCCATCGCGATCCGCTCTATGACGGCTTGTCGGTGGACATCCGTGCCGGCGAGCGCGTCGGCCTGGTCGGTCGTTCGGGGTCGGGCAAGACGACGTTCGTCAAGCTGGTGCAGCGGCTCTACGACATCGGCGGCGGCAAGATCCTGATCGACGGTCAGGACATTGCGAAAGCGACGCAGCACTCGCTACGCAGCCAGATCGCGATCGTGCAGCAGGAGCCGATCCTGTTTCATCGATCATTGGCCGAGAACATCGCCTATGGCAGGCCGGGCGCCAGTATGGCCGCGGTCGAGCAGGCAGCAAGGTTGGCGAACGCGCACGAGTTCATCCTGCGGCTGCCGAAGGGATACGGCACGCTGGTCGGTGAACGCGGCGTCAAGCTGTCGGGCGGCGAGCGGCAGCGCGTCGCATTGGCGCGTGCCTTCCTGGCCGATGCGCCGGTGCTGATCCTGGACGAGGCGACTTCCAGCCTCGACTCGGAGTCCGAAGGCCTGATCCAGCAGGCGATGGAACGGCTGATGAAAGGCCGCACCTCGATCGTGATCGCACACCGGCTGTCGACGGTGCGCAGCCTCGACCGCATCCTGGTGTTCGATCGCGGCAAGATCGTCGAGCAGGGCACCCACGCGATGCTGACGGCGCGCGCCGGCGGCATCTATCGCGGATTGTTCGAGCGGCAGGCGACGGAGTTCGGCCGCATTACGGCGGCGGAGTAAATGACATTGCGGCGCGCGGCCTTGGGATGTTCCAAGGTCGCGCGCCGGGGGCGGATTTGAAATGAAAGACCTTACGCAGGGCTCCATCGTGAGCCACATCCTGAGCATGGCGCCACCGATCGTCGCCGGCATGATCACGATCATGATCTGCCAGCTCGTCGATCTGTATTTCGTGGCCGGGCTTGGTGATGCCGCCGTCGCGGGTGTGGCGGCGGCGGGCAATCTGGCATTTCTCATCAACGGCCTGATGCAGGTCCTGGGGGTGGGCACCGTCGCGCTCATTTCGCATGCTGTGGGCCGCAAGGATCAGGCCGACGCCAATCTGGTGTTCAACCAGTCGCTCGGCCTGGCGGCCGCGTGCGGGCTGCTGACATGGGTGGCAGGATCCGCATTCGCTGGCGGTTACATGCGCATGGTCGCCGCCAACGAGGCCACCGTCGAGGCCGGCACGACGTATCTGCTTTGGTTCATGCCCGCTTTGGCGTTGCAATTCGCCACGCAGGTGATGGCGGCCGCGCTGCAAGGTACCGGTATCGTGCGGCCCAGCATGATCGTGCAGGTGCTCGCGGTGATCATCAATATTGCGCTGGCGCCGGTCCTGATCTCCGGCTGGGGCACCGGCCTCGCGCTCGGCGTCGCGGGCGCAGGCCTTGCGAGTTCAATTGCGGTGCTGATCGGCGCGCTGATGCTGTGGATGTATTTTCGAAGACTGGAGCGCTACGTCGGCCTCAATCCCGCGCAACTGCGCCCGCGGATCCGGCAGTGGACGCGCATCCTCAATGTCGGTCTGCCGGCCGGCGGTGAGTTCGCGATCATATTCCTCTGGATGGGCGTGATCTATTACGCGTTACGCGACTTTGGCGCGGCGGCGCAGGCTGGATTTGGCATCGGGACGCGTGTGCTCGGCCTCATCCAGATGCCGGCACTGGCGATTGCGCTCGCCGCCGGACCGATCGCCGGGCAGAATTTTGGCGCCGGCAACGCCGCACGCGTGAAGGAAACCTTCACCAAGGCAGCACTGATCGCCACGTTGGTGATGATCGCTTTCACGATCCTGGCGCAATGCTGGCCCGGGCTGCTGCTCGGCGGCTTCGCGAGCGACGCTCAGACGATCGCGGTCGCAATCGTGTTCCTGCAATTGGTCTCGCTCAATCTCGTCGCGCAGGGATTCAACTTCGTGTGCTCCAGCATGTTTCAGGGACTGGGCAACACCAAACCGGTGCTGCTGAGTTCCGGCATACGTCTGATCACCTACGCCTTGCCGGTGCTCTGGCTGTCGGCAAGGCCAGGTTTTCGTATTGAGTATGCGTGGTACCTGTCGAACCTGTCGACGACGCTGCAGGCCGCGTTGAGTTTGTGGCTGCTGCATCTGGAGTTCAGGAAACGGCTGGCGCCGCTCAAGTCGGCGTTGCCGGCGGCGTGACGCCGGGAACGGAAGTCAGCTCAGGACGATCGGGCGCTTTGTGCCCGCGCGTGCGGGTCGAGATCGCGACGGTCGCGACCACGCCGGCAGCGAACAGCACGATCTGCGGCGTGATGGTCTCGTCGTTGAAAACCGCTGCGAGCGCAAAGACCACGAAGGGCTGCAGCAGCTGCACCTGCGACACCCGCGCGATGCCGCCCATCGCCATGCCGGCGTTCCAGGCAAAGAATCCGATCCACTGCGAGAACAGCGCGACGTAGAGCAGCCCCAGCCACGGTTTTAGCGGGATATGGGTGATGTCGGCCGGCATCGTCAGCGCGGCCGCCGGAATCGAGAGCGGCAATGCGATCACCAGCACCCAGCTGATGACTTCCCAGCCCGGCATCTGCGCGGTGAGCCGGCCGGAGAAGGCGTAGCCGATGCCGGACACGACCACCGCAGCAAGCAAGTATAAATCGCCGACCGACAGTTCGCCGCCGCCTTGCCGCAGCGCAAACGCAATCACCAATCCGGCGCCCGCGAACGAGGCGATCCAGAACAGCGGCCGCGGCCGTTCGTGGGTGATCATGACCGCCACCAGGGCGGTGGCGATCGGCATGATCCCGAACACCACGCCGCCATGCGAAGCGTCGACGGTCTGCACCCCCACCGACATCAGGAACGGAAACAGGATGGCGACGCAGATCATGGTGATGACCAGTTGCGGCCACAGCGCGCGCGGCGGCAGCGGGCGGCGTAACGCGACCAGCAATATCAGCGAGCATATTCCGGCGATCAGTGTGCGCTGCGAGGTCAGTGCAATCGGATCAATTGCCGACACCGCGAGCCGCGTCGCCGGCAGCGTACCGCCAAAAATCAGCACGCCGACAAAACCCAGCAACAGACCGAGACGTGCGCGTGAAAAAGTTGGAGAGGTCATGAAGCGATTGGATAACTGTTTTCCAGATCAGCGTACAGCAATCTACTCGGAGCACATGGCGGCCATGCGCCGCTAGCTCGGAGCAATACTGCTCCACACCAGTGCGAGCCCGGACAGAAACAGCAAGCCGAGCACGATGTCGTAGAAATTGCGGTCGCTCAGGGCCCGATAGGTCCGCGCGCCGATCCATGCGCCGATCAGCGTGCCCGGCAGCGCCAGCAGCGCGAGCCAGAACACTTCGGTCTTGACGAAACCGCTGACGATCTGCAGCAGCAAGGCGGCGCCGAGCACGCTGCCGTTGAAGATCTGGAATACGCCGCGGCGCTGGTCCTTGGTCCAGCCGCGCACGCTGGCCCACAGGGTCGGCAGCGGGCCGGACAGCCCGGCGAGGCCGCCCAGGATGCCGCCGGCAAATCCGACGGCAGCGTCCGCCGGCCGGCCGCCGAAGGCGAATGCCATCGGCTTGCGGACGAAAAACAGCGCGGCGGGAAACACCAGCAGCATCACCCCGACGCTCAGTTTGAATATTTGCGGCTCGGCCTGCGCGACCAGCAGCGCGCCGATCGGCATGCCGGCGAGCCCGCCGATGACGAACGGCGCGGCCAGTTTGAAGTCGAGAACCTTCCACATCGTCGGCAGCGTCGAGATCTGCGAACTGACCGAGCAGATCAACACCAGGGGGACGGCCAGCGACGGTGGCAGCACATAGAGCCAGATCCCCAGCGCCATCAGCGCCGTTCCGAAACCGGCAAGGCCGGACACGAAGCCCCCGGCGAGCGCGCCAAAAAGCAACAGCGCGTAAGTGGACGTTTCCAATTTTTCTTCTCTCCTTCGTCATTCCCCGATGCGCAATTGCGCATCTGAGGGCGGCGCGAAGCGACGAGCCCGGAATCCATACTCCGATCGTGGTTATGGATTCCGGGCCTGCGCCAAGAGGCGCATCCCGGAATGACGGTTGATTGGGTGCGAATATTTACACGCCCACGCCAACAGGTACTATCGCAATTCAAGCCTTCAACAACAATCATGGAAACGCCCCCGATGAGCTCAACCTCCGCAAAGACCTTCCTTGTCTGTCACGGCGCGTGGTCGGCGGGCTGGGCGTGGAAGAAGATGCACCCGCTGATGCGCGCCGCGGGGCATCACCTGGTGACGCCGAGCTACACCGGGCTTGGCGAACGCGCGCATCTGGCAAACCCCTCGATCGATCTCGAAACCCATATCGAGGACATGCTCAATGTCATCAAGTATGAGGATATGCGCGACATCGTGCTGGTCGGCCACAGCTATGGCGGAATGGTCGCGACCGGCGTCGCCGATCGTGCCAGGGATCGCGTTACGCAGCTGATCTACGTCGACGCCTTCGTGCCGGAAGACGGACAGTCGCTGTTCGACATCAACGAGCCGGGCCGGCAGCCGATGCTGGATGGCGCGAAGAAGGGGGATGGCTGGCGCATCCCGCCGATGACGTCGCCGCCGGACACCGCGGCTGAAGACGTCGAGTGGCTGGCCGCGCGCCGCGCCCCGATGCCGGTCAAATGCTTCGAGACCAGGCTCAAGCTGCAAGGCGGCAGGCTGACATTGCCGCGCAGCTATATCTACGCCACCCGCTTCCCGCCGGCCGATACGTTCGGCCCGTTTGCGAGGAAGACAAAGAGCGATCCGGCGTGGCGCTATTTCGAGATCGATGCCAGCCACGCGCCGAATGTCACCGCGCCGGAAGCGCTGATGGCGCTGTTGGAGAAGATCGTGGCGTAAAATTGAGGGAGGCGGAGCCATGGTGGCCAGGACGGCGGCAGTCATCGAGAAATGGTCGACCGGCCTGGTCGAGCCGGAACGGCGGCTGGACTACTGGATCGGCGCCGTCTGCGAATGCTTTCTCGAGATGGATATCACGACGCAGGTCCGGTCGGGCTCCGACTGCTCGGTCCAGCGCGGGCAACTCGACACCATCGGCATCAACCGTGTCGAGGGCTCGGCGCAGCACGTCTACCGCAGGAAAGCCAGCCTCGGGCGCAGCGCGTCGAACTACTACTACCTTCTCTGCAAGACCGACAACGACTGGACGGTGATGCAGAACGGCCATCGGTCGAGCATGCGGCCGCACGATCTCGTGTTGCTGGACTCCCGGCGCTGCTATGAATTCAATTTTCCGGTGACTGCGAACACGCTGTCGCTGGAGTTGCCGATCGCGTGGGTCGAATCGTGGGTCACCGACCCGGAACGGCGGGCCGGGCAGCGGATCGACGGGTGCAGCGGCTGGGGCGTGGCGCTCAGCGCATTTGCGTGCCAATTATCACCCCATCTGGCAGTCGACCTGCCGCTGCCCGCGCAGGTTCTCACCGACCAGCTCGGCGGCCTGCTGGCGCTGGCGGCGGGCAGCGAGATTCCAGCCACGCCGTCGGAGCGGCGCGAGGCTGACAACCTGCTGGATCAGATCGGCCGCGCCATCCGGTTGCTCTACGCCGAACCGGGATTGACGGCCGCTTCCGTCGCGGAGCATCTGCGGGTTTCGGAGCGGACGGTGCATCGCTGCCTCAACAAGTCAGGCCTGACGTTTAGCGGCATGCTGAACGACTGCAGGATGGCGGTCGCGCGCAGGATGCTGAGTGAAGCGCGGTTCGATCACATCGGCGTCGGCGGGATAGGATTGCGCGTCGGCCTGTCCGATCCGTCCCATTTCATTCGCCAATACCGCAGATATCTCGGCATGACACCGGCCGCATTCAGGCGACAGCGCTGACCCGTTCGGGCAAAGACCATGGCGCAAATCGGCGATGATGGTGGCTTAATCCGGCCATCCGGCATAACCTGCCGGACCTATCAAATCCACTTCCATAACGGGGGAGACGGAAATGGCAGGCCTTTACGTCCTTGTACACGGCGCGTGGCACACCGGTGCCGAAATGGATGCGGTCGCCGGGCACTTGCGCAAATACGGCCATGCCGTGCATTGCCCGACGGTTGCCGGCAACAATGCGGGCGACGATCGCGACAAGATCGGGCTGGAACAGGCAATCGCGTCGGTTACCAGCTACATCGAAACCAACAACCTGCGGGACATCTGGCTGGTTGGCCACAGCTATGGGGGAATGCTGATTTCGGGCGTCGCCGACCGGCTGACGGATCGCATCAAGCGTCTCGTCTATGTCAATGCCTTCGTCCCGCTGGACGGGCAGTGTCTCAACGACATGGTGCCGCCGCATTATGTCGGGCTGTTCGATGCGGTGGCCGCCGCCAACAAGAACGCGGTCATGCTGCCGTTTGAAATCTGGCGCGATGCATTCATCAACGACGCCGACCTCGAACTGGCAAAGTCCGCGTACGCCAAACTCAACCCGCATCCTTACCGGACATTCACCGACAAGATTGCTTTGAAGCGTCCGCTGGCGGAGCTGCCGGTCGGCAAGTCCTACGTCAATTGCCGGCAGGACATCGCCTTGCCGCACAGCCTGCCCTGGCATCCGCGGCTGTCGGAGCGCCTCGGCCTGTTTCGCCTCGTCGAGTGCGATGGCAGCCATGAAATGTTCTTCAGCAGTCCGGCGCGGCTGGCGCAGGCGATTGAGGAAGCGGCGCGCGACTAGGATCGTTGCGCGGTCCTGAAGATGGCGAGGGGTCCGGCGCGTTACGCCGAACCCCTCATTTTAGAAACATCAGCCGGCCTGTAAGCCGGGTTTTGTAGGGCACCACTCACTTTCGCGAGTGATACGTGACGGCCATTCCTCTGGGACCATGTTTGCACATGGCCTCGAGCAACCTACCCGGACGGCGAGCCTGACATTGCCCTGCGGCGTTTTCGCTTTCGCGAACTGCCCGCGGTGCCGTCCCTATTCGGTTTTGCTCCCGGTGTGGTTTGCCATGCCGGTTCCGTTGCCGGACCCGCGGTGCGCTCTTACCGCACCTTTTCACCCTTGCCTCCTCCGGAGGAGAAGGCGGTTCGTTCTCTGTGGCACTTTCCCTGGGGTCGCCCCCGCCGGACGTTATCCGGCACCGTATGTCGATGGAGCCCGGACTTTCCTCTCCCGCAGCCTTTCGGCCGTAGCGGGAGCGGCCGTCCGGCCGACTGACCCCTTACGCATGGGCGCTGGGCGGCGTGGCGTCAAGCCACGAAACGCGCGAAAATAAACTATCCTGAAGATGTCGTTTCGCGTCCGGCCCGTTCGACTGGGTGTCGGCGATCCAGCCGATCAAGAGGAGTAGAGCGATGCAGTATCTGTTGATGATCTATCGGAGCGAAGCCGAGTTCGGCAAAATGGATGCGGCGGCGCGCAAGGAAATGTCGGCGGAATATGGCGCGTTCACGCAATCTATCATCCAGAGCGGCCACTTCAAGGCCGGCGACGGCTTGCAGCCGACGACGACTGCGACCACCGTGCGCGTCCGCGACGGCAAGACGCTCACGACCGACGGTCCGTTCGCGGAAACGCGCGAACAGCTCGCCGGCTATTATCTGGTCGAGGCCAAGGATCTCGACACCGCGCTCGCCATCGCCGCGCGCATTCCCGAGGCCAGGAAAGGTTCGATCGAGGTGCGGCCGATCATGGTTTATGATTGACGGCAAGTACGCCGATGACGCCGCTTGAGATCGAAAAAATCTTCCGCGACGAGGCGGGCAGGGCGCTGGCGACCCTGATCCGCCTCGTCGGCGATTTCGATCTCGCCGAGGATGCGCTGCAGGACGCGTTCGCGGTGGCGCTGGAGCGCTGGTCCGTTGCCGAAATGCCGTCCAATCCGCGCGCCTGGCTGGTCAATGTCGGGCGCAACAAGGCCATCGATCGCGTCCGCCGCAACGCCGCGTTTCGCGACAAGCAGCAGGAGCTGACGCGCGAAATCCTGCTCAATGCGTCGGCGCCTGACGAGGCCGCCGACAATGTGCTCGACGACGACATGTTGCGGCTGATCTTCATTTGCTGCCATCCGTCCTTTGCGGCGGAAGTGCAGGTGGCGCTGACGCTGCGTACGGTGTGCGGGCTCTCGACGGCGCAGGTGGCGCGCGCGTTTCTCGCGAGCGAGGACGCCATGGCGCAGCGGCTGGTGCGCGCCAAGCAGAAGATCCGCCTCGCCGGCATCGCCTACGAAGTGCCGGAACGCGAAGCGCTGGAGCCGCGCCTGCGCGGCGTGCTCGCGGTGATCTACCTGGTCTTTACCGAAGGCTATGTCGCGACCTCGGGCGAAGATCTGATGCGGCCTGATCTGGCCCGCGAAGCGATCCGGCTGGTGCGGCTGCTCGACGCGCTGATGCCCGGCCGCGGCGAGATCAAGGGATTACTGGCGCTGATGTTGCTCCACGATTCCCGCCGCGCCGGCCGCGAGACCGCGGGCGGCGACATCGTGCTGCTCGAAGAGCAGGACCGTTCGCTGTGGGATCAGGCCCAGATCGCGGAGGGCTTGAAGCTGGTCGAAAAGGCGTTGCGGATGCCGGGGCGGCCGCAATCCTATGCGGTGCAGGCCGCGATCGCAGCGCTGCACGCGCGTGCGCCGAATTATAACGACACCGACTGGCCGCAGATCGCCGGCCTCTATGAGGTGTTGCTGCGGATCAGCCCGTCGCCGGTGATCGAGCTCAATCATGCCGCCGCGGTGTCGATGGTCGATGGGCCGGCGCGGGCGCTCGACCTGATCGATGCGCTGGAGGCGCGCGGCGGGTTGAAAGGGTATGAGTTGCTGCCGGCCGTCCGCGCCGATCTGCTCCGCCGCCTCGGCCGGCGTGATGCGGCGCGCGAAGCCTATCAGGCGGCGACGGCTGCCACGCAACTGGAGCCGTTGCGGCGGCTTTACGCACGGCGGATGGAAGAGCTGGACCGCGATGCCGGAGCGAAGGCCTAGGCGAGATTCATTGCGATCGGGATAGATCAGACTCCCTTGTCCGTCGGGTTGGCGACCGCGTCCTTTAACGGCGGCGTCATCGGAAAATTCAGGTTCACGTTCTTGGGCGGAATGGGCTTCATGAACCATTTTGCATAGAGATCCGCAAACTGATTGCTCTTCATCATCGCGACCAGCGTCTTGTCGATCAACACTTTGAACTCCGGATCGTCCTTGCGGATAATCAGCCCGTACGGTTCGGTGCGGAGGCTATCGTCGATAATGCGCCAGTTGTCCGGATCGGGGCTGTTGGCGATCAGGCTGGCGAGCAAAATGTCGTCCATGATGAAGGCCTCGCTGCGGCCCGTCGTCAGCGCGAGGAACGATCCGGCATGATCACCCGACAGGATGTTCTTGGTCTGGAAATTCTTCTCCTGGCCTCGCGCCGTCAGCAGGGCGATCGACGTTGAACCTGACGTCAGGGACACCGGCTTGCCGCTCAGGTCTTCGAAGGTTTTGATCGCAGCGTCCTTTTTCACCACAGCGCGAATGCTGGAGACGAAGATGGTGTTGCTGAAGGCCACGACTTTCTGCCGTTCAAGCGTGTTGGTTGCGGGACCGCAAACGATATCGATCGTCCCGTTTTGAATGAGCGGAATTTGAGTGGCAAGCTGGATCGGCTGAAGCTTCGTCTGAATGGCAGGAAGCTTGAGTTCGCTTTTCACCGCATCGACAATCCGTCCGCAGAGGTCCATCGCAAACCCGACCGGCTTCTGATTGTCGTCGAGGTACGAAAACGGGATCGAAACGTCCCGGTGCCCGAGCCGGATTTCGCCGCTGTCCTTGATTTTGGCCAGCGTTCCGCCGGGCGACTGTGCGTGGGCGGGGACAGCGACCGCGGTCGCCAGGATCAATGAATAAAACAGTCCTTTCATGGGCTTACTCCCTATTCGGCTGACCGGCCGTTGCTGACGCGATTGTGCTGGATTTTATACACATGAACTGTATAATATACAAATCGATTTTATACAGAGTAGGCCGGATGGGACCTGGAGTATCCGCAAAGAGCCGAGGGGCCGGGGGACATGGATCCACGCCGGACGCCGTCCGTGAGGCGCTGAGACTCGCGATCAGCCTGGGCGAGTTTGCGCCCGGGTTTCAGCTCAGGCAGGACGAATTGGCGGAACGGTTCGGGACGAGCCGTATTCCCGTGAGGGAAGCGCTCAAGCAGTTGGAGGCCGAGGGGTTCGTTACGTTCCTGCCCAATCGCGGCGCCGTCGTATCCGATATGTCGATCGACGAGGTTGTGGAGCTGCTCGAGATTCGCATCGCACTTGAATGTCATGCGCTGCGCCTGGCTATCCCGGCCATGGGAGAGGTTGATCTCGACGATGCCAACAAGATCCTCCGGTCGTACGACAAGGAGCCCGATCCGGAAAAGTGGGGCGCGTTCAACTGGAGATTCCACGAAACGCTCTACGCGCCGTGCAATCGGCCGCGCCTGCTTGCGATGATTGAAGCAAATTATGGTCATGTAAGCCGTTTTACGCGGGCGCTGGTGTCCCGGGCGACCGGCAAGGAGCGCCCGCAGCGCGAGCATTACCAGCTGCTCGAATTGTGTCGCGCCGGCGAGATTGAAAAAGCCGTTCGGCTTTTGCGCGAGCACATCGTGCAGACGCAGAAAACGCTGAGGTCCGCACAACGTCACGCTTCACGGGATGCAAGTCCGGAACGCTGATTTGATCCATCACCTCAACGTCCACGCGCACTGATCGCTTTGCCTGCGTAAGCCAGCCTGGAGAAAGAATGAAATGAACGCCCGCAAAGCCGATATCGTCGTGATCGGTGCAGGTATCGTCGGCATCGCCTGCGCTTACTATCTGGCGAGGAGCCGTCCCGGCTCGCGGATCGTGATCGTCGACCAGAATGCTCCCATGAGTCTGACCTCGGCCGCTTCGGGTGAAAACTACCGTAACTGGTGGCCGCATCCGATCATGACTGAGTTCACCGACTACAGCATCGATCTGCTCGAGGAAATCGCCCGTCGGCACGACAACCGCGTCCGTATGACCCGCCGGGGCTACGCACTGGCCACGCGTCAGGCAAAGCCGGACCAATTGCTGGAGGAGCTCCATACGGGTTACGGGCCGGAAGGTGCGCGCCGGATACGCGTGCATGGCGCAGCGTCGTCTTCGTCCTACATACCGGCGGTCTCGGAGGATTGGCGGGATGCACCCGAAGGTGTCGACGTACTTCAAAACCCGGAACTGATCCGTCGCCATTTTCCAACGTTTGATCCTGAGGTCTCCACCGTTCTGCACGTCCGCCGCGCCGGAGATATCAGCGGGCAGCAGCTTGGAAGTCTGATGCTGGAGGAAGTCCGGGCAGCCGGAGGCGCAGTGAGCCGTGCGCGCGTCACCGAAATCGTCCGGCAAGACGGCGGCTTTGCACTGAAGATGCGTGGCGAGGAAGGCGAGCAGACACTGCATGCCGGGATACTCGTCAACGCTGCCGGCCCGTACGTCGCCGACATCGCGCGAATGCTGGGGGAAGAGCTTCCGGTCGAGAACGTGTTTCACCAGAAGATTGCGTTCGCCGACAATCTCGGCGCCATCGATCGACGAATGCCGTTCTCGATCGATCTGGATGGCCAGACGATCGACTGGACCGACCAGGAGCGTCAGCTCCTCGAGGAAGATAGTGCAACGGCCTGGCTCGCCCGACCGATGCCGGGCGGAATTCACTGCCGTCCGGAAGGTGGCGATCACGGAAAATGGATCAAGCTCGGCTGGGCTTATAATCGCCAGCCGTCAGAGCCGCAGGACGATCTCCCGACGGATCCCAACTTTCCGGATATCGTTCTGAGAGGCGCGAGCAGGCTGAACCCGCTCTTGAAGCAGTATTACGGTCGGCTGCCGCGGCAGATTACGCATTACGGCGGCTATTACACCATGACCAAAGAGAATTGGCCGCTGATCGGGCCGATGAAGACCGAAGGCGCCTTCATCGCCGGTGCGCTTTCCGGTTTCGGAACGATGGCTGCCTGCGCCACGGGCGCGCTTTGCGCGAGTTGGGTTCAAGGCGCACAGCAGCCCGGGTTTGCGCAGCGTCTCAGCCTGTCACGCTACGACGACGAGAATTTTATGCGGCAGCTGCGCGACAGCGCGGGAACCGGTGTGCTCTAGCTACTGCGCCGCGACCTGCGTCGGCGTCGCATCGGCCGGCAAAGTGGCCAGCAGCGCGTGCAGCGTGATCATGGTCGAATGATCGGCGATGCCGTCGACGCGGGCCGGGCGGAAGTGGCGCTGGAACGCGGTGACCACTTCCATGGTCGGGCCGTCGTACTTGCCGTGGTTCGGCACTTGGTAGCCGTAGCGCGCCAGGGCAGTCTGCAGGCCGGCGACATCGTCGCTGATGCTGCCGAGCTTGAGCGATTCGCCGCGCACGATCGGCGCCGGCTGCACCCAATGGCCGACGCCGGAATTGGCCAGCGAATGCCACGGGAATTTCTCGCCGGGATCCTTTTTGCGCGCAGGCGCGACGTCGGAATGCCCAAGCACGCGATGCGGCGGCACGTTGCGGCGGAGCATGATGCCGCGGCACAGCGCGATCACGGCGGCGATCTGGCGCAGCGGAAAATCCGGATAGCCCCAGTCGTGGCCACGATTGATGATCTCGACCCCGATCGAACAGGAGTTGATGTCTTCTTCGCCGGCCCAGAACGATACGCCGGCATGCCAGGCGCGCTTGCTCTCGGGCACGCATTGCACGATCCGGCCGTCTTCCAGCACGATGTAATGCGCCGATACGTCGGTTCCCGCGGTGCAGAGCTGGGCGATTGCGCCTTCCACATCCGGCATGCCGGTGTAGTGCAGCAGAATCATGTCGGGCAGGCGCCCCTTGTTCCGGTCGCCATAGTTCGCCGACGGGATCACGTCGGAGGCAATCGAGGAATCCGGGGTAAAAGTCTTCATGTCCGCGATGGCCCTGGGAACGGGAAGGGCACGTTGACGCTTCGAATCAATACCAGCAGACGTGAACGAACCAGCAGCCATTATATGAGCTCAAACCGGGCAGGAGAACGACAACCCGCAAATTTTACAAAACAATGATCTTTACTATTCCTTTACCAAGCCATCCGCGCAATCCAGCAGCCGCGCCCGCTCTCGCATTTTGACCGAGTGTGTGCGGCGGGCATCACTGGCTTCGCCAGATGAGCCGGGCATCACTGGCTTTGGCCAGTGAGCCGGGCATCACTGGCTTCGACAGACGGCCGGCTTCGCCAGATGAGCCGGGGCGTCACTTGGCTGGGCCAGTGAGCCGGGGCATCACCGGCTTGAGAGTAGCTACAAAGCGCGTAAAAGCCGTGGCCGATCGTCAACGCTTTATTAACGCTAAGTGCCGTTACTAAGTGATGAAGAGCCGAACCGGTTTGGGGACGGCCGAGGCCCTCTTTCACGCTCGAAAAGCCATGGCAGCCCAGCAAATTCCGTCCGGAAAACAGGGTTTGCGGGATGGGGCGGGAAACAGCCAGCGCGCCTCGCAGCGGTTTTTTGGCCGGAACGACCCGGCGAAGCGCAGGGATTTGAGGCGCAATGGACCGGTTGGCGTCCAGTTTCTGTATCGTACCTTGGAATACGCTGAAGGCCGGCGGATGACCCCGGCTGCCTCCCGACATATCTCCGTTCTCGGCCGCGAGGCGGTCGAGATGCTCACCCCCCGCGACGGCGGCATCTATGTCGATGCCACCTTCGGTGCCGGCGGCTACACCCGGATGATCCTGGAAACCGCTGGAACCCGGGTGATCGGTATCGACCGCGACCGGTCGGCGATTGCTGGCGGGGTCGATCTGGTCGACCAGGCGGATGGCCGGCTGACGCTGGTCGAGGAGCGGTTTTCCAATCTCGCCGAGGTCTGTGCCGCGCAGGGCGTTGATGCCGTCGACGGCGTCGTGATGGACGTCGGGGTCTCGTCGATGCAGCTCGATCAGGCCGAGCGCGGCTTTTCGTTCCGGCTCGGTGGCCCGCTCGACATGCGGATGGGGCATGACGGCCCGACCGCGGCGGACGTGGTCGCGAAAGCCTCCGAAGCCGATCTCGCCAGCATCATCTACATCTTCGGCGAGGAGCGTCACTCCCGCGGCGTCGCCCGCGCCATCGTCGCCGCCCGCAAGGAAGCGCCGATCACGACCACGAAGGCGCTCGCCGACATCGTCGGCAAGGTGGTCCGCTCCAAGCCGAACGAAATTCATCCGGCGACGCGGACGTTCCAGGGCCTGCGGATTTTCGTCAACGCGGAGCTCGACGAGCTGCATCTGGCGCTGTCGGCAGCGGAACGCGTGCTGAAGCCGGGCGGCCGGCTGGTCGTGGTGTCCTTTCATTCGCTGGAAGACCGCATCGTCAAGGATTTCCTTAACCAGCGCGGCAAGTCCGGCGGCGGATCGCGGCATCTGCCCGAGGTCGCGCAGGCCGTTCCGAGCTTTCAAATCCTGACCAAGCGTCCGGTCACACCCGGCGAGGCCGAGGTTTCGGCCAATCCGCGCGCGCGGTCCGCCAAACTGCGCGCCGCGGAGCGGACGGCGGCACCGGCGCATACGGCGGGCGAATTGCCGGCGTGGCCGACCATCGACAGCGTCATGAGGGGAGGCTGACCATGCGGATCATCCACCTCCTCGTGATCGGCATGCTGGTGTTCGCCGCCTCCTATGTCTACCGGATCAAGATGGAATCGACCTCGCGCACCGAGCGCGTGCTGCGGCTGAACGCGGAAATCCGCGAGCAGCGCGACGCCATTGCCGCGCTCCGCGCCGAATGGGCCAAGCTCGACGCGCCGCTGCGGCTGCAGGGCCTGGCCGACCGGCATTTGCCGCTGAAGTCCCTGGTCGCCACGCAATATGACCAGTTGAAGAACCTGCCGGAACGGCCGCCCAGCTTTGCGAGGCCAGGCGCGCCCGATCCGATCGGCGCGATGATCAATACCATCGAGGCTGCCACCGATGCGCCGACCGTGACCGGCTCGGTGCCCGCGCCGGGAGATCAGCAATGACCGATCAGGCGCTTGCCACCACCCGACCTGCAAAGCCTGCCGAGCCCTGGCGGCAGCGGCTGATCCGCAGCCTGCTCTACGGGCGCAATGTCGATCGCGCGGCGAAGGCGCGGGCGCGCGTCGGACTTGCGGTGCTGGCGTTCGCATTGGTGTACGCCATCATTGCCGGACGCCTCGTCATGTTTGCGATCGGCGCCGACAGCCACAATGCGGCCCGCACCGGCTCGCGGGACGCGATCGCGACCGCGCGGCCCGACATCGTCGATCGTAACGGCGAGGTCCTGGCGACCGACGTCAAGTCGCCGAGCCTTTTCGGCGAACCGCGCCGCATCATCGACAAGGACGAGGCGATCGAGCTTCTGACCGCGACATTGCCTGATCTCGACACGACTGAGGTCCGCGAGCGGTTGTCGTCGCGCAAGGGCTTTGTGTGGCTGAAGCGCGAGATCACCTCGAAGCAGCAGCAGGCCATTCATCGCCTCGGCATTCCCGGCATCGGCTTCCTGCGCGAGAACAAGCGCGTCTATCCGACCGGCGCTGCGGTCGCGCATCTGATCGGCCTGGTCAATATCGACAACCAGGGCATCGCCGGGATGGAGAAATGGCTGGACAATAACGGGCTGGCCGACCTGCACCGCGCCGGCTTTGCCACCGATCGGCTGCAGCGGCCGGTCGAGCTGTCGATCGACCTGCGCGTCGAGCACGCGCTGCGCGACGAATTGTTGAAGGCCAAGGAGAAGTACAAGGCCAAGGCCGCTTCCGGCCTGGTCTCCAACGTCAGGACCGGCGAGATCGTCGCGCTGGTGTCGTTGCCGGATTTCGACCCGAACAACCCGAAAGAGGCGCACGACCCCGAGCGCATCAACCGCCTGACCACCGGCGTGTTCGAGATGGGCTCGACCTTCAAGGCGCTGACGCTGGCGATGGCGCTGGATTCCGGCAAGGCCAACCTCAACACGCTGTACGACGGGCGGGGTGTGCTGAAGTACGGCAAATTCACCATCCACGATACGCATCCGGTCGGCCGCTCGATCACGCTGTCGGAAGTATTCACGTTCTCCTCGAACGTCGGCGCGGCCAAGATCGCGCTGGGGCAGGGCGTCGAGGCCCACAAGGCGTTTCTGAAGAAACTCGGCCAGATGGACCGGCTGCGCACTGAATTGCCCGAAAGCACGTCGCCGATCCTGCCGAAGCGCTGGAGCGAACTCAACACCATCACCATCTCGTTCGGCCACGGCATCGCGGTGGCGCCGCTGCAGGCGGTGATGGGCATCAACGCCGTTATCAACGGCGGCTACCTGATCCCGCCGACCTTCCTCAAGCGCTCGGAAGAAGAAGCCAGGGCGATCGGCAAGAAGGTGCTCAAGACCGAAACGTCGGACAAGATGCGCTATCTGATGCGGCTGAACGCCGAGATCGGAACCGCCAAGAAGGCCGACGTGAAGGGCTACTATATCGGCGGCAAGACCGGCACCTCGGAAAAGGTGGTCAATGGCCGCTATTCCAAGAAGCAGGTGCTCAATTCCTTCACCGCAATCTTCCCGGCCGACAACCCGCAATATCAGCTGCTGATCATGCTGGACGAGCCCAAGGCGCTGCCGGAAACCCATGGTTTCATCACCTCGGGCTGGAACACGGTGCCGACCGGCGGCAAGGTGATCGCCCGAATCGGACCGCTTTTGGGCGTCGAACCACGCTTCGATCTGCCGACCTCGGATCGCCTCATTCTTGCGGCATCGAAGACAACCCAGTAAGGCGTTAGATCACAGCATGATCCGGAAAAGTGGAGACCGGTTTTCCGACAAAGATCATGCTCAAACAAGAGGCTGCAAGCATGATCCATTCGGATCAAGCTTGCAGCCCCCTTGCTGCGCCGGACTGGAAGACCATGAGACTTCGCGACCTCTTCAGCAGTGATGCCGCGATCGAGCCGCAGGCGGAAGCGATCGAGACCGCGGATGCGATCGAGATCGCGGATGCGATCGACGTGACGGGCCTGGCGGTGGACAGCCGCGCGGTAAAGCCGGGCGATCTGTTTTTCGCGCTCGCCGGCAGCAAGACCGATGGTTCGCGCTTCGTCGATTCAGCCATTGCCGCAGGCGCGGTCGCGGTCGCGGGTGATCACCCCACCAGGGATTGCCGCGTGCCGTTCGTCACGACGCCAAATCCGCGCCGTGCGCTGGCGCTGGCGGCGGCGAAATTCTATCCCAGGCAACCGCAGACGATTGCAGCCGTCACGGGCACGAGCGGAAAAACCTCGGTCGCGGCGTTCACGCGCCAGATCTGGCAACGGCTCGGCCATGCCTCCGCCAGCATCGGCACCATTGGTCTCGTTTCGCCGAAGCGCACCGTCTACGGCTCGCTGACGACGCCGGATCCGATCGCGCTGCATCGCCAGCTCGACGAGATCGCCGGTGACGGCGTCACCCATCTCGCCTTTGAAGCCTCCTCGCACGGGCTTGACCAATACAGGCTCGACGGCGTGCGCATCGCCGCCGGCGGATTTACCAATTTGACGCGCGACCACATGGATTATCATCCCGACGTCGCGCATTACCTTGATGCCAAGCTACGGCTGTTCCGCGATCTCGTCGTGGCCGATGGTGCAGCCGTGATCTCGGCCGATCACGATTGCTCACTGGAGGTGATCGACGCCGCGCGGGAACGGAAACTGCGGATTATCGCGATCGGCCGCAACGCTGATGGTGCGGACGGGGGCATCCGTCTGGTCGAT
Organism: Bradyrhizobium sp. AUGA SZCCT0160; assembly: GCF_018130105.1. Taxonomy (NCBI): domain Bacteria; kingdom Pseudomonadati; phylum Pseudomonadota; class Alphaproteobacteria; order Hyphomicrobiales; family Nitrobacteraceae; genus Bradyrhizobium; species Bradyrhizobium sp. AUGA SZCCT0160. Next base: position 105,602 of record NZ_JAFCMD010000023.1, read on the forward strand.
GCTGTCGTCGATGGCTTTGCGCAGAAGCTGACGCTCGAACATCGCGGACGCAGGCATATGATCAAGCTGCCGCTGGTCGGCGAATTCCAGATCGAGAACGCGCTGGTCGCGGCGGGACTGGCGATCGGGACCGGCAGCGAACCTGCGGCGGTGCTAGCCGGCCTCGAACATCTCGAGGGCGCCAAGGGCCGGCTGGAACAAGTCGGCGAACATAATGGCGCGCCGATCTTCGTCGACTATGCGCACAAGCCGGACGCGCTGGCGAAAGCGCTGCAGGCGCTGCGGCCCTATGCGAAGCGAAAACTGGTGGTGGTGTTCGGCTGCGGCGGCGACCGCGACGCCGGCAAGCGTCCGCTGATGGGGGCGATCGCGGCCGAGAACGCCGACGGCGTCATCGTCACCGACGACAATCCGCGCAGCGAGAATCCGGCAAGCATCCGCGCCGCCATTCTGGCTGCCGCCAGGGGCGCCCGGGACATCGGCGACCGGGCGGAAGCCATCAGGGCCGGGATTGCCGGACTGCAGCCAGGCGACGCGCTGTTGATCGCCGGCAAGGGTCACGAGACCGGCCAGATTGTCGGCGACAAGACGCTACCGTTCAGTGATCACGACGCGGTGGCGGCCGCACTCGCGGAGAGGAATGCATGAGCGCTGCGCCATTGTGGACGATTGCCGAAGTGGCCCAGGCTTTAGGCCTGGCGGGTACGTTTCCCGACACCGCGATTGATTTCGTTACGCAGGACAGCCGGCTGGTAAAACCCGGATGCCTGTTCGTGGCGCTCAGCGGCACGCCGAGCGGCGGCTTCATTTCGAGTTTCGCGAGCGCGCGCGACGGCTGGGAGTTCGCCGACAAGGCGGAAGCCGCCGGAGCGGTGGCGATGATCGTGCCGCACAGGATCGAAGGCGTGCGTGTTCCGCAGCTGATCGTCAAGGATACGCTGATCGACGGTCTCTGGGGATTGGCGCGCGCGGCGCGGGCGCGGTTCAAGGGCCCGGTGATCGGCCTCACTGGCAGCGCCGGCAAGACCAGTACCAAGGAATATCTCGCCGCCTATCCGAACGCCTATGCGAGCCCGAGCAGTTTCAATAATTTCTGGGGCGTGCCGCTGACGCTGTGCAATGCCAGCCCGAGCGCCTCGCTGTGGGTGGTGGAAATGGGCATGAACCAGACCGGCGAAATCGCACGGCTCAGCGAACTGACGCAGCCGACCGTGGCGCTGGTGGTCAACGTCCAGCCCGTGCATCTGGAAAAGCTCGGCAGCCTGGAGGCGATCCGGCGCGAGAAGGTGAGCATCGCGCAGGGCCTCCCGCAAAATGGCGTGCTGGTGCTGCCGACCGACGTCGAAGCGCCGGAATGGAACGGCAAGCTTGTCCGCTTCGGCAGTGGTTCAGAAGTGCATGCGTTGAAGCACACCCCGCATGGCGAAAGCTGGCACGTGTCAGCGCAAGTCGGCGGCAAACAGGTCGCATTCGACCTGACGCCGGGCGCGCCGCATCGTCTGCAGAACGCGCTGGCCGCGCTGGCGTCAGTCCACGCCGCCAGCCTCGATGAGGCTGATCTGGCCAAGGAACTCGGCAAGGTCGGCATCATGACCGGGCGTGGGGTGGAGCAGACCGCCGCCGGCGTCACCGTGATCGACGACAGTTTCAACGGCAATCCGGCCAGCATGGTCGCAGCGCTCGACAGCCTCAAGGCGCGGCCGGTCGCATCCGGCCGGCGCATCGCCATCATGGGCGACATGCTGGAGCTCGGCGCCGACGCGCCCGCCTATCATGTCAAGCTGGCCAGGGACCTGCCCGGCATCGACGGCGTCTATTGTGTCGGCCCGCTGATGCGCCATCTGTACGACCTTTTGCCGGCCGATCGCGCCCTCGGCTGGCACGACGACCCCGCCACGCTGGAGCCGCAGAAAATCGCCGCATTGTTGCAAAGCGGTGACGTCGTGGTGGTCAAGGGCAGCAAAAAGATGTTCTGGGTCAACAAGTTTGTGCCCAAGCTGCTGGCTGCCTTGCAGGCAAAAGCGTAAACTGGCCGGGCTGACCCACTCGTGATTTCCGTGGTGATTCGCGCAACCGCCGCCGCGATCGTGACCAAGATTTGCTTGGTTTCCAGGATGAAAACGATTGTCAACGCGCTTGCAATGCGCTTACCCGGCAAGACGGCGCAACCAGGCCGCAATAGGGCATACTGAATGTTTTACTGGCTGATCGAGCTTTCCAACACCGTCCCCGCTTTCTCGTTTTTACGCGGCCTCCTCAACGTCTTCCGCTACATCACCTTCCGCACCGGCGGGGCGATGGTGACGGGCGCGCTGTTCGTGTTCCTGTTCGGTCCCTGGATCATCGATCATCTGCGTTTGCGGCAGGGCAAGGGCCAGCCGATCCGCACCGATGGTCCGGCCTCGCACATCATCGCCAAAAAGGGCACGCCGACGATGGGCGGGCTGATGATCCTGTCTGGCCTCGTCGTCTCGACGCTGCTCTGGGCCAACCCGCTCAATCCCTATGTCTGGATCGTGCTCGCGGTGACCCTCGGCTTCGGCTTCGTCGGCTTCTATGACGATTATCTAAAGGTGACGAAACAGACCCATAGCGGTTTTGCCGGCAAGTTTCGTCTCGCCATCGAAGGCGTGATCGCGCTGATCGCCTGTTACGCGCTGGTGCGGCTCGGGCGCGACGTGACCTCGACCTCGCTGGCGATTCCATTCCTGAAGGACATGGTGTTCAATTTCGGCTGGTTCTTCGTGATCTTCGGTGCCTTCGTCATCGTTGGCGCCGGCAACGCGGTCAACCTGACCGACGGCCTCGACGGCCTTGCGATCGTCCCCGTGATGATCGCCGCCGCCAGTTTCGGCATGATCGCCTATCTGACCGGCAATGCTGTCTTCTCCGACTATCTGCAGATCAGATACGTCGCCGGCACCGGCGAACTTGCGGTGCTGTGCGGCGCGGTGCTCGGCGCCGGGTTGGGATTCCTGTGGTTCAATGCGCCGCCGGCCTCGATCTTCATGGGCGACACCGGCTCGCTCGCGCTCGGCGGCATGCTGGGCGCGACCGCGGTTGCGGTCAAACACGAGATCGTGCTGGCCGTGATCGGCGGCCTGTTCGTGCTGGAAGCGGTTTCCGTGATCGTGCAGGTGGTGTCGTTCAAGCTGACCGGCAAACGCGTGTTCCGGATGGCGCCGCTGCATCATCATTTCGAGCAGAAGGGCTGGACCGAACCACAGATCGTGATCCGGTTCTGGATCATCTCGGTGATGCTGGCGCTCGCCGGCCTCTCCACGCTGAAGCTGCGGTGACAACTTGATCCCCGTCACTTCCTTCGCGGGCAAGACGGTCGCCGTCTTCGGGCTCGGTGGCTCCGGCCTCGCGAGCTGCCACGCGCTCAAGGCCGGCGGCGCGGAGGTGATTGCCGGCGACGACAGCGCCGATAACGTCGCCAGGGCGGCACAGGAAGGCTTCATCACCGCCGACTTGCGCAACGTCCCCTGGGATAATTTCGCCGCGCTGATATTGACCCCCGGCGCGCCGCTGACCCATCCGGCGCCGCACTGGTCCGTGCTGATGGCGCGGCAGGCCGGCGTCGAGGTGATCGGCGACATCGAATTGTTCTGCAGGGAACGAAGGCGTCACGCGCCCGATGCGCCGTTCGTCGCCATCACCGGCACCAACGGCAAATCCACCACCACGGCGCTGATCGCGCACCTGATGAAGGTTGCCGGCTACGATACCCAGATGGGCGGCAACATCGGCACCGCGATCCTGTCGCTGGAGCCGCCGCGGATGGGGCGGGTGCATGTGATCGAGATGTCGTCCTATCAGATCGATCTGGCGCCCTCGCTCGATCCGTCCGTCGGCATTCTGCTCAATGTCAGCGAAGACCATATCGATCGCCACGGCACGCTGGAGCACTACGCGGCGGTGAAGGCGCGGCTGGTCGCCGGCGTGCAGCCGCAGGGCACCTCCATCGTCGGCGTCGACGACGGCTGGTGCCGCAACATCGCCGACCGGCTCGATCAGGCCGGCAAGCGCGTGGTGCGCATCTCCGTGAAAAACCCGCTGCCCGACGGCGTCTATGTCGAGCGCGAAACCATCGTCCGGGCCTCCGGCGGCGCGCGGAGCGAAATCGCAAAACTCGGCGGCATCGGCTCATTGCGTGGCCTGCACAACGCGCAGAATGCGGCGTGCGCCTCGGCTTGCGCGCTGGCGATGGGGATCTCGACCGACATTCTGCAGAACGGCCTGCGCAGTTTTCCCGGTCTCGCGCACCGCATGGAGCAGGTCGGCCGCCTCGGCAACGTGCTGTTCGTCAACGATTCCAAGGGTACCAATGCGGACGCGGCAGCGCATGCGCTGTCGTCCTTCGCTGATATTTTCTGGATCGCCGGCGGCAAGCCGAAACTCGGCGGCATTACCGGCCTGACCGAATATTTCCCGCGCATCCGCAAAGCCTATTTGATCGGCGAAGCCGCGCAGGAGTTTTCCGGCACGCTCGGGACCCGCGTGCCGCACGAGATTTCGCAGACGCTCGACGTCGCCGTCGCCAGCGCCGCGCGCGACGCCGAAGCCTCGGGCCTCACCGACCCCGTCGTGCTGCTGTCGCCGGCCTGCGCCTCGTTCGACCAGTACCGCAACTTCGAAATCCGCGGTGCCAGGTTCCGCGATCTCGTCACGGCGATGCCGGGTGTGAAGCCGGTGGTGTGACGATGTAGGATGGGTTGAGCTCTTCGCGAAACCCATCACGTGTCGTTGTTGCCTCGATGGGTTTCGCTTCCACCTTTGCCAGGTTGGGCTTCGGCGGATGCGGTCGCTCAACCCATCCTACTTCTTCGCACTCCGACGCGCGTGCACTGGCTTGAACAGATCCAGATCGATCGCCTGGCCCATCGCCAGATAACCCGTGCGATTGGGATGCAGCTTGTCGCCGGCGCCGCCGGTGGTGCTGTCGGGGACGAATTCTACCTTGAGGCCGCCGGATTGCGGATCGAGGGTCGCCTTGTCGAAGTCAATCACGCCGTCGAACGTGCCTGACGTGCGGATGAAGTCGTTCAGCGCTTTCCGCTTGGCGTCCTGTTCGGGGAAACCGTGTGCGGCACTGGAACTGCCGAGCGCCGTCGTCACGGTGGCGCCGATGATTTTGATATGCGGCCATTTCGCGCGCAGCCGTGCGACGCCGTCCTTCATGGCGGCGATGACCTTGTCGCTTTCGGCGTTGCCGTTCTTGCTGAAATCGTTGATGCCTTCCAGCCAGATCAGGCTGGAGATGCCCGACAGCGTCAGCACGTCGCGCTCGAGCCGCTGGCCCGAAGCAGGGCCGCCGGGGAACGGTTTGCCGGGACCATACTCGGCCGGTCCGGCGATCTGGTTGCCGCCGATGCCGCCGTTCACCACCGCGACCTTGTTGCCATGGATCGCTTTTAGCCGGCGCGAGAGCACGTTGGGCCAGCGGTCGTCGCCGTTCATCGTCGACGCGGTGCCGTCGGTGATGGAATCGCCGAACGCCATGATGGCGAAGGCGTCGGTCGGTGCCGTCATCTCGATCGCATCGAGGAAGAACCACGACGCGGTCGTATACGGAAATGCCGCCTCGTCTTCCAACGTGCCCTTGGATCCCGCACCGGGCGCGGTGACGTAAGACGTCGTCAGCGCTTTGGCGTGCCAGGTCATCGGACCGCTCTCACCTGGGATGTGAAAGCTGACCGCGAGGCGGCGGCCGGCGAGCTGGTCGGGCTGCCCTCCGAACGGCAGCGTGATGGCGTCGCTCCAGACCGAATCGCCGGGCTGGACGGTGACGGAAGTCTTGCCGCCAAAAGTCACCAGGCGATTGGAGCCGCGGAGCAGCGCAGCACTGCTCAATTGCAGGCCGGCACAAACGCCGTCGAACGTCACGGGCCTGGTGCCGAACGCATTGCTGAAACGAAGCCGGGCCTGACGGCCCCACAGATCGGGCCGCACGATCAGGCGAAAGGTCTGATCCCGCGCGCCGGCCGCAGGATCGGGGAACGCAAATTTCTGGTCGGGCTGGGCGGACGGGTTGCCGACGGGGTAGGGTCCTTGGACCGAACCGGTCCATGACACCACCCAGTTCTCATCCTTGGCGGATGCCGTCTGAAGTGATGCGACCAACAGCGATGCCACGACGATAGCGGTAAGAGAACGCATGGTTCCTCCCAAGCCTTGTGATTGGAGCTTACCCTAAAGCCAAGGGCGCAATTGGTGAAACCGAAAATTTGACGGACCCCATTAACCCCTTGGAAACCATCCTCCGCCACCAATGGACGTTACCTCTGCCATTTGGGGACGCCCATGCTCGCCCGTGACCAACGCACCCCGTTCTCGGAATGGTGGTGGACCGTGGATAGACTGCTGCTCGCGGCGATCATCGCGCTGGTCGTGGGCGGCCTCATCCTGTCGCTGGCGGCGAGCCCGCCGGTGGCGACAAGGATCGGGCTCGATCCCTTCCACTTCTTCAACCGGCACGTGATGTTCCTGCTGCCGTCCTTCATCGTGCTGATCGGGGTATCCTTCATGTCTCCGAAGAACATCCGCCGTGGGGCGCTGCTAGTATTTGCGATCTCGATCGTGCTGATCGTGGCCACGCTGATGTTCGGTGCCGAGGTCAAGGGTTCGCGGCGCTGGATCACGTTGCTCGGCGTCAATATCCAGGCCTCGGAATCCGCCAAGCCGGCTTTTGTCGTGATCGCGGCGTGGCTGTTTGCGGAATCGACCAAACGTCCGGAGATGCCGGCGACTTCGATGGCGATGGTGCTGCTGTTGATGCTGGTGTCGCTCCTGGTGATGGAGCCGGATTTCGGACAGACCATGCTGGTCCTGATGGTGTGGGGCGCGCTGTTCTTCATCGCGGGCATGCGGATGATCTGGGTGGTCGGTCTTGCCGGCGCCGCCGCAGCCGGATTGTTCGGCGCCTATCTGCTGGTGCCGCACGTCGCCCACCGCATCAAGCGATTCATGAATCCCGGCTCGGGCGATACGTTCCAGCTCGACATGGCGATGGATGCATTCTGGAACGGCGGCTGGTTCGGGCTCGGGCCCGGCGAAGGCATCGCCAAGCGCAGCCTGCCGGACAGCCACACCGATTTCGTGTTCGCGGTGGCGGCGGAAGAGTTCGGCATCATCCTCTGCCTGGCGCTGGTCGCATTGTTCGCCTTTGTCGTGATCCGCACATTGCTGCGCGCCTATGCCAGCGAGGACATGTTCTCCCGGTTTGCCGCTTCCGGCCTCGCCATCCTGTTCGGCGTGCAGGCCGCGATCAACATGGCGGTCAATCTGCAGCTGATCCCCGCCAAGGGCATGACGCTGCCGTTCATCTCCTATGGCGGTTCCTCGATCATCTCGCTGGCCTACGGCGTCGGCATGATGCTGGCGCTGACGCGGCAACGCCCGCGCACCGAGATCGAGTCGCAGAACAATGCCAACTCGGTGCGCAGCTACGCATGACGGCGAGGTAAATCCAACCCGTCATTGCGAGCGCAGCGAAGCAATCCACCCATCCGTTATGCCGCGCTATGGATTGCTTCGCGGGGCCTGTCATCGGGCGCGCATTCGCGCGACCCGGTGGCTCGCAATGACGGCTGATTGGCTATAGAAGAATTCCCCATGAATACTTCGCCCCTCATCCTCCTCGCGGCCGGCGGTACCGGCGGCCATTTGTTTCCGGCCGAAGCGCTCGGCGTCGAGCTGATCAAACGCGGTTTTCGCGTGCGGCTCGCGACCGACGCCCGCGCGCTGCGCTACAGCGGCCTGTTCTCCAGGGTCAATGACAATATCGACGTGGTGCCGAGCGAGACCGTGCGTGGCCGCAATCCGATCTCGCTGGCGCGCACCGCTGTCATGCTCGGCTATGGCGGTCTCATCGCGCTCAATCTGGTGCGGCGGCTGAAGCCATCAGCCGTGATCGGCTTCGGCGGCTATCCGACGCTGCCGCCGCTGATGGCGGCCAGATTGCTCGGCGTGCCCAGCCTCATTCACGACGCCAACGCGGTGCTCGGCCGCGCCAACCGGTTTCTCTCCAGCCGAGTCAACGCGATCGCGACCTCGCTGCCGGGCGTGCTCGATCGCGATCCGGCGCTGGCTGGCAAGGCAACGACGGTCGGCACGCCGATGCGTCCGGCGATCCTGGCCGCCGCCGCGATACCCTTTGCCTCGCCCGAGGCGAACGGGCCGCTTCGGTTGCTGGTGGTCGGCGGCAGCCAGGGCGCGCGCGTGATGAGCGACATCGTGCCACCGGCGATCGAACGGCTGGAGCCGGTGCTGTGGAGCCGGCTGATCCTGACGCAACAGGTGCGCGAAGAGGATATGGCGCGGGTGCGCGCGGTCTATGACCGGCTCAAGATCAGCGCCGAGCTGGCGCCGTTCTTCACGGACTTGCCGGCGCGGCTGGCTTCCAGCCATCTGGTGGTGTCGCGCTCCGGCGCCGGCACGGTGGCCGAGCTCGCCGCGATCGGCCGGCCCTCGATCCTGGTGCCGCTGCCCGGCGCGATCGATCAGGATCAGTTCGCCAATGCCGGCGTGCTGGCCAAGGTGGGCGGCGCGCTGCGCATCGCGCAGGCGGAGTTCACGCAGGACCGGCTGGCTTCCGAAATTTCCGCATTCGCCGCCGAGCCGGCGAAGCTGACCGAGATGGCCGCCGCCTCCCGCACCGTGGGCAGGCTGGACGCTGCCGAGCGGCTGGCCGATCTGGTGCAGAAAGTTGCCGGAATCTAGGCCGCAATGGTCGATTTTCATTGTTTTTGCGTCATGGCCGGGCTTGTCATGTCAATTCGGATATATCCGACTTGACCCTTTAAAAAAGAACGGCACTCGGTATACCGAGTGCCTACGCATCCACGTCTTGCATGAAGTGACGTAGAAGTCGTGGACGCCCGGGACGAGCCCGGGCATGACGGGAACATACGAGACAGACATGAGACTGCCGCGCGAGATCGGACCCATCCACTTCGTCGGGATCGGCGGCATCGGCATGAGCGGCATCGCCGAAGTCCTGAGCAATCTCGGCTATACCGTGCAAGGTTCGGACGCCTCCGAAAGCGGCAACGTCACGCGGCTGCGCGACAAGGGCATCACCGTTTCGGTCGGCCACAAGGCGGAGAATGTCGACGGCGCCGACGTTGTCGTGGTCTCGACCGCGATCAAGCGCGACAATCCCGAACTGATGGCGGCGCGTGCCCAGCGCATTCCCGTGGTGCGCCGCGCCGAAATGCTGGCCGAACTGATGCGGCTGAAAAGCTGCGTCGCAATCGCCGGCACCCATGGCAAGACCACGACGACGACGATGGTCGCGACGCTGCTCGACGCCGGTGACCTCGATCCGACGGTGATCAATGGCGGCATCATCAATGCCTATGGCTCCAATGCGCGATTGGGCGCGGGCGACTGGATGGTGGTGGAGGCCGACGAGAGCGACGGCACGTTCCTGAAGCTGCCGTCCGATGTCGTGATCGTCACTAACATCGATCCCGAACATCTCGATCACTTCAACACTTTCGAGGCGATCCAGGAGGCATTCCGCAATTTCGTCGAGAACGTGCCGTTCTACGGCTTTGCCGTGATGTGCACCGATCATCCCGTGGTGCAGACCCTCGTCGGCAAGATCGAGGATCGCCGCATCATCACCTATGGCGAGAACCCGCAGGCCGATGTGCGGCTGGTCGATCTGACGCCGATGGGCAGCGGCTCGAAATTCAAGGTCGCGTTCCGCAACCGCAAGACCGGCGCGACCCATGAAATATCCGACATCATGCTGCCGATGCCGGGACGCCACAACGCATCGAATGCAACGGCGGCGATCGCGGTGGCGCATGAACTCGGCATTTCCGGCGAGGTGATCCGCAAGGCGATGGCGGGCTTTGGCGGCGTCAAGCGGCGCTTTACCAAGACCGGCGAATGGAACGGTGTCACCATCATCGACGATTACGGCCATCACCCGGTCGAGATCGCAGCGGTGCTGAAGGCGGCGCGCGAATCCACCAACGGCAAGATCGTCGCCGTGGTGCAGCCGCATCGCTTCACCCGGCTGCAATCGCTGTTCGAGGAATTTTGTACCTGCTTCAACGACGCCGATGCGGTCGTCGTCGCCGAAGTCTATCCGGCCGGCGAGGCGCCGATCGAGGGCATCGATCGCGACCATTTCGTGCTCGGCCTGCGCGCACACGGCCATCGCGAAGTCATTCCGCTGCAAAATTCGTCCGAACTCGCCAAGGTGATCAGCGGCATCGCTGATAACGGCGACTACGTCGTCTGCCTCGGCGCCGGCAACATCACGCAATGGGCCTATGCGCTGCCCGGCGAATTGAAGGCGCTGGGGTGAGGGGCGTATCACCTCCAACTCCGTCATGGCCGGGCTTGTCCCGGCCATCCACGTCTTTACTGTGTGATCGTCGGGACAAGCCCGGCCATGACGAGCCGAGAGAACTCCGTTGACCTTCCCCGACATCACCCCCGATCTCAAAACCGCAATGCCCGACTTGCGCGGGCGGCTGCTGGCGAATCAGTCGCTCGCCGAACTCACCTGGTTTCGCGTCGGCGGTCCGGCGCAGGTGCTGTTCACGCCGTCGGATGAAGATGATCTCGCGTACTTCCTGAAAAAACTGCCGCAGGAATTGCCGGTCTATGTCGTCGGCGTCGGCTCCAACCTGATCGTGCGCGATGGCGGCATTCCCGGCGTCGTGATCCGGTTGTCGCCGCGCGCGTTCGGCGAGACGCGTGCCGAGGGCGACGTCGTGATCGCAGGCACCGCCGCGCTCGACAAGCGCGTGGCGGAAACCGCGGCGACGGCCAATATCGGCGGCATGGAATTCCTGTTTGGCATTCCCGGCACGATCGGCGGCGCGCTGCGCATGAATGCCGGCGCCAATGGTAGCGAGACCAAGGACGTCCTGATCGAGGCCACCGGCATCGGCCGCGACGGCACGAAGCACAGCTTCAGCAATGCCGACATGAAGTTCGTCTATCGCAACAGCGGCGTCGATCCTTCCATCATCTTCACCTCGGCGCGTTTCCGCGGCGCCATTGCCGCGCCTGAAACCATTCGCGCGCGGATGGAGGAAGTGCAGACCCATCGCGAGACCGCGCAGCCGATCCGCGAAAAGACTGGCGGTTCGACCTTCAAGAACCCGCCCGGCAACAGCGCCTGGAAGCTGATCGACGCCGCCGGCTGCCGCGGCTTGCGCGTCGGCGGCGCGCAGGTGTCGGAAATGCACTGCAACTTCCTGATCAACACTGGCAACGCGACCGGGCATGACATTGAAACGCTGGGTGAAACCGTGCGTGCGCGGGTTAAGGAAAACTCCGGAATCGAGTTACACTGGGAAATCAAGCGGATCGGAATCGGACAAGGCTGATGCGGATTACCATTCTCTTCGGCGGCACCAACAAGGAGCGGCTGGTTTCGGTAGCGAGCGCGCAGGCGCTGCATCGTGCCTTGCCGGAGGCGGATCTGTGGTTCTGGCACGTCGCCGACACTGTGCACGAGGTGACGTCGGAAGCCCTGCTCAATCACCAGCGGCCGTTCGAGGACGAATTCGATCCGGGCAATCGCGGCATCGCGCTGGAAGCGGCGCTCGATAAAGCGAAAGCCGAAGATCGCGTGCTGGTGCTCGGCCTGCACGGGGGCCGGGCGGAGAATGGCGAACTGCAGGCGATGTGCGAAATGCGCGGCATTCCCTTCACCGGGTCCGGCTCGGCGTCTTCAAATCTGGCCTTCGACAAGACCGCGGCCAAGCGCTTTGCGGCGATTGCGGGCGTGGAGACGCCGGTAGGCATCGCGCTCGACGATATCGATGCCGCGTTCGCCGAATACGGCAAGCTGATTGCGAAGCCGGCGCGGGACGGATCGAGCTACGGCCTGATCTTCGTCAACGCCAAGCAGGACCTCGTCGCGGTCCGCAACGCCGCCAAATCCGAGGAATATCTGATCGAGGCATTCGTTTCCGGCGTCGAAGCCACCTGCGGCGTGTTGGAGCGATCCGACGGCACCATCATGCCGCTGCCGCCGGTCGAAATCATCCCGGGCGAGGGCGCGTTCGATTACACGGCAAAATACCTGCTCAAATCGACCCAGGAGATCTGCCCGGGCCGGTTTTCGCCCGCGATTACTGCCGACCTGATGGACCAGGCGCACCGGGCGCACCGAGCACTGTCCTGCAGCGGCTATTCCCGGAGCGATTTCATCGTCTCGGCCAAGGGGCTGGTCTATCTCGAAACCAACACTTTGCCGGGACTGACCGCCGCCTCGCTGTATCCGAAGGCGCTGAAGGCCCAGGGAATCGATTTTTCCGATTTCCTGCGCGACCAGGTCGTACTGGCCGAGCAACGCCTTCAGAGGCGGGGGTGATTCGCCGGGTTAACGTGCTGGTTGAGGGAACCCGCCCGGTCCGGATGAAATATTACTAAAATCCTAACCAATGCCCGGCAAACTACTCACAAGGCTGCGCAAAACACGCCCCTGACCGGTCACATTTACCCTTTGTTTACCAGGAAGTCCGAAGGTTAACGCTGGCGGCGCATGTGGCGCTTGGCTGCCGGGGCGTAAGCTGTTGCGGATTTCCGCTTCGACGATCGCATCGAGGGAAAAATGGCCTCCTCACAACCGAGGTCTTGAGCCCAGCCCGGCATCACCGAGACATCACGTGCGCCAGAGCCCGCAAGCCTTTTTGCGGGAACAACTTTTTGACGAGCTCGTGCAATGGATGGTGCAGGACGCCTCGCTCGATCGCTGCGATCGCTGGGGCCCCAAGCTGACCTGAAAGCCGCCGCCATCGGAGCGGTCGTGCTGTTGCGCGAGCGGCTGGGCCTGCGCGCCCGCGTGCGGGCGAAGCGGGTGATCGACCGCGAACCGCCGAACCGCCTGATCCTGTGGCTCGAACGTTACCTGCCGAACCGTGCCGGCGTCGCCCTGACCGTGCTGATGCTGCTCGGCAGCGCCTCGCTTGGTGTCGTCAAGGGCGGCCATGTCGACGAGTTCGTCGGTGCGCTCAGCGATACCCGCAACGCGCTGGCGAATTCGGCCGGCTTCCGCATCACCGAGGTGGCCATCAACGGCCGCAAGCAGCTGAGCCAAGATGAAGTGCTCGCGATCGGCGGCGTCAACGGCCGCTCCTCGCTGCTGTTCCTCGATGCCGCCACCGTGCGCGACAAGCTCAAGACCAATCCCTGGATATCGGACGCCGCGATTCTGAAGCTTTATCCCGGCCGGCTGCAGATCGACATCGTCGAGCGTACCGCGTTCGCGTTGTGGCAGCAGGACGGCCGGCTGTCCGTCATCGCCGAGGATGGCGCGGTGCTCGAACCCTATATGTCGCGGCGCTTCATCTCGCTGCCGCTGGTGGTGGGCAAGGGCGCCGCCGAGAAGGCGCGGGACTTCCTGGCGCTGCTGGATCGCTATCCGCAGGTCCGCAGCGTGACCAAGGCTGCGATCTATGTCGGCGAGCGGCGCTGGAACCTGCGCCTCAAGGACGGTCTCGATATCCGCCTGCCGGAACACGACGTCGGCAATGCGCTGGCGCTGCTGAGCAAGCTCGACAAGGAGGACAGGCTGTTCTCCCGCGACATCGTCGCGGTCGACATGCGCCTGCCGGACCGGTTGACGGTGCTGTTGTCCGAAGACGCGGCGAAGGCCCGCGAGGAACTGTTCAAGGACAAGAAGCCCAAGAAAAAAGCCGGTGACGCAGCATGACCGGCCTCGATCGCAACCAGACCCCGAAGACGCGGCCGATGGCGCAGAAGCGCACCGCGCTGGTGGCCTCGCTCGACATCGGCACCAGCAAGATCGCCTGCATGATCGCGCGGCTGAAGCCGTCGCCGCCGAATGAGGCCCTGCGCGGCCGCAGCCACGCGGTCGAGCTGATCGGTTACAGCCAGATCCAGTCGCGCGGCGTCAAGGCCGGCGCGGTGGTCGATCTGGCCGAATGCGAACAGGCCGTGCGCCAGGCGGTGGCGCTGGCCGAACGCATGGCCAAGGTCCGCGTCGAATCCGTTTTGCTGTCGGTCTCTGGCGGCCGGCTGCAGGGCCAGCTGGTCGAAGCCGCCGCAGATATCAGGGGCGGCTCGGTCACCTCTGACGATGTCACCCGCGTGACGTCCACCGGCATGCGTCACGCCACCGGCGAAGGCCGCACCGTGCTGCACGCGCTGCCGGTCAGCTACACGCTGGATGGCGTCAAGGGCATCCGCGATCCCCGCGGCATGGTGGCGCGGCAGTTCGGCGTCGACATGAACGTCGTGACGGCGGATGCCACGGTGGCCAAGAACCTGATGCTGGTGGTCGAACGCTGCCATCTCAACGTCGAGGCCATGGCGGCAAGTCCTTATGTGGCGGGCCTTTCGGTCCTCACCGACGATGAAGCCGACATCGGCGCCGCCGTGGTCGAGATGGGCGCCGGATCGACCACGATCGCGACCTATTCGGCCGGACGCTTTGTGCACGCCTCCGGCTTTGCGGTCGGCGGGCAACACATGACGATGGATCTTGCACGCGGCGTCGGCGCATGCATTGCGGATGCCGAGCGAATCAAGACCTTATACGGCACCGTGCTGACCGGCGGGTCAGACGCGCGCGAGTTGATGTCCGTACCCACCGCAGGCGATGACGAGCGCGATGCGCCGCAGATCGTCTCGCGCGCCACGATCGCGAACATCGTCCGGCATCGCGCCGAGGAGATCTTTGAAATGGTCCGGGACCGGCTCGCGGATTCCCCCTTTGCGGCAGAGCCGCGGGCGCGGGTTGTCCTGAGCGGCGGCGCGTCCCAGCTCACCGGTACTGTCGAACTTGCCACCCGCATTCTCAACCGGCCGGTCCGGATCGGCCGTCCGCTCGGCTTCGGCCGGCTGCCCAACGAGGCCAAGAGCGCCTCGTTCGCGGTGCCGGCGGGCCTCCTGGTCTATCCGCAATACGCACACCTCGAACACGTCGAACCGCGGCATACGCGGCAGCTCAGGACAGGGACTGACGGCTATTTCGGAAGGGTCGGACGATGGCTGCGAGAGGGCTTCTGATGACCGGTTTTCATACCAAACGACATTCACATTCACCAACTCCTGCACCAACTCCTGCACCCACTCCCGCGGCCGTCGGCCGGGGCGAACCAACGCGCGCGTAATAATCGAGAGGCAACCATGGCACTCAATCTGACACCCCCTGACATCAGCGAGCTGAAACCGCGGATCACCGTCTTCGGCGTCGGTGGAGCAGGCGGCAATGCCGTCAACAACATGATCACTGCCGGGTTGCAGGGCGTCGATTTCGTCGTCGCTAATACCGACGCGCAGGCGCTCACCATGTCCAAGGCCCAGCGCATCGTGCAGATGGGCACGCAAGTGACCCAGGGCCTGGGTGCCGGATCGCAGCCCGATGTCGGCGCGGCCGCAGCGCAAGAGGTCATCGACGAGCTCCGCGATCATCTCACCGGCGCCAACATGGTGTTCGTCACCGCCGGCATGGGCGGCGGCACCGGCACCGGTGCAGCCCCCGTCATCGCCAAGACCGCGCGCGAGATGGGCATCCTCACCGTCGGCGTGGTGACAAAGCCGTTCCACTTCGAAGGCCAGCGCCGCATGCGCACCGCCGAATCGGGCATTTCCGAGCTGCACAAGGTGGTCGACACGCTCCTGATCATCCCGAACCAGAACCTGTTCCGGGTCGCCAACGAAAAGACCACCTTCGCCGACGCCTTCGCGATGGCTGACCAGGTGCTCTACTCGGGCGTCGCCTGCATCACCGACCTGATGGTCAAGGAAGGCCTCATCAACCTCGACTTCGCCGACGTCCGCGCCGTGATGCGGGAGATGGGCAAGGCGATGATGGGCACCGGCGAAGCCACCGGCGAGAAGCGCGCGCTGACCGCGGCCGAAGCTGCGATCGCCAATCCGCTGATCGACGACTCGTCGATGAAGGGTGCCCGCGGCCTGTTGATCTCGATCACCGGCGGCAAGGACCTGACCCTGTTCGAAGTCGACGAAGCCGCCACCCGCATCCGCGAGGAAGTCGACCAGGACGCCAACATCATCGTCGGCGCGACCTTCGACGAAAACCTCGACGGCGTCATCCGCGTCTCCGTCGTCGCCACCGGCATCGAGCAGGCGCTGATCGCGCGCAACGCGGCAGCGCCCGCCGCTGTCGTGACCAACGCGCCCGCCTCGACGCCGGACACCCGTCTGGCCGATCTCACCGCACGGCTGCGTGCTGACAACCAGCGCCTTGCGGACCGCGCCCAGAAGCTCGAGGCGCCCGCGGCCGCCCAGCAGGCCGCGCCGCCCCCGGTTCCCGTCGCCCCGCAGCAGCGCGCGTCCAACAGCGTCGAGCGTGCCGCGCTCGCCGCCATTGCCGCGGCCGTCGCCCCGGAAGTGCCGCAGGCCCAAGCGCCGTTGCAGCCCGGCTCCTATGGCGACGTCACGGTTCGCCCGATCGCCCAGAAGCCGTCGCTGTTCCCCGATCATAACGAGGCGGCCCGCGCCGAGCCGGAAGCGCAGGCTATGCTGCCGGAGACCTTCATCCCGCAGGCGGCCGAACGTCCGCCCGCCCGCAGCCCGCGGATGCCCAAGTTCGAGGACCTTCCGATGCCGGCCCAGGCCGAAATCCGGCAGGCCCGCGGCGAGCAGGAAGAAGAGCATCCGCAGAAGACCCGGTTGTCGCTGCTGCAGCGCCTCGCCAATGTCGGCCTCGGCCGCCGCGACGAAGAGAGCGAGCCGCCGATCGCAGCCCGCGCCTCCGGTCCGGCGATGGCGCCGCTCCCCGAGCGCAAGCCGCAGCGTTCCGTCGCTCAGCAAATGGGTAACGAGCCGGTATCGGAGTATGCCCGCCGTCCGGCGCCGCAGGGTCTGGACGTCCATGGTCGCCCCGCACCTGTTGCAGCCGCGCCACAGGGCGACGACCATCTTGATATCCCGGCCTTCCTCCGGCGGCAGTCCAACTGAGGTTTGTTACAATTCAGGCAACCCAAAAGGCCCCGGCGGTTTCAGCCGGGGCCTTTTTCTTATGCCGTGCGAGGCGTCACAGCTTCGTCATCAAGCCACTGATATTAAATGATTAATTATGAATTCCGTGATCTGATGCGGCCGCCGGAACGAGGCCGGACCACGCCGGAATTTGGTTAAGCCTTGGCGCGAATGCGGCAGAGATAGGGTAACAATCGGTAAAAAAGCGTGAGTTGTGCGCGAGGGGGCAGTGACTATGGTCTGCCGTGACTTGGGGATACCGGAAGCAGATTCGGCGCGAAAGCGAACAGTTCCTGTCTTTTGGTAAAGTCGGTAGTGGGCGATTATCGAATGAAGTTCAGCCGTCAGACAACGCTTCGGTCGCAAGCCACCGTGACAGGTGTCGGCGTTCATTCCGGTATACCGGTAAATCTGACCATCGGACCTGCGCCTGTCGACGCAGGTTTTATTTTTGTCCGCACCGGTCTTGACGATGCCGACCGCGAAGTTCCCGCGATCGCGGAATCCGTGATTGCCACCGACTTTGCGACCGTACTCGGCGACCGCCAGGGCCCGCTGGTTTCCACCGCCGAGCATGTGCTTGCTGCGCTGCGGGGCATGGGTGTCGATAACGCCACCATCGAAGTCGACGGCCCGGAAGTTCCGATCATGGACGGCAGCGCGGCTGCCTTCGTTGCCGCCATCGATCAGGCAGGCATCGTGACGCAATCCGCCGCGCGCCGCTTCATCCAGGTGCTGAAGCCGGTGCAGGTCTCGCTCGGTGATTCCTTCGGCGAGCTGCGCCCCCATGCCAACGGTTTCCGCGCCGAGGTCGAGATCGACTTCGCCAATCCGGTGATCGGCCGCCAGAGCTATTCGCTCGATCTGAACCCCGAAAGCTTCCGCCGCGAGATTTCCCGCGCCCGGACCTTCGGCTGCATGAATGACGTGGCGCGGCTCTGGAGCGCCGGTTTCGCGCTCGGCGCGTCCTTTGAGAATTCGGTGGTGTTCGACGAGACCCGTCTGCTCAACACCGAAGGCCTGCGCTACAGCGACGAATGCGCCCGCCACAAGGTGCTGGACGTGATCGGCGATCTCGCGCTGGCCGGCCTGCCGCTGCTCGGCGCCTACCGATCGTCGCGTGGCGGCCACAAGCTCAACCACGCGGTGCTGACGGCCCTGATGGCCGATCGCAGCGCCTGGCGGGTGGTCGAGGCCGAACCGGCACGCCGCCCCCGCGTCGAAGCCGGCGCCGGCATGGTCGGCGGTATGGTCGCCCCGGCCTATGGCCCGGACGTTTCCTGACTTTCGATTTCGTTTTCGAGACGTCCTGAAGCCGGCTTGCTAGCCGTCCATCCCAATTTCCGTAGTAACCACAATTAGTAACGATGGTGTCTTGCCGCCTTAATCCGGGCGAAATGCCTGCGTATTCGGTTGGTTAAGGACCATTTTTCGGCTAGATAGGCCCGCGGTTGCAAGACGGGGCGCTGCAAATGTTGGCGCTACGGGATATTGGGGCACGGGGAATATTGCGTTCATGATCGCGGTTCATGGATGGACGGGCTCAACCACCAACCGCACCGCTACCAACTGCGTAGCTACCAACTGCGTTAAAGGCGTCAGGTCTCACATTCCATGTCGGCACAGCGTATGACGCTCGAATCACGCAAACTTTCCGGCCTTCATCGGGCAGCCCGGTCGCTCCGGCTGGCGGCGGGCCTGATCGCGCTGGCTGTCCCCTTGAGCGGATGCGGCACCGGTTCGCTGTGGGACAAGTTCACCGCCAAGGACGACACCTTCATCGAGGAGCCCGCGGACAAGCTCTACAATGAGGGCTTGTACCTGATGAACCAGCGCAAGGATGCGAAGGCGGCGACGAAGAAATTCGAAGAGGTCGACCGGCAGCATCCCTATTCCGACTATGCGCGCAAATCGCTGCTGATGTCGGCATACTCGTTCTACTCAGCCGGCGACTATGACGGCTGCATTGGCGCGGCGACCCGTTACGTCACGCTGCATCCGGGCAGCCCCGACGCCGCCTACGCGCAATACCTGATCGCCGCTTCGCATTATGACCAGATCCCGGATATTTCGCGCGATCAGGGGCGCACCGAAAAGGCGATCGCCGCGCTCGAAGAGGTGATTCGCAAGTATCCGACCTCGGAATACGCCACCAGCGCCAAGGCCAAGCTCGAAGGCGGGCGTGACCAGCTTGCCGGCAAGGAGATGGATGTCGGCCGCTATTACATGAAAAAGCGCGACTACACCGCGGCGATCAACCGCTTCAAGACCGTGGTCACCCGCTATCAGACCACCCGCCATGTCGAGGAAGCGCTGTTTCGCCTCACCGAGGGCTACATAGCGATCGGCATCGTCGGCGAGGCGCAGACCGCCGCCGCCGTCCTTGGGCACAATTTTCCTGACAGCCGCTGGTACAAGGACGCCTATAATCTAGTAAAGTCCGGCGGTCTCGAGCCGAGCGAGAATCAGGGGTCCTATATTTCCAGGGCCTTCAAGAAGATGGGTCTCGGCTAGAGCCATCGGTTCTGATTAAATCAGAACCGGGCTCTAGTCTTTGATTCGACGCGTTTTCTTCATGCGAACCGGTACCCACTTCGCGTGAAAACGCTATGGGAATTTAGTTCGCATGCTGGCGCGTCTGTCGATCCGTGACATCGTCCTGATCGAACGGCTCGATATCGAGTTTTCCCGTGGCCTCGCGGTGCTGACCGGGGAGACCGGCGCGGGCAAATCCATCCTGCTCGATGCTTTCGCGCTGGCGCTCGGCGGCCGCGGCGACGCCGGGCTGGTCCGCCATGGCGTGGAGCAGGGCCAGGTCACCGCCACCTTCGATGTG
Source organism: Bradyrhizobium sp. AUGA SZCCT0160 (assembly GCF_018130105.1). Classification (NCBI taxonomy): domain Bacteria; kingdom Pseudomonadati; phylum Pseudomonadota; class Alphaproteobacteria; order Hyphomicrobiales; family Nitrobacteraceae; genus Bradyrhizobium; species Bradyrhizobium sp. AUGA SZCCT0160. The sequence goes on from NZ_JAFCMD010000023.1 coordinate 125,388, forward strand.
CCCAAGGGCCATCCGGCCGCAAAGATCCTTTCCGAAAACGGTCTCGACGACACCGGCGAGATGATCCTGCGCCGCGTGCAGCTCGCCGACGGGCGCACCCGCGCCTTCATCAACGACCAGTCGATCAGCGTGCAGACGCTCAAAGCCGTCGGTGCCGCGCTGGTCGAAATCCACGGCCAGCACGACGAACGCGCGCTGGTCGACGCCTCGACCCACCGGCAGCTGCTCGACGCCTTCGCTGGGCTCGAAAAAGACGTGACCGGGCTGGAGGTGCTGTGGGATCTCAGGCGCACCGCCAACACGGCGCTCGACGCCCACCGCGCCAGCATGGAGCGCGCCGCCCGCGAAGCCGACTACCTCCGCCATGCCTCCGACGAATTGAAAGCGCTGCGGCCCCGGGAAGGCGAGGAAACCGAGCTCGCCGAACGCCGCACCACGATGATGCAGGGCGAAAAGATCGCCAGTGACCTGCGCGAGGCGCAGGAGGCCGTCGGCGGCAACCATTCGCCGGTGCCGGCGCTGGCGGCTGCGGTGCGGCGGCTGGAACGCCGTGCCGCCAATTCGCCGGCGCTGGTCGAGCCCGCGGTCAAGGCGATCGATATCGCGATCAACGCGCTGGAGGAGGCCGATCAGCATCTCAGCGCCGCGCTGATTGCCGCCGATTTCGATCCGGCCGAGCTGGAGCGGATCGAGGAGCGCCTGTTCGCGCTCCGCGCCGCATCGCGCAAATATTCGACACCGGTCGAGGGGCTGGCCGCGCTGGCCGCGAAATATGCCTCCGACGTCGCGCTGATCGATGCCGGCGCGGACCAACTGAAGAAGCTGGAAGCCGCCGCCGATGAAGCCGACAAGCGCTATGCCGCGGCAGCAACCAAACTTTCCACCGCCCGCACCAAATCGTCGGAAAAGCTCAACAAGGCCGTCAACGCCGAGCTGGCGCCGCTAAAACTGGAACGTGCAAAATTCACGGCGCAGGTCGAAACCGACGCCGCATCGCCCGGCCCGCAGGGTATCGATCGCGTCGAGTTCTGGGTCCAGACCAATCCCGGCACCAAGCCGGGGCCGATGATGAAGGTCGCCTCCGGCGGCGAGCTGTCGCGCTTCTTGCTGGCGCTCAAGGTGGTGCTGTCCGACCGCGGCTCGGCGCCCACGCTGGTGTTTGACGAAATCGATACCGGCGTCGGCGGTGCGGTGGCGGACGCGATCGGCGCCCGGCTGGCGCGGCTTGCCGGCAAGGTCCAGGTCATGGCGGTGACGCACGCGCCGCAGGTCGCCGCCCGCGCCAACCATCATCTGTTGATCTCCAAGGACGCGATGGACAAGGGCAAGCGCGTCGCCACCCGCGTCAACGCACTCGCCGCCGACCACCGCCGCGAGGAGATCGCGCGGATGCTGGCGGGGGCGGAGATCACCGCGGAAGCCCGCGCCGCCGCCGACCGGCTGCTGCGCGCGGCGACGGCGTGAAGGCGGCGTGGTGCGATGGCTGTAAAAGCAAAGAAGCCGCTCGTTGACGTCGCCAAGCTCACCAAGGCCCAGGCGAAGATCGAGCATGTCAGGCTTTCGCTGGAGATCGAGGCCCATAACGAGCGCTACTACCAGAAGGACGCGCCGACCGTGTCGGATGCGGCTTACGACGCGCTGCGTCAGCGGCTGGTTGCGATCGAGGCGAAGTTTCCCGATCTCGTCAGCAAGGATTCGCCGACGCAAAAGGTCGGCGCCGCACCGGCGCGCGGGTTCGCAAAAGTGCAGCACGCCGTTCCCATGCTGTCGCTCGGCAACGCCTTCAGCGACGAGGACGTCACCGAATTCGTCGATCGCATAAGGCGCTTTCTCAAGCTCGATGCCGACCATATTCCGGCGCTGGTCGCCGAGCCGAAGATCGACGGCCTGTCGCTGTCGCTGCGCTACGAGGACGGCGAACTGGTCCGCGCCGCCACCCGCGGCGACGGTTTTACGGGCGAGGACGTCACCGCCAATGTCCGCACCATCAAGGATATCCCGCACACCCTGAAGGGCCGCAACATTCCGGCGGCCTGCGAAATGCGCGGCGAAGTCTACATGCTCAAGAAGGATTTTCTCGAGCTGAACAAGAAGCAGGCGGAAGCCGAGGACACGGTGTTCGCCAATCCGCGCAATTCGGCGGCGGGCTCGCTGCGCCAGAAGGATGTTTCGATCACCGCGTCGCGGCCGCTGAAATTCTTTGCCTATACCTGGGGTGAGATGAGCGAGCGGCCGGCCGACACGCAGCACGGCATGCTGGAGTGGATGGACAAAGCCGGCTTTGTCGTCAACCCGCGGACCGAGCTTTGCAAGAATGTCGATGACGTTCTCAAATTCTACAGCAGGATCGGCGAGGAGCGCGCCACGCTCGGTTACGATATCGACGGCGTGGTCTACAAGGTCGACCGGCTCGACTGGCAGGATCGCCTCGGCTTCGTGTCGCGCAGCCCGCGCTGGGCGATCGCGCACAAATTCGCGGCCGAGCAGGCGACCACGATCCTCAACGGCATCGACATCCAGGTCGGCCGCACCGGCGCGCTGACCCCGGTGGCGCGGCTCGAGCCGGTCACGGTCGGCGGTGTCGTTGTTTCCAACGCGACGCTGCACAATGAGGATTACATCAAGGGCATCGGCAACGACGGCAACCCGATCCGCGACGGCGTCGACCTGCGCATTGGCGACACCGTCGTCGTTCAGCGCGCCGGCGACGTGATCCCGCAGGTCGTCAGCGTCGTCATGGACAAGCGGCCGAAGAACGCAAAACCGTACAAGTTTCCGGACGTTTGTCCGGTGTGCGGCAGCCATGCGGTACGCGAGGAAGATGAGGCCGTGCGGCGCTGCACCGGCGCCCTGATCTGCCCGGCGCAGGCGACAGAGCGGCTGAAGCATTTCGTCTCACGGCTGGCGTTCGATATCGACGGCCTCGGCGACAAGCAGATCCAGGAGTTTTACGAGGAGGGCCTCGTGATGTCGCCGGTCGACATCTTCACGCTGCAGAAGCGCGACGCCCGCTCCACCAGCAAGCTGATGCAACGCGAGGGCTATGGCGAGACCTCGGTGCGCAATCTGTTCAACGCGATCGACGCCCGCCGCAGCATCGATCTGCATCGCCTGATCTTCGCGCTCGGTATTCGCCATGTCGGCGAGGGTAATGCCAAATTGCTGGCGCGGCATTACCACACGATCGATCATTTTCGCGAGGCGATGCTGGCGGCCGCCAAGGGCACGAAGGATGACGAGAACACCACCGAGGCCTATCAGGACCTCAACAATATCGGCGGTATCGGCGAAATCGTGGCTGAAGCTGTTGTCGAGTTCTTTGCCGAACCGCGCAATGTGAAGGCGCTCGGCGAACTCCTGGGCGAGATCGAGGTGAAGGCGGCCGAGCGGCCGCGCAAGAGCTCGCCGGTTTCGGACAAGACCGTGGTGTTCACGGGCTCGCTGACCAAATTCACCCGCGACGAAGCCAAGGCGGCGGCGGAACGGCTCGGCGCCAAGGTCGCGGGCTCGGTGTCGAAGAAGACGGACTATGTCGTCGCCGGCGAGGATGCCGGGTCGAAGCTGACAAAAGCGCGTGAGCTGGGCGTGGCCGTGCTGACGGAAGACGAGTGGCTGGCGCTGATCGGGGAATGACAGCTTGATTTGGACGTCGTCCTCTCCGCGTCATTGCGAGCGCAGCGAAGCAAGCCATGGCGCGCCCAGCCGGGGAATGGATTGCTTCGCGGAGCCTGTCATCGGGCGCGCATTCGCGCGACCCGTTGGCTCGCAATGACGGAGAGAGATGCGACAAAAAGACCCGACGGGCAAATCAGTTCTGATTTGCGGAAATCGTGTCAAGTGGAAAACTTCCGTAAATCAAAAATATTTCTGTTGTTGGCCGACCCAAATCAGTGCGCATCTATCGCCATCCCGTCCTACTCAGAAGGGCGTCGGCCGTCGTCACGGACGTTGGACGGGTTGCGGTGGACGCTGGTTTACGCTGAGACGACGGCGTGGATAAGCGTACGGCAAAACCGTGTGGTCCTGGCACCCGTTGCAGGCGTCAAGCTGTCGGAGAAGCGCAAGCGGGAACGGCAGCGACGGAGTCAACCAAGAACTCGTCTCCGGGGAGA
>NZ_JAFCMD010000024.1:0-128540 GCF_018130105.1 Bradyrhizobium sp. AUGA SZCCT0160
TTCCCTGCGCAATGGCTTTACGGCTTATGACGCGCTCTCCCCGGTGAGACGGCCTCTATTGCCACCGTCGCCCCTCGGAAGCGTTAGCTCCCGAAAGACTTGACGCCGTTACGGGCGCCAGGACCACACGCTTTCGCCGTACGCTTCAGCCGCGACCGTCAATCGCAACCTCAGCGTCCACCGCGACCCGCCCCTCGTTGTGACGATGGCCAACGCCCTCTGAGTGGGACGGGATGGCTATTGATGTGCAGGTGATTTGGGGGCGGAGGAAAGGGAAATATTTTTGATTGTCGGAAATTTTCTGCTTGACACGATTTCGATAAATCAGAATTTGGTTGCCGTGACTTCCACCTTCGCTCGTTGAGCTGCGGCGGACAGGTCGCCAAGGCTACGCCGGGCGCAGCCGTCGGCCGTTTTGTCGCGGTCGCCGGCGGCGGTGGGCCCGGGGCCAAGGATGACCGTGCCGGGGTCACCGGGAGGCGTGCCCGGCCCGGGCGGGGGCCGGGCTTACGACGGGAGGCGTACCGCCTCACGGGCGCGGCATCGAACCGGGGCACCATTTTCTCGCGCCATCTTCTCTGAAGGGAACCTTTGCCGGTGCCGTGTCAGCACGGCGTCAGACGACAATTGTGTGATGTCACGTTTTCGTTATCCCGGGCGCGGCCTCAATCTTGGGCAGTCGCGCCATCGGCGATTTTCCTGAAGGCCAGCGCTTCTAACCCATGCGTGGAGCCCAGTACCCGCACGGGCGCAAGGCGTGATCGTCCGCCATGCATTACGATTGTGCTTGATCCGATCGCCTTCTTGAACAGACTGGAAAGCAGTCACATCTGTGACCTCCGCCGGAGCGGCAGTCGCCTCCATCGATCGAGATGTCTGGAAGTGCAGGGGAGATGGAGCAGATGGAATTGGGCGCGATTGAACAACGGAATCGTCCGGGCCAACCGGAAGGCCGTCAAATATTACATCGTTTCTTGCATCCTTCATTCCGCAGTCTCTCGCCGCTGATCCTGGGGTCCGCGCTGGCGCTGTCGGGCTGCGGCGACAAGCCGCCGCAACCGGCGGCCGCGGCGCCACCATCCGTCACGGTCGCGCAGCCAGTGAAACGGACCGTCACCGATTGGGATGAATTCACCGGGCGATTCGAGGCGCTGGAAGAGGTGCAGGTGCGCGCCCGGGTCGGCGGCTTCGTCAACACCGTCGAATTCCGCGATGGCGCCATCGTGCGCGCCGGCGATCTGCTTTACACGATCGATTCCCGCCCCTTCGAAGCCGTCGCCGCGCAGGCCGAGGGCCAGCTCGCGGATTCGCGCGCCAAAGTGGAGCTTGCCAAGCGCGAACTCGATCGGGCCCTGAGCCTGGTCCAGACCAGTGCAGTCTCCGAACAAGTCGTCGACCAGCGCCGCCAGGCCTTGCAGGCCGCGCATGCCGCGGAGATGCAGGCCGATGGCGCGCTGAAGGCGGCTAAACTCAATATCGAATTCACCCACGTGCTTGCCCCGATGACCGGCCGGGTCAGCCGCCACCTCGTCAGCCCCGGCAATCTCGTGCAGGGCAGCGAAGGCAGTGCCACGCTGCTCACTTCGATCGTCACGCTCGATCCGATCTACATCTATTTCGACGTCGACGAGGCGACCTATCTCAAGAACAACAGGCTGTGGTTCGAGGGCAAGCGGCCGAGTTCGCGCGACACGCCGAACCCGGTGGAAGTCGCGCTGACCGGCGAGAGCAAGCCGTCGAAAGAAGGCAAGATGGATTTTCTCGACAACCGTCTCGATGTCTCGACCGGCACGCTGCGCAGCCGCGCCATCATTCCCAACAAGGACTTCTCGATTCTGCCGGGGCAATTCGGCCGCGTGCGGCTGATCGGCTCCTCGCCCTACGAGGCATTGCTGCTGCCGGACACGGCCATCGCCACCGACCAGTCGCGCAAGATCGTCTTTGTCGTCAAGGATGACAACACCGTCGAAGCAAGGCCTGTGCAGCTCGGACCGCTTGACGAAGGCTTGCGCGTGGTTCGCGAGGGGTTGAAGGCGGAAGATCGCGTCATCGTCGACGGTATCCAGCGCGCTCGGGTCGGCGCGAAGGTGACGCCGCACACCGCGCCAGCCGGTGGCAAGTCATGAATCTCGGCCGGCTCTCCATCAACCAGCCCATCCTGGCGATGGTGCTGTCGATCGTGCTGCTGATCGTCGGCGCGATTGCCTATACCACGCTGCCGGTCTCGGAATATCCGCAAGTGGTACCGCCGACCGTCGTCGTCACCACGCAGTATCCCGGCGCTACCGCGCAGACCGTCTCCGACACCGTTGCAGCTCCGATCGAGCAGGAGATCAACGGCGTCGAGGATATGCTGTATCTCTACAGCCAGGCGACCTCGAACGGCAATCTCACCATCACGGTCACCTTCAAGCTCGGAACCGATCTCGACAAGGCGCAGGTGCTGGTGCAGAACCGCGTCGCCATCGCGCAGCCGCGATTGCCGGAAGAGGTGCAGCGCAACGGCGTCGTCACCCGCAAGAACAGCCCCGACATCCTGATGGTCGTGTTCATGCTGTCGCCGGACGACAGTTTTGACCAGCTCTACATCTCCAACTATGCGCTGCTGCAGGTGCGCGACGAGCTGCTTCGCCTCGACGGCATCGGTGACATCCAGATGTTCGGCGCCCGCGACTACTCCATGCGGCTGTGGCTCGACCCGGACCGCATCGCGACGCTCGGCCTGACCTCGGCCGAGGTGATAGCTGCGATCCGCGCGCAAAACCTGCAGATTACGGGCGGGCAGATCGGCGAGCCGCCGATTGCCGACCGCGCATTCCAGCCCAATCTCACCTTCACCGGACGGCTGAAGGATCAGAGGCAATTCGAGGACATCGTGGTCAGGGCCGGCGCCGACGGCCGCACGGTGCGGCTGCGCGACGTGGCGCGGGTCGAGCTTGGTGCGCTGTCCTATTCGACCAACAGTTTCCTGCTGCGGAAATCGGCGGTGGCGCTGCTGGTGACGCAGCGGCCCGGCTCGAACGCGCTGGCGACCGCGAAAAATATAACCGATGCCATGGAGAAGCTGAAGACCCGTTTCCCAAAGGGCCTCGACTACAATATCGGTTACAACCCCACCGAATTCATCGCGCAGTCGGTCCACGAACTGATCAAGACGATCTACGAGGCCATGCTGCTCGTCGTCATCGTCGTGCTGGTGTTCTTGCAGGGCTGGCGCCCCGCGATCATTCCGATCATCGCCATTCCGGTGTCGCTGGTCGGCACTTTTGCTGTGATGGCGGCGCTGGGATTCTCGATCAACAATCTCACGCTGTTCGGGCTCGTGCTCGCGGTCGGCATCGTGGTCGACGATGCGATCGTGGTGGTGGAAAATGTCGAGCGGCACCTCGAGCACGGCATGAGCCGGCGCGATGCGGCGCTCAAGACCATGGATGAGGTCGGCAGCGCGCTGGTCTCGATTGCGCTGGTGCTGTGCGCGGTGTTCGTGCCGACCGCGTTTCTCGGCGGCATTTCCGGGCAGTTCTTCCAGCAATTCGCCGTCACCATCGCGGTGGCGACCGCGATCTCCTGTTTCTGCTCGCTGACCCTGTCGCCCGCGCTGGCCTCGATGATCCTGGTGCCGCACGCGGAAAAGAAGCCGCCGGCCAGCTGGAATTTCATTGGGCGCGGCTGGGACGCATTTGCGGGCGTCTTCAACCGGACTTTCGACCGGCTGTCCCACGGTTATGCCAATGCGGCCAACTTCGTGATCCGGCATTCGACGGTCATGCTGCTCTTGTATGTGGCGTTGATCGGCAGCGCCGGATGGCTGCTTGCGATCACGCCGCAAGGCTTCATTCCCGCCCAGGACCGCGGCTACGTCATCATATCGGCGCAGTTACCGGGAGCCGCATCGCTGGCGCGCACCACCGATATCGTCCGCCAGATCGAGAAAACGGCGCTGGACACCCCGGGCATCATTCGCGTCGCGGCGTTCGCCGGCTTCTCGGGCGCGACCCGGACCCAGTCGGGCAACGCTGCGGCCCTCTTCCCGGTGTTCGAAGAACCGGAAGTGCGCCTGAAGAAGGGCCTGACCTCGCAGGCGATCACCGCGGATCTGCGAAAGCGCCTGGCCGCGATCCAGGGGGCTTTCATCATTGTCATTCCGCCGCCGCCCGTGCCGGGCATCGGAACGGGTGGCGGTTTCACCATGCGGGTCCAGGATCGCCAGGGCCGCGGCCCCGAACTCCTGGCAGCCGCCAACGACGAGCTTGTCGCCGCGGCGCGCAAGGCGCCCGAGCTGACGCAGGTGTTTTCGCCCTTCACCGCCAACACGCCGCAGCTCTTCGTCGACATTGATCGGGTCAAGGCGCAGAAGCTCGGTGTGCCGATCTCCGGCGTCAATGAAACGATCCAGACCTATTTCGGCTCGACCTACGTTAACGACTTCAACCTGTTCGGCCGCACCTATCACGTCACGGCCCAGGCCGATCTGCCGTTCCGCAAGGAAGCGTCGGATCTGGCGCGGTTGCGCACCCGCAACGCCGCAGGCGACATGGTGATGCTCGGCAGCGTGGTGGATTTCCGCGACGTATCCGGCCCCGACCGGGTGGCGCGCTACAATCTCTATCCGGCCGCGGAACTGCAGGGCGAAGGGACGCCGGGCACGAGTTCGACGACCGCGATCAACACCATGAAGAAACTCGCGGAGGACACGCTTCCGAGCGGGTTCTCCTTCGAATGGACCGACCTTTCGTACCAGCAGGTCACGGGAGGCAATGCAGGTCTCTACGTGTTCCCGATCTGCGTGCTGTTCGTCTTCCTGGTGCTGGCGGCGCAATATGGCAGCTGGAGCCTGCCGTTCGCGGTAATCCTGATCGTGCCGATGTGCCTGCTCGCCGCCACCATCGGCGTGCGGATCATGGGGCAGGACGTCAACATCCTGACCCAGATCGGCTTCGTGGTGCTGGTCGGGCTGGCGGCAAAGAACGCGATCCTGATCGTCGAGTTCGCGCGCGACATCGAGCTTGAAGGCAAGCCGCGGCTGGAGGCGGTGATCGAAGCCTGCCGGTTGCGGTTGCGGCCGATCCTGATGACGTCGTTCGCCTTCATTCTCGGCGTGCTGCCGCTGGTGATTTCGTCCGGCTCGGGATCGGAAATGCGCCAGGCGGTCGGGGTTGCGGTGTTCTTCGGCATGATCGGTGTCACGCTGTTCGGCCTGATCTTCACGCCGATCTTCTACATGATCGTCCGTGGGCTGGCCGATCCGAAGAAGCCGAAGGATTCCGTCGCGGCTTGAGTCGCGGACTCCATCCCCGTCATCCCCGCGTAACGGCTTTGCCGTTATCGCTGGAGGAGCGCGCTCTTGCGCGTCTCGAAGGATGAATCGGCCACAGACGGGCCGTCGCCTTTCGAGGCAAGCAAGCCAGCGGCGCAATTGCGCCGCCGAGCGCACCTCCAGCGACAACGGCGATGCCGTTGCGCGGGGGTGACGGATCTCCCCATACCATCGGCCGATCTGAAATAGATGGGCAGCGGCAGGGTTATAAAATATTGTCGGGCGGAATTTATCCTGAACGGAAACTGCCGGGAGACGGATATGAAATCGGGTTTGTTGGCGACCGTAGCATTGAGCGGTCTTTTGCTCGCCGGATCGGCCTCGGCGCAGGGCGTCAAGATCGGCATTCTGAACGATCAGTCCGGAGTCTATGCCGATTACGGTGGCAAGTGGTCGTTCGAGGCCGCCAAGATGGCGATCGAGGATTTTGGCGGCGAGGTGCTCGGCCACAAGATCGAGATCGTCTCCGCCGACCACCAGAACAAGCCCGATCTCGGCACTGCGATCGCGCGGCGCTGGTATGAGGTCGAGAACGTCGACATGATCACGGAGCTGACGACCTCCTCGGTCGCGCTCGCGATCCATGATCTGTCGAAGCAGATGAAGAAGATCGACATCGTCGTCGGAGCGGCCACCTCGCGCCTCACCGGCGATGCCTGCCAACCCTACGGATTCCACTGGGCCTACGACACCCACGCGCTGGCGGTCGGCACCGGCGGGGCACTGGTGCAGGCCGGCGGCGACAGCTGGTTCTTCCTGACCGCCGACTACGCCTTCGGCCATGCGCTGGAAAAAGACACCGGCGACCTCGTCAAGGAAAAGGGCGGCAAGGTGCTGGGCGCCGTCCGCATTCCCCTGAACTCGTCGGATTTCTCGTCGTTCCTGCTGCAGGCGCAGAGCTCGAAGGCGAAGATCATCGGGCTCGCCAATGCCGGCCTCGACACCACCAACTCGATCAAGCAGGCCGCCGAATTCGGCATCGTCAGGAGCGGCCAGAAGCTCGCCGGCCTGCTGCTGACGCTCGCGGAAGTCCACGGCCTCGGGCTCGAAGCGGCGCAAGGCCTGGTGCTGACGGAAGGTTATTACTGGGATCGCGACGACAGGAGCCGTGACCTCGCGGGCCGCTTCTTCAAGCGCACCGGCCGGATGCCGAACATGATCCAGGCCGGCACTTACTCCGCGACGCTGCAATATCTCAAGGCGGTCAAGGCGGCCGGCACCAAGGACACCGAAGCCGTCGCCAGGAAGTTGAAGGAGCTTCCGGTCGACGATCTCTTCGCGCAGGGCAAGGTGCTCGAAAACGGCCGCATGGTGCACGACCTCTATCTGTTCGAGGTCAAGAAGCCGTCGGAGTCGAAGAAGCCGTGGGATTATTACAAGCAGCTCGCGGTGGTGCCCGGCGACAAGGCGTTTCCGAGCGCCAAGGATTCGGGTTGTCCGTTGGTGAAATGAGGGCACGATCTTTCAACACCGTCGTCCCGGCCTTGAGCCGGGACCCATAGCCACCGGCCGCTGTTGTTTGCAGAAGGCGTCTGCCAGCTTGCCTTAACGCGACTGCACGGCGTATGGGTCCCGGCGTTCGCCGGGACGACGTGGGGAGAGAGTGGCCGACGCGTTACGGATGCACGATTCGCCACACGATCGCGCCCGACGCCCCCACCCAGAGCACGATCGCAGCTAACGCCTGGATGCCAAAGCCGCGGCCGCGCTTGGCGGCGGCCTGCGAATAGCCGAGCATGTAGAGGAGGCGGCCGGCGATCCAGACCAGGCCGAGCCCTGCCGCAACCGGGTCGCTGATATAGACCGCGAACAGCCACAGCGACGGCAGGAAGATCGGCATCCATTCCAGCGTGTTCATCTGGACGCGAAAGACACGCTCGAAATCCGGATGGCCTGACGTCGCCGGTACCTTGACGCCGAACGTGCTGCGCGCTTTCGAGACCTGAATCGAGGTGAAGAAGTAGAACAGGATGGCAAGGCAGGTGACGAGAGCGGTGAAGTGATACATTGGAGGGATTCCCTTTGACTCTTTCCTTTCGTCATGCCCGGCCTTGTGCCGGGCATCCACGTCTTGGCTACAGTCAAGGAAGCAAGACGTGGATGGCCGGAACAAGCCCGGCCATGACGAATGAAACAGAAGCGCTTTTAGTACCCCGTCATCTCCAGATAGCCTAATCCGGTGTGGCTGCCACGAAAGCTGATCGGGCCTTCCCAATAGGGAAAATTCGTTCCCATCCAGCTCTTCGGGTTGAGCGGCGTGCAGTCGATCGTGACGACGAGTTTGGGAATCGCGATGCGCCATGAGGTCGGGATTTTGCGGTTCGCGATCTCCGTGTAAGCCTGCGGCGTGAAGCTGATGTCTGCTGAAGCGAGCAGCTCAGTGCTGCCGTCGCGGGCGACCCATTTGCCCGAGCCGTAATGCTGGCCGTCGGTCTGGCGCATCCGGTACAGCATCAGCTTTTCGCCGGTCTTGAAATGCAGCGACAGCCAGTCCCAGCCGCTCTGGTCGGAGGCCAGCGGCTGGCTGCTCCATTCGCGGTCCAGCCAGGCCTGTCCGGTGACATCGACGGTTTTGTCGTCGATGGTGATGCTGCCCTTCGCCTGATAATGCGGCTGAGTGTAGTAATAGGAGGCCTGTTCGCGCAGCGATTTTCGGCTGTAGCCGGCCTCGCCCTGCAGCACCAGCGGCCGGTCGGCATCGAGGCGCAGCGCATAGTTAAAATCGGCGCCTGAGGCCTTGAGTTCGAGCGGCGCCATGTTGGTCGCGCTCATGGAATCAAGCCCGCGCATTTCCCAGGAATCGATCCAGGCGAGAAATGGATCGGCGTCGGCGCCGGCCTGGCCGACGCCGCCGCGCGCAAAGGTCTCGCTGGTGCGATGGGTGTCCGCGCGCGTCACCGCGGCATGGCCCATCCAGAGCTGTTGATTGGCCCAGCCTTCCTGTTGCGCGCCCGGCTTTGTCGCCTGCCGGAACAATGTCCATTGCGCGCCATAAGGGACCCCGTTGGCATCGGCGAGATTGGCGGTCACGTACCACCACTCGATGCGGAATTCCGGATGCGGGCCGTGATCGGCGGGAAATGAAAATGTCCTGCCGGGCATGACGGCGGCATAGCCGCTGGCGCTCTCACCAAGTCCGGCAAAGCCCTGCGCCAACGCCTTGCCACTGAGCGAGGCGAGAAGGATGCCGCTCGTAAAACTGCGGCGGGATATCAGGCCGCTACCGCCCGCTGCTAAGAATCCGCTACCGCTCATTGGCAAAGATCCTGATCAGGCTGGCCGGCTGCATCCGCGCCAGCCGCATGACCGGAAGCGCTGCCGCACAAAACGCCGCCGCCATCGCGACGCCGACCAGCCACAGCAATTGCGCCGGGAAGACGTGGAACGGCAGACGCCAGCCAAAGGCCTTTACGTTCACGATCGCGAGCAGGCACCATGCCACCAGGAGGCCCAGCGGCAGCGCGAACAGCGCGGTGATCAACGCGACCGACATCGTCTTGAGAAGCTCGATCGCAGCCAGCCTGCGCCTAGTAATGCCGATCGCCCATAGCGGCGCCAGTTGCGGCAGGCGCGAATTGCTCAGCGTCAGCAGGCTGGTGAGGAGCGCGATGCCGGCGACGCCGAGCGTGAAGGCGTTGAGCGCCGCGGTCACTGAGAAGGTGCGGTTGAAGATGCGTTTCGATTCCGCCTTCATCGTCGCCTGATCGGCGACGTTGCGATCATCGAGCCCGAACTTTTCCTGCAAAGCCGTGATCAACGTCGGGATCTTCCCGGATTTGACGCGCAGGCCCATCCGTGTCAGCGGGGTTTCCGGAAAGCGCCGCGTCAGCGCGGCATAGTTGACCGCGATCTGGCTCTTGGGATTGCCGTAGTCGGCGTAGATGCCGACGATCTCGAGCGTCCAGTTGCCGCCGGACGCCGGAATGTCGATGCGATCGCCGATCGAAAGCTTCAGGCGCCGCGCCAATTGTTCGCTGACGAGACAGGTGGTGCCGGGACGAAGTCTGGTCCAGGCGTTTGGCGCCGACTCTAATAGCGGCCAGCTGTCGCGATAGGTGGTGTGATCGGGCAGGCCCAGCACCTCGAGCGGGGCGCCTGCCAACTGCGTGTCGGCGCGGCCGCCGGGCAGGATCGCCTCGACCTCGGGCCGTTCGCGCAGCCAATTCCTGATCTCGCTCGCCTGGGCATTGCTGGACGCGCTGATATAGACATCCGCCGCCAGCCTTCCGTCGAGCCAGACCAGGAAGGTGCGATTGAAACTGCCGACCATGGTGCCGACGCCGACATTGACCGCGAGCGCGAGCAGCAGCGCCATCAGCGCCAGCGACAATCCCGAGAGCTGCTGGCGGCTGTCGGCCCAGAACCAGGTGCTCAGCGGCCCACGCGCATGCCGCTGGCCGAACGCGAGCACGACTTCCAGCAGCATCGGCAGGATCAGCGCCGCGCCGAGCAGCAGGGCCGCGAGCACGGCAAAACCCGACACCAGGGAATCGCCGAACAGCAAAAACGCGCCGGCAGCGGCGAATACGGCAAGCGCCACAGCGCTCTGGAACATCAGCCAGCGGCGCTGCGCCTGTTGCCACGCATAAGGCTGCGCGGTGGCGAGCAGCGGCAAGCGAAGCGCCTTGGTCAGGCTGGTCGCCGCGGCGGCGAGCGCGCCCAGAATACTGATGGCGATGCCCGCGAGCCACCATTCGCCCTTCAGCGTCAACTGTCCCGGAATCTGCGCGCCGTATAGTCCGCGCAGGGACGCGGCGACGTCGGGCAGCAATGTCGCCGCAATCAGATAGCCGCAGACGAGCCCGATCAGGCCTGCGAAGAGCGCCAGCGAAACCAGCTCGATCACCATCACGCTGTTCAACATCCGCGCCGAGACGCCGCAGGCGCGCAGCGTGCGCAAGGTGGGCAGGCGCTGCTCGAAGGCAAGGCCGATGGCGGAATTGACGATGAACAGGCCGACGAAGAACGACAGCAGTCCGAATGCGGTGAGGTTGAGATGAAAACTGTCGGTGAGCCGTTCGAGATCGGTTTCGGCGTCCGGCGCAACCAGACGCAATTTGTCGCCGACGACGCTTTCCAGCGAGGGGTGTTTGCCTTTGGCCTTGCCGATCAGCAGGCGGGAGAGCTGTCCCGGCATGTTCAGGAGATTTTGCGCGATGCCGATGTCGACGACCAGCACGCCGGGCACGAGCTGCGTCTGGACGCGCAGCGGTGGTAATGCCACGCCGCCATTGGTGACAGCTATAGCGCCCTCGGTGAGCTTGAGATCGGAAAGCGTTTCCGGTGCCACCAGCACTTGCCCGGGCGGCGTCATGAAGGCCTGCAGATTGGCCGTTTCGACCCCGGGCGCGCTGCCGACCTCGCGCGGCAACGTCACGGGTTCGATGCCGAGCAGGCGGAACGAGCGTCCGCCGATCTGGATGCGGCCTTCGAGTGCGGGCGATACCGGCCAGCCGGCGCGGCGCAGGTCGACGAACAGTTGTTGCGGGAAGGTCGGACTGTCGCGGCCGACCAGCATGGCCGTCCGCGTGCCGCCGAATGTGGCGGCGGCGCGGTCGTAGGAGGTGCGCGCCTGCTGATTGAGTGCCTGCACGCCGCTCCACAATGCGGTTGCCGAGATCAGCCCGATCAGCAAGGTCGCGAGCTGCATCGGATGGCGCCGCCAATGGCTCAGCAGTACGGCGAGCGTCCAGAGCGCGCGTTTCACGCAATCACCCCGGCGTGCAGGTTGACCTGGCGGTCGAGCGTGGCGGCGAGGCGGGCGCTGTGCGTCACCATCAGGAAGCCGCAGCCGCTGCGCGCCACGAGGTCGCGCGCCAGCGCCAGCACTTCGTCGGCGGTGGCTTCATCGAGATTGCCGGTCGGCTCGTCCGCGAGCAGCAGCAGCGGCTTTGTTGCGAGCGCGCGGCCGATCGCGACGCGCTGCTGCTGACCGCCGGACAATTGCTCGGGATAGCGTTTCAAGAAATTCTTAAGGCCCAGCCGCTCCACCAACTCCTGATGCCAGGCATCATCGTGGCGTCCGGCGATGCGCGACTGGAACGCCAGATTGTCTTCGACGGTCAGGCTCGGGATCAGGTTGAATTGCTGGAACACGAGACCGAGGCGATCGCGGCGCAGTTCGGCGCGGCCGGCATCCGTGAGCTCGGAGACCAGGGCGTTGTCGAGCCTGATCGCGCCGCCATCGGCGGCATCGAGGCCGGCGATCAGGTGCAGCAGCGTGCTCTTGCCGCTGCCCGATTCACCGGTCAGCGCGACACTCTCGCCGGCCGCGACGGACAGGTTGACGCCGCGCAGCACCGCGACCTCCTCGCCGGCGGCGCGGTAGCTCTTGGTCAGGCCGTTCACGGTGAGCACGATTGATTCGCCGTTGATCATGCGCTGATCACAGCGGCTTCCGGCGCGTGGGGAAAGCCGCAGCGGCCAAAATATCGACGCGGCGATGGATTGATTTGACCATGAAAAATCCCTGACGTGGTGACCCCGGCAACATATCAGGGCCGCGATATCAGATCACGGCCTCAATATCAGGGACGACGGGATCGTGATCCGGTTGTAACGGCGCGCACCGGGCCGCGCGGAGTCGCGGGGCCTGTTTTCCGGTCAAAATGCGCAGTTGCCTTGCCGGCGAGGCCATGGCTAGCATCGCATGCCGAAGTCAGGGAATCGGCAGCGATAAACTTGGGGTAGCAGCCATGACCGAACATGTGACGCCCAAAGGCGCCTGGACAATCACATTCCTGCTGTTTCTGTTCATGCTGGTCAATTTTGCCGACAAGATCGTGGTCGGTCTGGCCGGCGTCCCAATCATGGAGGAGATGAAGCTCGACGCGGAGCAGTTCGGCACGCTCGGCTCCTCGTTCTTCCTGCTGTTTTCGATCTCGGCGATTGTCGTCGGCTTCATCGTCAATAGAGTGCAGACCCGCTGGGTGCTGCTGGCGATGGCGGTGATCTGGTCGGTGGCACAGTTCCCGATGGTCGGTACCGTCAGCTTCACGACGCTGCTGATCTGCCGCATCATTCTCGGCGCCGGCGAGGGCCCGGCGTTCGCGGTGGCGGTGCATGCGATCTACAAATGGTTTCCGGACGAGAAGCGCACGCTGCCGACCGCGATCCTGTCGCAGGGCTCGGCTTTCGGCGTGATCCTCGCGGTGCCTGCGCTGAACTGGATCATCGTCAATCACAGCTGGCACTATGCGTTCGGCGCGCTCGGCGTGGTCGGCCTGATGTGGGTGGTGGCGTGGCTGATCATGGGCAAGGAAGGCCCGCTGGTGCAGACGGTCGCGATGGCCGCCGCCGATCCACGCGTTCCCTATTTCCAGCTCCTGACCTCGCGCACCTTCATCGGCTGCTGTGCCGCGACCTTCGGGGCGTACTGGGCGCTGTCGCTCGGTCTCACCTGGTTCACGCCCTTCATCGTGCAGGGGCTCGGCTTCTCGCAACAGGATGCGG
This sequence comes from Bradyrhizobium sp. AUGA SZCCT0160, assembly GCF_018130105.1. Classification (NCBI taxonomy): domain Bacteria; kingdom Pseudomonadati; phylum Pseudomonadota; class Alphaproteobacteria; order Hyphomicrobiales; family Nitrobacteraceae; genus Bradyrhizobium; species Bradyrhizobium sp. AUGA SZCCT0160. Next base: position 12,770 of record NZ_JAFCMD010000024.1, read on the forward strand.
GTTGGGTTTCGGTGCTGCCCTGGGTGTTCGGCGCCGTGATTGTGCTGCTCACCGGCTGGATCTCGCAGGTGATGCTGACGCGCGGCTTCACCACCCGCGGGGCGCGCGGCGTGCTCGGCTCGGTGCCGCTGATCATCGGCGGCCTGATTCTCGCGATCATGCCCTATTCCACGCCGGGCGGAACGATGGTCGCGCTGCTCGTGGTCGGTACCGGGTTGAGCGGCGCGATCTATGTCGTCTGTCCGCCGATGCTCGGCGAGTTCACGCCGGTGCAGCAGCGCGGCGCCGTGATCGCGATCTACGGCGCGATCTATACGCTGGCGGGCATCATCGCGCCCCTGGTGATGGGCAGCGTGATCAAGCACGCGGCGACACCGCTCGAAGGTTATTTGACCGGTTTCACCATCAACGCGGTCATTATGGTGTCGTCGGGATTGCTCGGCCTGCTGCTGCTGTGGCCCAATAGCGAGCGGGCGCGGCTGCTGGCTCAGGCAGCACAACCGAAGTTCGCGTGAGCCAATGGCCCGCTACAAGCTCCATTGCATCGGCGCGCCCGTGGCGGCGCTTGCGCTCGCGCTGTTGTTCGCGCTGCCGATGGCCGTCGGTCTCACAGGCACCGCGATGGCGCAGGGTGCACTCACGAAGACGCAATCGGACGCGCTCAATGCGTACAATGATGCGGTGAAGAACTTCGAGGCGGTCCTGGGACAGCGGCGCGCGCAGATCAATTCGAAGCAGCCGCTGCCGAACCTGCCGGGACAGGCGCTCTATCTGGCGCGCAACAAAATGCTGAGCGCCTACAAGGATCTCACCGACGCGATGCCGTCCAAAATCGGTGGGCCCAACAAATACGAAATCCCGCCGGCGTATTTCAACGTGGCTACCGAGCCGCTGCTCGACGAGTACAGAAAGCTCTTCGATGTGATGCAGGCGCCGCCCGCCAGCGCGCAAAAATCAGATACCCCGTTCAAGGACGTCGTCGATCTGGGCACGGCGATCGCGCGTGCCAAAGGCCTCGATGCTGTCAATGCCGAGGCGGCTGGCCGGATCAGCCTCGGGCTGTTCTTTGCCGAGACCAACGGCAATCAAACCATCGGCAACGCGCGCTCGAACAAATACAAGGGCAGCCTGCAAACCGGTACGTCCGAAGATCTGAACGGCCGCAGGAAGTGGGCGGCGATCAAGCCGTCGATCGAAGCTTTCGATCCTGCACTGATCCTGCGCGACGACAAGGAGGAGGCGCGGGCCGGCAATATGGATCACCGGTTCAACCACTGGACCTCGGTGCGGGATGCCCTGATGAACGCGCATGCGGAAGTCTTCCCGCAGGTGCCGGCAATCGTGAAGACGCTGCCGGACCCGATCGATCAGATGAAACTGTTCGAGCTGATCCAGATTATTCCCTCGCCGACCAAGTCCGCGCTCAAGTCAGGCAATTTACTCAACTACCGGATTTCCGATCCCAGGATCATGGGATTCCTGCGGAACAACAGCGTTTTCACCTTTGGGCAGGCCGACAGGGCACGGACGTCTGCAACCATGCGCGAAATCCTCGATGCGATGTGGCTGTTCAATGCCAAATTCGAACAGGCGCTTGCCCGGTTCAAGGAGATCAAGGCGGGGCAAAAGGTTTGAAGCCGGCCGGTGAAACCTTGCAACCGGTAACGCATGGTTCATACTCCCGGCCGATGCTGTCCGATGCGGTCATGAAGCGCATAGAAGGTCACTCTGGGGGAGAGTGGGATTGCTGTCGGTAAGAAAAGCATTCGCCCGGTCAGGCTTTGGCGGTTGGCCCCGCTGCCGTACCACCGTCGCCGCGATGGTCGGCTTGCTGCTTCTGCCGGTCGAGGCCAGCCATGCCGGCTGGCTGTCTGATGTCTTCAAGGGCACGTCAAAGCAAGCTCAATCGTCAAAGCGTCAGGCGCCAAAGCAGAGTCCATCGCCAAAGCGCGCCGCCGCGCCAAAGCCGGCTGCTTCAAAGCCTGCCAGGGTAGCGAAGCCTGCCGCCGCGCCCAAGCGCCGCACGGCGAAGGTTGTTGCCCCGAAGGCGGCGGCCAAGCCGTCGGTTTCGAAGACGGCTGCAACCACCTGCGAACCGTCAAAGTTCCGGATCGTTCTGGATGTGGGGCATACCGCCCAGTCGGAAGGCGCGATCAGCGCCCGCAACGTTTCAGAGTTCATCTACAATCTGCGGCTGACGCAGCGGATCGAGGAGAAACTGAAGGCGGAAGGCTTTACCGAGACGAAGTTGCTGCTGACCGAAGGCAAGGCGAGGGCCAGCCTGGTCAAGCGCGTCGCCGCGGCGAACAATCTGCCCGCAAATCTGTTCCTGTCGATCCACCATGACTCCGTGCCCAAAAAATTTCTCGAGGACTGGGAGTTCGGCGGCAGGAAAAGCCGTTTCAGCGACCGCTTCAGCGGCTATTCCGTTTTCGTCTCCAGCAACAACCCGGAATACAAGGCGAGCCTCTCGATCGCCGAACTGCTGGCGAAGGAAATGAAGGCCCAGGGCCTGAAATATGCCGAGCAATATTCGCAACCCATCATGGGCCGCTACCAGCACCCGCTGCTGAACAAGGAAACCGGCGTCTACAGCTATGACAAGCTCATCGTGCTGAAAAAAACCAGAATGGCTGCCGTGCTGCTGGAGGCGGGCTCGATCATCAACCGGGACGAAGAGCTCCAGATGGACTCAGCCGAACGCCGGGGCATCATCAGCAGCGGTGTGGTCGCGGCCATCAAGGAATATTGCGATCGTCGATGGGGCATTCTCGGACCGCTGTGATGGCGGCGACCGGAGTTGGCCGGAAGCCCTGCGTCAGCGGGGAGCGCTGGGGATAATCGAAGCGCCGGGCAGCGAATTGATTTCGCTGTCGACGGCAACACTCCCCGATCGCTGGGTGTAGCCGAATCCGAGTGACAGGCTGAGATTCGGCGCCGGCTGGAATTCGATGCCGGCATTCGCGCGATAACCCGGCAGCGTGCCGGACTTCTTGTCGAACGCCGCAAACGGGCCGCCGATGCCGCTATCGTATTTCAAGGTTTCGAAGCCGGCATAGAGCGAAACGGGCAGGCCGCCCGCGCTTCCGAAATTGTAGCCGGCCTGCATGCCCTCGTAACGGAGCGAGCCGAAATTGCCGAACGCTCCAGCCTGGTTGATGCCGTTCCAGTTCAATCCCGCAGGAATGCTGGTGCCGCTGATAAACATGCCGTTCTGGAAATTGTAGCGCGTCGGGGCATCCTGGTCGGAGGGCAGGGTCCCGCCAAAGCCGAGCGGCCAACTCGGGCTCCAATATGGCACGGGGGCGGCCTGGGCGTGGGCCGTCCGCCCGCCCGGACAGAGCGTCGCCAGGACGAGCGCGAGACCTAATCTGCCTGCAAAAATCGACATCCGTACCATCGCCAAACTTCCCCAAATCATACCCTCCAGCTATGGGGAACGCCAGCACGGCGCCTATCGATACTTAGGTTCACACTCGGGTTCATACTTGGGTTCGAGATGGAACCGATGTACTTGGTACCGGTCAATTTGTTAGTATTCGAAGAACCTCTCCAGCCAAGGATATCCGCGTGCAAAAGTTCGAGCCGCTTCGTCAGGTCAACCCGGTTTCAGGCTACGGCAAAAACGACGTTTTGGTCATTTTCGGCGAGGTCTTTGCCCGAGGTTATGTCAACGGCCTGATCGATGAAGCCAAAAAAGCCGGGATGACTGTCATCTATGGCACGGTCGGACGCCGCGATGAAAATGAGCAGCTACGCCCCCTGACGGCGGAGGAGTTGGCGGAGAAAGACCAGCCGCTGGTCAACGTTCCCTTGGAATGCGGTTTCGATCTGGCAAAATCGAGCAAGGGTCTCAGCCCATGCGACCAGCTCAAGGGCTTAAAGCTCAGCGAGTGGGACAAGGCCACGCTTGATCTTGCGCAGGTGGAAGAGTCGCGCAAGGCCGGCCGCGAAAATTTTCGCGCGCGCGTGCAGCAATATCTGGCCGAATTGCAAAAGCAAATTCCCGACGGCGCCAAGGTCCTGATCGCTCACACCATGGCCGGTGGTGTTCCGCGCGCGAAGATCATGATGCCCGTCATGAACCGGGTCTTCAAAGGGACCGCTACCTCTTCCAAGGAGTTTTGGGAAGGCGACCTCGGCCGGCTCTGCGAAATGAGCTTTATGGATGTGAGTGCGAATAGTCTTTCGGATCTGATCGAACTGAGTGCCGGGCTACGCGACAGCGTCGCCAGGAACGGCGGTCAGGTTTCTTACGTTGCGTACGGTTATCATGGCACCGAGATCCTGATTGCCGGCGAGTATCATTGGCAGAGCTATTCACCCTACCTGCAGGGTTTCGCGAAAATCGAACTCGAAAATATCGCACGGCGCGCGACCGAGCAGGGTGTGAAAGCGAGTGTCTTCAATGCGCCGGAGATCCTGACCAATTCAAGCTCGATCTTTCTGGGTGTTGAAGTGGCGCTCTATCCGCTGCTCGCCGCCTTCAAGAAAGAGGCGCCCGATCATCCGGTCACCAGGAAGCTTCTGGCCGAGTGTGCCGACCTGCTGAAACCCGAACACAGCCTTGAGGCACTGATCGAGCTCACCGACAATTATTTCCGGTCAGACATTATCCAGCGCTGGACCAAGTTCGAACAATGGCCGCAGCACAATGGCCCCGAGCAGATGGAATTGATGCACGCCACGTCGAAAGCAATTATCGACATGCACAAGGACGGCCGCAAGCTTCTCACGGCGGCGCTGAGTGAAATCGTGTTCAAGGCCTGCGGATACGCCATGCTGCATGAGGCATTGAATCCCCGCCAACCGGTATGGTGGGTCGGCCATCAATTTGTCACCCAGGCTGCGACCAAGGCCTGACGGGCCGCGACGCCAAACTTCGGTCGTGACACCCCCGCGCGCCGGTTTGCCTGGGCGTGCGCCTGTGCCTTGCGATCACCCCGATTTGAGCGATCTTGAAGCCGTCACAGATTGCGGCAGTGCGGTAGGGGCCACACATGCGAAGCAGGGGGTGATTAAAGGAAATTTGCGATGCGTATTATTTTGGCCCTGGGCCTTTTGATCGCCTTTAGTGCTTCTGCCAGCGCCGCAAAAAAGGTGCATCACGCCAAGCCCCGACATGTCGTTGTCCGTCCGGTCCAGCCGGTGGACCCACGCTTTCCGCCCGTGCTCATGGACCAGACCCCCAGATACGATGATCCATCCAAGTTTGGCGGCGGCTGATCTCCGACGAACTGGAACGAGCAATGTGGCGATGGCATCGAAGCGCGGTCACGTGATCGGCTTCGATTGCGGCTAAGCCAATCCTGCCCTAGCTCGCCGCCGCGCCGAACTTCGGCTGGTTACCCTGCGCGCCGCGCACCAGTTTGCCCGGGCGTGCGCCGGTGGCCTTGCCGCCGCGCTGCGTCACCACGCCGGAGACGATGGTGGCGTCATAGCCGTCGACCTGCTGCATCAGCCGGCGTCCGCCGACCGGCAAGTCATAATGCACCTTCGGCGGATGCAGATGCAGCTTGTCGTAATCGATCACGTTGACGTCGGCCTTGAAGCCGGGCGCGATCACGCCGCGATCGTAGAGACCGACCGAGAGCGCGGTCTTGCGCGATTGCGCCGCCACCACGAACGGGATCGAGAGCTTTTCACCGCGGCTGCGGTCGCGGGTCCAGTGCGTCAGGAGGTAAGTCGGGAAGCTGGCGTCGCAGATGATGCCGCAATGCGCGCCGCCGTCGGAAAGGCCCGGCACCGCGTTCGGGTCGCGCAGCATCTCGCGCGTCGCATCGAGATTGCCGTCGGCATAATTGAGGAACGGCACGTAGAGCATGCCGCGGCCGTCGTCGGTGAGCATCGCGTCGTAGGCCAGCTCTTCTGCCTGCTTGCCCAGACGGCGGGCCTGCGCGCCCAACGTATTTTCGGGCGGTTGTTCGTAATCAGGGGGATTACCGAGCAGATACATCTTGTCGTAGTTCGGCCGGAAGAACAGCGGGTCATCGGTCGCGGTCGCGTGCTCGCTCAGGATCGCGGCGCGCACTTCGGGTTGGTGCAAACGTGCCAGCCGCTCCGTCAACGGCAGTTTCGCGATCGCCTGATAGCTCGGATGAGTCTGGAACGGGTTGCGCGACAATTCGAGGCCCAGCATCAGCCCGACCGGGCGGGCGGCGATCTGCGCGGTGACCGACAGGCCGCGCGCGGAAGCCTCCGCGATGGTGTCGAGCGTCTTGCGCCAGCGCTGCGGCGCCTTGTCGTTCTGCGTGATGGAAAACGACACCGGGATTTTGGTGTTCTCGGCCACCCGCAGCATCATCGGAAGGTCTTCGTTGATAGTGGAGAGGTCGAGCACGAACTGCAGCACGCTGCGGCCCTGGCCGTGCATCGCCGCGGCAATCGCGGTCAGTTCGTCCTCGCCGGCCTTCAAGGTCGGGGTGTAGTCGCCGGTCGAGGTGCGGTGATTGAGGGTGCGCGAGGTCGAGAAGCCGAGTGCGCCCGCGCGTACGGCATCGGCGGCGAGCGCCGCCATCGCCTTGTTGTCCTCGGGCGTGGAGGGATCGCGGCGCGCGCCGCGGTCGCCCATCACGTAGACGCGCAAGGCCGCGTGCGGCAGTTGCGCGCCGACATCCATGTCGAAGTTTCGTTTCGACAGCCACTCCATGTAATCCGGAAAGCTTTCCCAGGCCCAGGGAATGCCGGCGCTCAACACCGGCTCCGGAATATCCTCGACGCCTTCCATCAGCTGGATCAGGCGGACATGGTCGCTCGGCCGGCACGGCGCGAAGCCGCGCCGCAATTGCCCATGATCGCTGTGGTGACGCCGTTCTGCGACGACGGCGTAATCTCCTGGCTCCAGGTGACCTGGCCGTCATAATGTGTGTGGACGTCGACGAAGCCGGGTGTGACCAGCTTGCCCCGGGCATCGATCTCTTCCTTGCCTTTCCCGGAAACCTTGCCGACCTCGGTGATGCGGCCGCCCGAGATGGCGATATCGGCTTCATAGAGGTCGCCGCCCTTGCCATCGGCAATGTTGCCGCCACGGATCACGAGGTCATGGGAACTGGTCATGGCGATTCATCCCGGGTTGAATTTTTGTTGCCGCATCATCGGATATCCCCTGATGCAGTCAACGGCCGGGAATGAGGTTCAGGAATGCATCACGCCAGTAACCGGGCCCTCCGATCGCGTCTTCGGCTTGCGGTCGGTGATGAGCGCCAGCAGTACCGTCAGGACCATGAAGGCGACGGAGGCGCCGAACACCCAATGCGGCAGGTGCTGGTCCATGATCCAGCCGAACAATAGCGGGCTCATAATGCCGCTGAAGTTGAAGCCGGTGGAGACGATGCCGAAAGCGCGGCCGGCCGCACCCGGAGGGGCGGCGTTGCGTACCAGCATGTCGCGCGAGGGCGCGATCACGCCGCCGAGGAACCCGGCGATTCCCATCGCCGCGGTCAGCGCCACCGACGGCAAGGTGGTCGTCGCGATCACCAGCATGATGATGGCGTTGATCCCAAAACAGGCGGCGGCGACCTGTCCGTGGCGCGTGGTGCGGTCGGCAAGATAGCCGCCGGCCAGCACGCCCGCCGCACTGGCGCCGAGAAACGCGGTCAGCGCGATATTCGCGGCGGAGAATGTCACGCCATAGCCGCTCATCAGCGCGACCACGCCGAAATTGCTGATGCCGGCGTTGGACAGACCAAGCAACATGAAGAAGAACGTCAGCATGATGATCGCCGGCGTGATGACGCTTTGCCGGGGGGCGGCCGCGCCATCGGTCTTGCGGTCGGCCGAACTCGCATCGGGAATGCCGACGGCGATCAACAGCAGCGCCACGACAGGTCCGACCGCGCCGGCCACGATCAGCGCGCCGAGACCTCCGGCCCAAGCGACGAGTGCCGCCATGATCGCGGGCGCCACCGCGCCGCCGAGGAAGCCCGCAAACGTGTGGATCGAAAACGCGCGGCCCATCCGCGCTTCATCCATATGGGTGGAGAGGATCGCGTAATCGCAGGGGTGATAGACGCTGTTGGCGAGACCAAGCAGCGCGGCGCAGACGATCAGTGACGTGTAGCTCAGATGCATGCCGAGCATGATCAGCGCGAGACCGCCGACACAAAGGCCGATCAGCAGCACCTTGCGGGCGCCGATATGGTCGGCGAGATATCCGATCGGCGCCTGGGTCAGGCCGGACACCAATCCGAACACGGTCAGAGCGAAGCCGAGCTCGATATAGCCGACGCCGAGCTGTGCCTTCAGATAAGGAAACAGCATCGGCAGCACGAAGATATGGAAATGGCTGACCCAATGGGCCACCGAAATTCCCGCCAGCGTGCGCAGAGAACTGTCCGCTTTCACGTCCTGCGGTGCGGTCAGAACATCGACCATATCAGCGTCAAACCCCGTCTCGATCCACGGCCCGGCAAAGGCTGGCTTTACAAAAATGCCTGCCGAAAATAGTGGTTAGCGGTTATTTGTCCATGAATACAACTGCATGGCTGCCCCGGCGCAGGGTGTGGAAGGGCGCAAATGCGTCAATAAGTTCAGGGACAAAGTCGGCGGGCGCGGCAATGATCCGGCATGATTGATCCGGGGAAGCCGCTCCGGGTGCTGGTGTCAGAAGGTTCCAGTACCTCAGCCCGCGAGGCCATCACGATACTGGGCCTGACGGGCCATCATGTCGAGGTTTGCGATCCCTCCGCCCATTGCCTGGCGCGGTTCTCACGCTTCGTCCGCAAATTTCACCGCTGCCCGGGCCTGCGCAGGACCCCGCCGGATTTCTGGCGTTTGTCGAGCAATTGCTGACGCGCCAACGTTTTGACGTGCTGCTGCCGACGCATGAGCAGGGTTTTCTGTTTGCGCGGATGCGCGCGCGACTGGAGGGCCGTACCGGTGTTGCGTTGCCTTCATTCGAGAGCTATCGCACAGCGCACAGCAAGGCCGGATTCAGCCGGCTGCTCGATCAATGGAAGTTGCCGCAGCCGCTGACGCGGATCGTGAAATCCGCACGCGCGCTGCGCGACGCCATTGGTTTTCCGGCCGTGGTCAAGACCTCGATCGGCACCGCAAGCCGCGGCATCTGGTTCGTGCGCAATACGGATGATCTCGAAATAGCGTTGCGTGATCTCGGCGCCGGCGATGCGTTCACCGATGAGGTGCTGGCGCAGGACCTCATCACGGGCACCACCGAGAAGGCGCAGTCGGTGTTTTGCAGGGGACGGCTGGTCGGCTTTCATGCCTATCGGCAAGTCGCTGTCGGCGTCGGTGGCGGCGAGGCGATCAAGCAAAGCGTGGGCCGGCCGATAGTGCGAGCCTATCTGGAGACGATCGGCGGACAACTCGGCTGGCACGGTGCGTTGTCGGTCGACGTTATCATGCCGGACGATGGCACGGCGCCGCTCCTGATCGATTGCAACCCGCGGCTGGTCGAGCCGGTGAACGCCTATCGCGCCGGCATCGATCTCGTTGGGTTATTGCTGCGTGTCTCGCAGGGCGAGACGCCGGAGCCGTTGCCGGAAAGCCGCGAGGGCGTGCTCACGCATCTGGCGATGCAGGCGCTGCTCGGTTGCGCATCGCGCGGCGGCACGCGGGGCGATATTATCCGGGAATGCGGCCGTGTATTTACCGCCAGCGGACCCTACGCCGGCAGCCGCGAAGAACTCACGCCGGTGCGACTGGACTGGTTCAGCGCCGTGCCGCTGGCGATGACCGCAGTATTTCTGCTGGCCTCGCCGTCGTCAGCGATCAAATTGGCGCGCGGCGGTTTTGGCGCGCATCTGCTCGATGTCGGGAGTATCCGGAAGATTGAGAGTGAGGGATTTCACTAGATCTCGCGTCGTTCCGGCGCAACGCCGGGACGACAATAATCACAAGGGTTCGTCGTCATTGCCGTGGCGGTCGTGCTTTGGCGTGGCGATGTCGCCATCCTCGTAATCGTCGTCTTCGACAGGCAGGCCTTTCGGCTTCACGGGCTTGTCGTTGTCCTGCCTGGGAGGCTCGCTCTTCTTCCCGTGTCCACCCATATCGTGCCTTTTCACCGGCGCAACCGGCCTTATCCGGTCGAAATGACGCATTGACCGCAATCCGACCGACTTTGCGCAATATACTAGCGCCAGCAACACGAATTTTCCTTGCCCTTTTGGCCGATAGTGCTTCAAACGGGGCAATCAAACGGAGTCAGAATGAAGAAGCCTCGCATCGAAACCGAAGAACAGCAGCCACGCAAAGTTATCCGCGCCGACAAGGCGCCGACGTCAGGATATTCGCTGGTGGTCGACGGTCACTTCAAATCGCACCACGACACGGTCGAAGCCGCTGAAGAGGCGGGCACGGCGCTAAAGAACAAATTCCAAATGCTGCAAGTGCAGGTCTATGACGCCGAGACCAAGACGCGCTCGATGATCCATTGGCCACCGGCGTAACGCTGCAAGCTTAACTTCAGTGCTGAAGTTAAGGCTGAGCTCAAAGAGCCAGCCTTGGAATTGAGCCTTGGATCCCTGCCTCAGGGTCTTCGATCTTAGGTCCGTCGACCGCCGCTTTGCTGGCTCGCCAGCCAATCGCCCAATGCCGGGGTCGGCCGCTTCTCGGCCGGCTGTTTCGATTTGGCCGCGGCCTTCTTTGCCTTGACGGGAGCCGGAGGTGCGGCCGCTTCACGGGCAAGCCGCAACGCCTTCAGCTTCGCCATATTGTCGAGCATGGCCCTCGAGGCCGCATCGCGGTCGGCTTTGCCGGACCGCGCGTCCTGGGCTGCACGGGTGGTTTTATCCAGACGCGCCTGGGCGCGGTCGCGATCTTCTTTGGTCATTTTACGTCAGCCTTCTTCGCCACTTTGGCTTTCGCTTTGGGCTTGGCTTTCGGTTCGGGCGGATTAGCAAGGTCCTCAGCTTCCTTGGCCAGCCGCAGCGCGCGCAGCTTTTCAGTCCGCTTGCGAATTGCGATGTCGGAGGCCGCGATCTCGGCCATCGCTTTGATGCCCTCGACCTCCTGGGTACGCTTGCGGTGCAGCCGAATCTCTTTCATTTCGGCCGGACTCTTCGGTTCGTCGTTCATCATATACCTCTGGAACCGCGACGCATGCCGTCGGGCGGTGTTTCGGCCGTAATACCATGGATTGCGCCGCTGGGGGCGCGAATTTGGGCCGAAAAAGCCCCGTTATCGGGTTGATTCAGCCCTCATGGTGAAGAGCGGCGGGATCATCGCCGTCTTCAGGACCGCTCTGGTCGAAAGCGGCCAGCCAGGCCGCCAATGTCGTTGACGCCTGACCTTTGGCCTTGACCTGGCGCAGCGCAATGCGAATGCCGGCGCGGCCGTGACGGTCGCCGGCGATCGCCATCGGCGGTTCCCCCGCCAGCACCGCATCGACGACGCGCTGCTTGATCGCGAGCGTTTCGGGATCGCCGCACGCCGCCAGGACCCGTTGAAAACGCTGGTGATGTGCCTGGTCGAATGGCCGGGCCTCGCCCATTCCGTCACGCAACGGATGCGGCGGATAGATGTGCGCGCAGGGGATCCAGCCCTCGGGAACCGGCTCGGTGGCGGCATGGGTCCGGCCGCTTTTCAGCAGTCTTGGCAGCACATGGGTGTGCGGCCCGTCCGGGCTCGTGCCCGAGGGCGGCGGGATCGGCTGATAGACCTCGATGCGGCCGAGCCGGCTGATGAAGACGCGATGCGGGTTAGCGCCAAGGATCATCCCCATCGCGGGATTGTCGTGTTCGAAGATGGCGCGGCCGCAGAGTTGGCGCAGCCGCGCGGCGAGATTGGGATCGCCGACGCGCACGCAGAAATCCGCCTGCAGCGCACCGAGGCCGAGATCGAACAGGAAGGATTCGCGGTCCTCCGGCCGCAGCGCCTCTTGATCGGCGCCGATTTCCGTCAGCGTGGTGCGGCCGTTCATCGCGCAATCGCCTGACGGCAGGCACAGCGCGATCCGATGGCTCCAGCCCGACTTGGTGATGCTCTCGGAGGCGAACGGCCGGCTGTTGCCGTTGGGATTAAGCGCAATGCCGCCGCGCGGCGTCACGGCTGCAACGGCCTCGATCGATTGCGTCAGCCGCACCGGCTCGTCGCGATCGCGGGCGAATTCGGCGATGGCGCCGAACGTGCCGAGACTCCATTGCGTGTCGGGATCGGCGATTTCCCGCTGCAACAGATCGATCGCCGCGACGGCGGAAACATCAGGCATCAACCAGCATTCCCTTAACCCTCGGGGCCAAAGAGAATACTGGCTTGTCAGGTCAGGACAAGCCGGTCCGGAGCGGGCCCCGGACCGGCGTCCGGGCTCAGAACGTCGCGCCGGCCTTCACCATGTAGGTCCGGCCCGGCAGCGGATAGGCGCTGAAGCGGCCGTCGGTGAACGTGCTTGCGATCGCATAATCGTAGTATAGCGCGTTGAGCACGTTGTTGACGCTCACCGACCAGAAGAAGTGCTGATATGCCCCGCTCAGCTTGAAGTCGATGGTGGCATCGGCCGGGATGCGGCGCTGGGTATTCTTCTGGTCGTTGTCCATGTAGCGCTCGCTCCAGCCGCGCACCGTGGCGTCCGCAACCAGATAATTCTGCCAGATATTCCAGGTTACGCCGCCACTGGCGGTGTAGCGGGACACCAGCGGAACGTCATTGCCGGCGAACTGCCCTTCACGGAATACCGCACGGGTGTAAGCCACGCCGCCGCGCAGCAGCACGCTGTCGCTGACACGAAGCGAGGCGCTGGTTTCCGAGCCGTAACGGCGGGTCGGATCGAGGTTGACGTTAAAGAACAGTGCCGGGTTGAAATGGATCTCGTTTTCGAGGTCCATGTTGTAGATGCTCGATTGCATCTGGAACCCGCCCGACTTGATGCGGAAGCCGCCCTCGACGTCGTGCGAGGTCTGGGTTTTCAACTGGAAGGTGCCGGGAATTGGGGTGAAGAAGACAGGATCGAAGGAAGGTCCGGAGGACAATCTCTCGTCGACATTCGGCGTGCGGAACGCGCGGGCGGCCCGGCCGAATACCGAGACGATATTGTTGAAGCGATGTTCGAGGCCGACATGCAGCGCGTGCTGGACTTCGCTGCTATCCAGCGGAAGGTTCTGGGCGCCGCAGGTAAAAAACAGGGCGCAATTCGGCGGATCGTTAAGACGGTCCCGCGCACTCAGGCTGGCGTTTTGGATTCGCGCGCCGTACGAGAAATCCGTTGTCGGCAACAGCCCAAGGGTTTGCTGCCAATAGCCGGCAATCGTTCTCTGCGACAGATCGTAAGTATGGATCGGCGGTGTGCCCTGAAATTCCGGCCGCTCCTGGTGGAACGTCGCATCGTAATAATCGATGCCCGTCAGGATCGACGAGGGTAGCCCGAACATTACGTTCTTGACGCTCAATCGAGGCGTCAGGGACCATGTCTGCAGATGGCTGTCGACGTAACTGTTGGCGAAGGGATTGAAGAACGCGGCCTGCTGTTTCTTGTCCCGCACACCGCCATCGATGATGAGATCGACGCCGTTCCACAGGGTCTTGGTGAAGCCGGCGGTGGCGCTGGCGCCCTGCTGGTTGCCGTAGTCGAGCGGCGTGCTGGTGCCGCGGCGGTTGGTGACGAGCTCGTTGAGACCAATGGATGGATCGACCAGCCGGCCGCCGGGTAAGCCGAGCTTCTGATCGTCGCCGGTCACGGTTACGAAGGCGGTGAGGCCGGGCGTGGAGTAGTTGAGGTTGCCGACCCCGTTGCGCTGATCGAGCGCGTTGTTGACGCGGTAGCCGTCGGACTTGATGGCGTTGCCATAGAACGACGTCGACCACGGACCGAAATTGGTCGCGGCCGAGACCGAGGCCATGCGCTGATTGAAGGACCCGACGCCGGCTTCGCCGCGGATCGCGACCGGCGGGCCGCCGACACCGTTTTTAAGCACGATGTTGATGACGCCGCCGACGGCATTATCGCCGTACAGCACCGCGCCGCTGTTGCCGCGGGTGATTTCGATGCGCTCGATCGAATCGCGCGGAATGGTCGAAAAATCGACGCCGGCCATGTCGATGTCGTTGAGCCTTCGGCCGTTGATCAGCACCAGGGTATTGGAGGTCGCAAACGCACCGAATCCGCGCAGATCGACGCTGGTCTTCGCGCCGTTGACGCCGCCAAACAGGCTGGTCAGTTGCACGCCCGGTGTTTGCGCGATGATTTCCTGCAAGGTCTGCGCGGGTGAATGCGCGATTTCTTCAGCCGTGATGACGGTCGCCGATGTGCCGACGATACCGGCGAATTGCCGGACGGGCGCTCCGCCGCCGCCCTGGCCATCGCCTTGCGACGCGACGACGTTGGAGCCGGTCCCCGGCGCAGGGTTTCGATTGCTTGACGGCCTCGGGTTCGGCGCAACGACGCGGCGCGTGCCCGAGCCCTGATCGGAAGCGGGCTTGGCGCGGGTCCGGTTCTGGTCGCCGGGCGGGTTGACCTCGATCGCCGGCAGTTGATCGGCTGTGGCGGTCTGGGCCTGCGCGCCGGAATGGGTGAGCGCCATGATCGGCGCCAGAAAGCTGGACGCCAGCAAAAGACGGCGGCACCGCTTGGCGGCAGTGGTGGTGGAAGACATGGTTCAGGCCTCGGTATGACGTCAGTGGCACGTCACAGCGAACCAAGTCCCACCATCGTGCTGCAAACAGCTCTGATGAAACTAATGCCTGTACTCCCCGACCGACATCTTCGCGTGTGACCACGGCTGACGGCAGGTCTCCTGGCTTGCGGGTCGTTACCTTTCGTCGCCTTCCCAGGACCGAGAATCCCAGTGGCGTAGGACGAAAGATTCACCGCTTACAGTTGCGGGGGCAGCCGCGGAATTGGGGGACTGTCCCCGCACCGCATTCCCTTTTGATCCCCAAAACGGGAACCGTCGAAAATTATGGTAGAAGTTTGTCAAAGATAGAGTCAATCCCATCAGGCCTCGCCTGCGATCCTCACTGGACGAGTGCGTCTTTTATGTCGCATGAGCAGTACCGTTCGAACGCGTTGTGCGGTACGGGCTGACCGTTCGGGGACGATCGATGAGTGTTGAGACCATCACTGCTGCAAACGAGGAGGCCGCGCGGCGCCGGATTGGCGTGACGGCTGCGCTTGCCGGCCTTGTCGCGCTGCTGGTGCTGATCTCGCTCGGCATCGGGCCGGTGCGGCTGTCGCCGCTGGCGGTGATCGAAGCCCTCCTCGGCGGCGGCAGCGACGTGGCGCAGGTGATCGTGCGGGAAATCCGCCTGCCGCGGACCATTCTGGCGCTGGCGATCGGCGCCATCCTCGGAATGTCGGGCGCGTCGCTGCAGGGCCTGCTGCGCAATCCGCTGGCCTCGCCCTCGCTGTTCGGTGCGCCGCAATCGGCCGCCTTCGGCGCGGTGCTGGTGATCGCGCTGGGGTGGGCCGATGTGCGCTCCTATGCGCTGCCTGTCGTGGCGATCATGGCGGCGTTCGGTTCGGTGTTCGTGCTGCTGACGATTGCAGGCCGCAATGCCGGGCTGCTGATCCTGATCCTGGCCGGTCTTGCGATTTCGAGTCTGGCGGGCGCCGCTACCGCGCTGGTGATGAACCTCTCCAGCAATCCGTTCGTGGTGCTGGAGATCGCGTTCTGGCTGCTCGGATCGCTGGAGGATCGCAGTTTTCAGCACGTGATGCTGGCGCTGCCGTTCATCATCGCCGGCGGCATCATCCTGTTCAGCCAGCGCCATTCCTTTCGCGCGCTCAGCCTTGGCGAGGAAACTGCGCAGAGCCTCGGCGTCGATGTCGGGCGCCTGCGGCTGATCGTGATCACCGGCGTGGCGCTCGGGGTCGGCGGCGCGGTAGCGGTCACCGGCACCATCGGCTTCATCGGCCTCGTCGCGCCGCACCTGATGCGGCCCCTGATCGGCCATGATCCGGCGCGGCTCTTGGTGCCGAGTGCGCTGGCAGGCTCGGCGCTGCTGCTCGCCGCCGACATCGCGGTGCGGATCATTCCCTCGACCAGCGACATCAAGGTCGGCGTGCTGACCTCGATCATCGGCGTGCCGTTCTTCCTCTATCTGATCGCGCGCGAACGCCGCGCGCTCGGGGGAGGTGTCGCATGAGCGAAGCCGCGCTTCTCACGGCGCAAGGCGTGAACGTGACGCTGGCTGGCCGCCATGTGCTCAGCGATGTCACGCTGTCGCTGAGCGCGGGTCATCTGGTCGCCCTGGTCGGGCCGAACGGCGCCGGCAAAACCACGCTGTTGCGGGCGCTGTCGGGGCTGCTGCCGTCCCGCGGTGACATCCACATCGGCGGCGACGTACTGGCCGGTCTGTCGCTGCGCGAACGCGCCAAGCGATTTGCCTATCTGCCACAGGGCCACATCGTGCACTGGCCGCTGCCGGCGCGCGACATCGTGGCGCTCGGCCGCTATCCGCACGGCGCGACCGATCCGGCGCGGCTGTCGCCAAGGGATACTGACGCAGTATTGCGTGCGATGCAGGCGGTCGATGTGGTGGAGTTCAGCGAGCGCCGCGTCACCGAACTGTCCGGCGGCGAGCGCAGCCGCGTCGCGCTGGCGCGCGTGCTCGCGGTGGAAGCGCCGGTCATCCTCGCCGACGAGCCGACCGCCTCGCTCGATCCGCGGCACCAGATCGACGTGATGAAGAACCTGCGCGCCACCGCCGACAAGGGCGTGCTGGTCATCGTGGTGACGCACGACCTTGGCCTCGCCGCACGATTCGCCGATCATGTGCTGGTTCTGAAGGAGGGCCGGCTGGTGTCGCAGGGCGCGCCGGTGGAAGCGCTGTCGGAGCAGGTGATAGCCGACGTGTTCCGGATCAGCGCCTACCGCGCCGAATACCAGTGCGAGGCCGTAATCGTGCCGTGGGCGGATCTGTGATGCGCCGCCGGCTTGCCGTGCTGCTGGCGGTTGCGGCGCTGGCGATGCCTGGTGCGACGCTGGCCGCTCAATTGCCGCGCATCGTGTCGATGAACGTCTGCAGCGATCAATTGCTGCTGTCGCTGGCCGATCCCGAACAGATCCTCGGGCTTTCGCGGTATTCTCGCGATGCCTGGGTGGCCGGTGACGTCGCTCGCTATCCAAAACTGTCGGGCGGTGCGGAAGACGTGATGGTGCTGAAGCCCGACATCGTCGTCGCCAATCTGTACGACAAGCGTTCGACGCGGGAATTGCTCAAAGCGCACGGGTTGCGTCTTGCCGAACTTCCGGTGCCGCGAACCTTGCCCGAGGTGAAGGACCAGATTCGCGAGTTCGGTGATATCGTCGGTCACCCCGATCGCGCGGCGGCGCAGATCGCGTTGCTCGATGCCGCGCTCGCACGGGCGCGCCAGGCTGTCGCCGCAAAACACTATCGGGTGCTGCCGCTGTCGCGGCGCGGCTGGGTCGCGGGCAGCGACAGCTTTGTCGGCTCGCTGCTGGCCGAGACCGGGCTGTTCAACACGGCCGGCGATCTCGGCTTCAATTTCGGCGGCTTCGCCTCGCTCGAGGCGATCGTGAGCCAGAAACCGGATTTGCTCTTGGTGTCGCAGGCCGGCGATTTCGCGCGCGACGACGGCCAGGCCTTTCTGCTGCATCCGGCGCTCGCGCGGTTCTATCCGCCGGAAAAGCGCATCGTGATTCCGGAACGGCTGACCGAATGCGGCGGCGTGATGCTGGCGGAAGCGCTGGATGTGCTGACGGCGGAATTGAAACGGGTGGGGCGGTGACAGTCGCGGCGAATCGTAGGGTGGGCTAAGCGAAGCGTGCCCACCACCATTCAGGTGCAATGATTGGATAGATGGTGGGCACGGCGCAAGCGCGCCTTTACCCACCCTACGTTCCGTGAGTATTCACCCCATCACCACCGGGCCGCCGGCTTTCTTCCAGGCGTCGATGCCGCCTTCGATATGGGCGGTGTTGGCAAGGCCGGCGTTCTTGGCGGCGGTGACCGCCATCGCGGAGCGCTCGCCGAACGCGCAGAAGAACACCACGCGGCGTCCCGTCGCGGCCGCGACTTCGCGCAGCATGCCGCCCGGCGCTAAGCTTTCGGCGATGCCGGGGTAGGGCGCATGCAGCGCGCCCGAGAGCGTGCCGTGCTTGGCGCGCTCGCTGGCCTCTCGCAGATCGACCAGCAGGATGTCGGGTTTGCCGATACTGTCGATCGCGGCGCGCGCTGACAATGCGAGGCCCTGTTTGGCGAGATCGTCCTGGTGCAGGCCGACATGCATGTTGGCCGGCAGCACCACGTCCATCAGTTTTGGATTCGGCAGATTGAGATTGTTCATCAGCTCGACATACTCGTCGATGCCGCGCACCTGCAGGCGCGGATTGTACCGCTTCTCCTCGCCAATGGTGGAAACCGTGTCGCCCTTGTAGTCGTGGGCGGGGAAGACCATGGTCTCGTCAGGCAGCTTCAGCAGCCGGTTGAAGATCGAGTCATATTGCGCCCGCGCGCTGCCGTTCTGGAAATCGGTACGGCCGGTGCCGCGAATAAGCAGCGTGTCGCCGGTGAAGACGCGGTCGCCCATCAAATAGCTGTAGGAATCATCGGTGTGGCCGGGCGTGTACATGACATCCAGGCTCAAGCCTTCGATCATCACCTTGTCGCCGTCGGAGACGCGCATCGACACCACGTCGGCTTTGCTCTGTTCGCCCATGATGGTGATGCACTGGGTGCGGTCGCGCAGCTCGCCGAGGCCCGTGACGTGGTCGGCGTGCAGATGGGTGTCGACCGCCTTGACCAGCCGCAGGTCGAGTTCGCGCAGCAGCTGGCAATAACGGTCGGCCTTTTCCAGCACGGGATCGAGGATCAGCGCCTCGCCGCCGGCGCGGCTGGCCAGCAAATAGCTGTAGGTGCCCGAAACGCTGTCGAAGAGCTGACGAAAGATCATGATCGCTGCCGCGTTCTCTACTTCTCGCGGAGGATATTATTCTATTTCGTCGCGCCTCTCAAACGGCTTTCGTCTCTCCGACGTGGCTTTTTCGGGGTAATCTTGCTGATCAAAGGCTCGATCACGGTCTCACCAGCGTATATCCGTTCTCGGTCAGGAACAGAATCTGCGCGACGCCGACCTGAACCGGTGTCGCCGCCGCGATGAACTCCGGCCGTTTGCCGCTTTCGCGTTCGAGCGTGTCGACGGTGTTGAGGCAGATATCGAACCGCGCGCCCTGGGCGACCAAACTCTCGACCATCTTGCGGTTGGGATTTTCCGGGCGCAGCAGTTCGATGCCCGGGCCGAACGCGACGATTTCGATCGCGACCTTGTCGGGGTCGTAGTGCTTCATCAGATTGCTGGCGACGCTGAGCACGAGACCCTGCTTGCGCGGGTCATTGTCCGAAAGCTGCAGCACGATCTTGTGCTCGGCAAACGGCTTGTCCTGCAGCGGCGCCTGTTGGGCGCGCACGGCCGGTGCGGTCGCTGCGATCAACAGCGCCGCGGTCATGATGCGCAGGGTGGTGGTAAGGCCTGTCATGCCTGTTTCGAAATGCCCGGATTGCCTTCGACGCCCTTCAGCGTCACGACCGGGGCCGATCGGTTGGGCGGCTTGCCTGACTTCAGATGCTTCGCCACCACGTCCCACACCGGCGTGCCGGTCTGTTCGTTGACCGAAGCCCATCCCGCCACCTTGTAGCTCTTGGCGGCTTGCAGCGGGTTGCCATTGTCGAGCGTCAGTTCGGAGATCCGCTTGCCGACGCCTTCCGCCGGCGTGCAGGCATAGGAAAGGCCACCAAGGCGGACCATGTCGCCGCCTTGCTGGTAGTAGGGATCGGTGTTGAAGAGGTTGTCGCAGACGTCCTCGAGCACGTCCTTGATCTGGGCGCCGGTCATGGTCGCGACGTAGGTTTCGGGATAGGTGACCGCGGTTTGCGCCAGCACGTCTTCCATGGTCAGCGGCTGGCCCGCCAGTGTCGTGGTGCCCCAGCGGAAGCCCGGCGACAGCGCGATTTCGGTGTCGAGTTCGCTGCGCAGCGCGTCGCAGATCAACTGATCCATGCTGCCGCTGAAATTGCCGCGGCGGTAGAGCAGGCGATCGGCCGAAGCGATCTTGTCGACCCAGTCGCCCGCATGCGGCGCGCGGGTCTTGTCGATCAGCCCCTGCATCGCCGGATCCGGCTTCAGCAGTTCGGAGAACACCGGCAGCAGCCGGTAGCGCACGTTCGCGACCTTGCCCTTGCCGATGTCGAGATCGAGCACGGCCAGGAACTTGCCGTTCGAGCCGGCATTGGTCACCAGCGTGACGCCGCCCGGATTGGTCACCGCAATCGGCTGCGGCACCGCGTCGTGGGTGTGGCCACCCAGAATGACGTCGATGCCGGTGACGCGGCTGGCGAGCTTGAGATCGACGTCCATGCCGTTATGCGACAGCAAAATGACCGCATCGACCTTGTCGTTGTTGCGCAAGCCATCGACCAGCTTCTGCAGTTCTTCGTCGCGGATGCCGAATTTCCAGTCCGGCGTGAAGCGCTTGGGGTGCGCGATCGGCACGTAAGGAAACGCCTGTCCGATCACGGCGACCCGGCGGCCACCGATCTCCTTGATCGTGGCCGGTTTGAACACGCGGCCCGATGCCGGATCGAACGCCTTGGCGTCGTTGAAGGCGGCTTCCTCGGTCAGGAAAACGTTCTGCGCCAGGAACTCGCCCTTGAAGCGCTCGAGGTTGCTGCGCAGCGTTTTCTCGCCATAGGTGAATTCCCAGTGGCCGGTCATCGCGTCGATGCCGAGCAGGTTCGAGGCGTCGACCATGTCGGCGCCCTGCATGACGTTGGCAAGACCGGTGCCCTGCCAGAGATCGCCGCCGTCGAGCAGCAGCGAGCGGCCGGCGCCGACATCGCCGCGCAGGCGGTCGACCAGCGTCTTCAGGTGTGCGAAGCCGCCGAGCTTGCCGAACCGTTGCGCGCCTTTTTCGAATTCAATGCAGGTAAAGGCATAGGCATCGGCGCTGTCGGGCCGGATGCCGAAGCGGTCGAGAAAAGCTTTGCCGACCAGGTGCGGCGGATTGCCCTGCATCGAGCCGATGCCGAGATTGACACTGGGCTCGCGGAAAAACACCGGCTTGAGCTGCGCATGGGTGTCCGTGATGTGCAGGATGCGCGCATTGCCGAAGCGCTCGAGGTCGTAGACGCTGTCGGCGCTGTGCGCGAGGCGAGGCAGGCTGCCTGCGAGGGTAGCCGCGCCTGCTAGCGTCAGAAAATCCCGGCGGCGGATCGGCATACTAATCTCCGCGCGTCGCAAAACGCTCTCAACGAATTTCCAAATCTCTCCAGCGTTCTTTTTCGCTGGTCGCCTGGAAGATCGAAGCTTTCGCCAGCGCTTCCGCTTCTTTGGCTGACGCCGTGGCCTTGTCGAAATCGCCGCCGTCGGCGAACTTCTTGGCCACCGCCAGCGTTGACGCCGTCGTGGTCCATTGGTTGCGCAAGGAAGCCGCCTGCTTGTTGGCAGCTTCCGCGGCGGCGTAGGCGGCCTTGTAGTCGTCCTCGCCCGCGGCCAGCGCCGATGTCGCACCTAGCAGCAGCACCGCGGCGATCGAGGTGAGTGTCGTGATCCTCATGGCCGCGCTCCCGGACCTGATATCGGCAGCCCGTTGCTGACATAGGACAGGTAGTATTCGACGTTGCGGTATTCATCGTCCTGCGGCGTCAGCGGCACGCCGCGGATCTGGCTGTTGCAGGTGGTGAAGCGCCGGCTGGTGGTGCCCATGCCGTTCCATTCGGAGCGATAAATCGGCATCGCGTTGACAATGCCGAGCGCCGGCGCCAGCACTTCGGTGCGGACCCGCTCGCCCGGGCTCTGCACATGGCAGGTGGCGCAGGAGAAATTGAGCTGGCCGCGCCGCGTGTAGAAATATTCCTTGCCGTTTTCATAGGCCGCCAGCGCGCGCGGGTCGTTCGGAACCTTGATGTTGAACGGCTTGCCGCGCGAGGTGAAGGCCATGTAGGCGGTCAGCGCCGCCATCTCGTCGCGTACATAGGAGAACGCCGGCTCGCCATTGGCTTCGCGGCAACGGTTCAGTGCTAGCTCCAGCGTGATGACCTTGCCTTCTTTCTCGTCGAAGGTGGGATAGTCCTGGCGGATGCCGATGCCTTTATTCGGGAAGCAGTCGCCATAGGTCTTGCCGTTCTTGAACGGCTTGGAAAACATCTCCTTGCCCAGTTCGAGCGAGAACTCGTAGGGCGGGAACTGTTCCTTGTCCTGCCATTGCTTGTACAGGTCCGCGTCCATCGAATAGGGACCGTTGACGAAATCTTCCGGCTTCAGCTTGGGGAATTTGTCGTAGAAGAATTTTTTGAATGCTTTCTCGTCGGCGACCGGGTCGACCTTGTCGGCGGAGACCGCAGGCGGCGCGGCGAACGCCAGCAGGGCCAGCGCGAAGGCCGCCGCAGCGAACTGTATCCTGGCTCGCAGATTCATTGAATCTTCGCCGTGGTGGTGTCGGTGGCGCCCTTGTTGTCGACCCAGCTCACTTTCAGCTCGTCGCCCTTCTTGCCGCCCTTGAAGGCGAACTTGACGTAGGGGTCCTTGGAGACGCCGCCGCCCCAATCGGCAACGAATACCGGCTTGCCGTTATATTCGAAGGTCAATTGCTGGATGAAATGCGGCGGAATGAGCTCGCCCTTGGAATCCTTGATGAAGCCGGAATCCATCGGATGCTGGATCAACGCCTGCACTTCGGTGGTTTCGCCTGACGAGGTGGCGCGCACGCGAATGGTCGATGCCATTTTTTCGATCCTTCGATTATCTGTGTCTTAGCCGCCGCAGCCGCCGACGGTGACTTTGACTTCCTTGGTGGCGCTGTAGAGCTTGCCGCCGGCTTCGACGACGACGATCACGTTGCTGGTCTTCGCCATCTTGATGCGGTTGGCAACGTTCGGCATCGTGCCGGCCGGAATCTTGTAGGAGGCCACCAGGGCGACCGGGTTTTCAGCCACCAGGAACGAGATCGAGGTCACGTCGGCCAGCGTCGTCGAAACCGATACCGGCACCACCGCGCCGTTCTCGGCGATCTCGGGCGCGTCCATCTTTACCTTGTCGGAAGCTTCTGCCGTCCTGCCATAGAGCGATTTGATCGCGTCGGCTTCGGTCTTCTGCTTGAACGCCTCTTCCGGATATTTGTCGTTGGCGGCGAACGCCTGCGTGAGGCCAAAAGGAAGATTGCCAAGGCCGACCAGCGCCACCGCGCCCGCGCCTTGCAGGACCAGGCGCCGCGTGGCGGAAAATCCATTGTCAGTACGTGTCATCCGAAAGTTCTCCTGAAAGGCGCGTCGTCACAATGTTTGCAGGAAATCCACGACCGCGCTGATTTCCTTGTCGGTCAAAATCCGGTTTCGTCCGAACGGAGGCATCACTGTCAGCGGATTGCGCTTGGTTTCGTCGTAGATAATGGCGATGAGTTCGTCGCGGTTGGGGTACTTGCTCTTGATGTCGACCAGTTCCGGCCCGATCGTACCGGGATACTGGCCGCCTTTGATGGCGTGGCAGGTCAGGCAATTGCCCTTGCTGCGGTCGAACGCCAGTTTCTGGCCTTCCGCCGCCGCGGACTGGGCAGCAGCGGGGCTCACGGCTGCGCCGATCGATAGCGCCAGCACCGTCGCCGCGATCAGGCCGAGCTTGTTTAGAGGTGTGTTGCTCAAGGACGTTTCCCGTAATTCCTGTTCAGCTTGCCAATTCTACTTTGCTTGCCGATCCTACCTTGCCTGCATCGTGTCGAGTGGCCCCGTCGTACGTGGCGTCAGGTTCTTGCCTTCCGCCGTGGACACGATTTTGACGCTGGCAGGGTCAACGCACGCGCTCATGCACGGTTTCGCTGCCGTATCGGGCCTCGGATCGGTCCAGAGAAAATTGTCGCGATTGGGCATTTTGACTTTCGGCAAGCTTTCCCGGTCGGCGACAAATTCACTGGGAACGAGGTCGTTCAGGTTCAGAATATAGGCGGTCAAAGCATAAACGTCATCGGCTGACAATGTGTGCGGTGCGGCCATCGGCATGGCGCGGTTAATGTAGTCCCACAGGGTCGGCGCAAACGGCCAGTAGCTGCCAATCGTCAGCTCCGGCCGGTCGTCCCTGAGCGTCCCGGCGCCCCCGACGAGCTTGGGAAACCGGCCCTCGCCTTCGCCGAAAGTTCCATGACAGGCCGCGCATTGCTCGGCATAGACCTCCGCGCCCCTGATCACGCCGCCGCGGCCCGCGGGCAGGCCCACACCATCCTCGCCGCGCGCATCGATATCCCAGCCGGCGATCTGCTCGGGCGTCGCCCGCTCGCCATAGCCGTAATATCCGGGCTCGGCGCCGTAAGCGAAGGTGCCGGCCGCGATGACCATGCCGGCGCAAAGCAGCGCGAGGTGCTTAACCGAGCTGGACATCGAACACGCTCCCGTCGCCCTTCACCTGCCAGGTCTGGATCGAATTGTTGTGGTAGACCGAATTGGTTCCGCGCTGCTTGCGCAGCTGCGCGATGGTCGGCTGCACATAGCCGGTTTCGTCGATGACGCGGGATTCCAGCAGCGCCGGCGCGCCGTCCCAGCGCCAGGGGATGGTGAATTTCGTCAGCGCCTTCGACAGCACCGGCTCATGCAGCCGCGCGCTCTGCCAATTGATGCCGCCGTCGGTCGAGACGTCGACGCGCTTGACCTTGCCGTTGCCGGTCCACGCCAATCCCCTGATCTCATAGAGGCCGGGACCCGAGAGCGGCTTTTCGGGGCAGGGGAAGGTGATGACGGATTTGGCGTCGATCAGCCAGGTGAAGCCGCGCGAGGTGCCGTCCGGCATCAGGTCGGTATATTTCGAGGTCTCTTCGCGCGAATGCCAGGGTTTGTCGCCGAGCTTGATCCGGCGCAGCCATTTGATGCTGACATTGCCTTCCCAGCCCGGCACCACCAGCCGCAGCGGATAACCCTGTTCGGGCCGCAGCGCCTCGCCGTTCTGCGCGTACACCACGAGGCAATCGTCGAGGCATTTGTCGAGCGGCAGGCTGCGGTTCATGTGCGCGCCGTCGGCGCCCTCGACCATGACCCACTTGGCTTCCTTCTTGATGCCGACCTCTTCCAGCAGGGTCGACAGCCGCACCCCGGTCCATTCCGCGCAGGAGATCATGCCGTGATTGAACTGCAGCGAGTTCAACTGCGCGGCGCGCCACTCCATGCCGCCATTGGCCGGGCATTCGATGAAATGGATCCGCGTAACCTGCGGGAAACGGACGATGTCCTTCATCGAGAGCAGCAGCGGGCGCTCGACCAGGCCGTGGATCATGAGCTTGTGCTGCTCAGGATCGACGTCCGGCCGGCCGGCGTGATAGCGCTCGAAAAACAGGCCGTTCGGCGTGATGATGCCGTGCAGGTCCTGCAGCGGCGAAAAGCTGATCGAGGATTCGGTGCCGGCGGTGAGCCAGGGCACGTTGCGCCTGATGACGCCGGCCTCGGTGTCGGCGGGCCGGCCATAGGGACGGTCGACCACGCCGGGCCCGATCGATTGCGACCAAGGCGCGTCCGCCGGCGGGGAAGCCGGCGAGGGCTCTGCATTTCCCTGTTTTGGACCGAGCGCCAAGCCGCCGGTCAGCGCGGCGCCGAGGCCGAGCAGGGAGCGCCGGCCGAGCCGCGTGTGCGCGCCCGTGCTCGACAGTAGAGATATGCTGCGCCAGAGATCAGGCCGCACGTTTCATTCCCCTTGCCGCCACTTGGCCGCATCTTTTGTTGCTTTTTCGCGGGTTTATCGTCGTTCACTAATTTAGTCAATGCTAAATAACCATGGGCGCGATAAACTGGTACACCGCGCCTTGTCGGCGCTGATTTCGATCCGGATAAAGGCGATGAGAGCAGAAGCGGCAACAACCAACAAGATGCCCATCGGTAACGGCGCCGAGGACGAGGCGTCCCTGAAGAAGCTGGCGAAACAGGCCGGTGAGGCCGCGCAATTGCTCAAATTGCTCGGTCACGAAAAGAGGCTGCTGGTTCTCTGCTTTCTCGCGGTGCGCGGCGAGATGACGGTCGGTGAACTCGTCGGCGTCGCCAAGCTCAGTCAGTCGGCGCTGTCGCAGCATCTGGCAAAATTGCGTGCCGACGGCCTGGTCGAATTCCGGCGTGCCTCGCAGACGCTGCATTACCGCGTCGTCGACCAGCGCGCCCTGCGCGTCCTGCAGCTCTTGAAGGAAATCTATTGCGGAGACTTGAAGTGAGATTTTGCGGTGGCTGAGTTTGTGGTGGAGTTTGGCAAGGATGGCCGTCCGATTGAGGCCGACGGCCGGCTGGACGCGGCCGCATTCCATCGCAACCATGCGCCGATCTGGGCGGTGCTGCAGAAATTCCTCGCCGGCAAGTCCGGCGACGTGCTGGAGGCCGGCAGCGGCACCGGCCAGCATGTGGTGCATTTCGCCCGCCATACGCCCGACATCACCTGGTGGCCGAGCGATTTCAACGAGGCGCACCTGAACAGTATTGCGGCGTGGCGCGCGCATGCGGGCCTGCCGAACATCCGTCCTGCGATGCGGATTGATCTCAGTGATCCCGCATGGTCGCCTGCGATGCAGGACGGCAGCGGGCCTTCCGAATTGCTGGCGGTGTTCTGCGCCAATGTGATTCACATCGCGCCCTGGCGCGTCGCGGAAGGATTGTTCGCCGGCGCGGCGCGTTACTTGCGCAACGACGGCCAGCTGTTTCTCTATGGTCCCTTCAAGCGCGACGGCAAGCACACCGCGCTCAGCAATGCCGTCTTCGACACCAGCCTGCGCGACCGCGACGCCGAATGGGGCGTGCGCGATATTGAAGATGTCAGCCGATTGGCTGAAGGCGTCGGGCTTGCATTGATCGAAACCGTACCGATGCCGGCGAATAATTTGATTCTGGTGTTCGAGCGATCAATGAAGGGTGAGCCCAGCGCATAGCGCGCGCCCGTTTGCGTCGGTTGATCGCACGTCTGCACGTCTCCATAGTACCGCAAATCAGACAAGCCAATGAATTGCGGCTCCCGCCGGGGCCTGCCGGGCGGGAATGCCGATGCTGGATGCCACTGCCACCGCAGAGATCGTCGATGACGCGCGGGCGCGCGCCAATGTGCTGCGGCTCGCCGCGGCGCAGGCGCTGACCGGCGCCAACTCGGCGGTGATCTTCGCCACCGGTTCGATCGTCGGCGCGACGCTGGCGCCCGACATCTCGTTCGCGACCGTGCCGCTCTCGATGTATGTGCTGGGCCTTGCCGCCGGCACGCTGCCGACCGGTATGATTTCGCGCGCTTACGGCCGCCGCATCGCCTTCATCATCGGCACCGGCTGCGGCGTGCTCACCGGTCTGATCGGCGCGCTCGCGATCCTGCAGGGCGCGTTCTGGCTGTTCTGTTGCGCGACCTTCTTTGGCGGACTCTACGGCGCGGTGTCGCAATCCTATCGCTTTGCCGCCGCCGACGGCGCCAGCGTCGCGTTCCGCCCGAAGGCGGTGTCGTGGGTGATGGCGGGCGGCGTGTTCGCCGGCGTGCTCGGTCCGCAGCTCGTGCAATGGACCATGGATATCTGGCCGCCTTATCTGTTCGCCTTCAGCTTTCTGATGCAGGCTTTCGTCGCTTTGGTCGCGATGGCGGTTTTGTCCGGCGTCGATGCGCCAAAACCTGCGGCGGCGGACATGCATGGCGGCCGGCCGCTGTTCGAGATCGCGCGGCAGCCGCGATTCATTGCGGCGGCACTGTGCGGCGTGATTGCCTATCCCATGATGAATCTGGTGATGACATCAGCGCCGCTCGCGATGAAGATGTGCGGGCTCACCGTCAGCGATTCCAATTTTGGTATCCAGTGGCACATCGTGGCGATGTATGGGCCGAGCTTCTTCACGGGCTCGCTGATCGCACGCTTCGGCGCGCCGCGTATCGTCGCGCTCGGCCTGTCACTGGAGGCCGCCGCCGCGTTGATCGGATTGTCCGGGATATCGGCGATGCATTTCTGGGCCTGCCTGATCGTGCTCGGCGTCGGCTGGAACTTTGCATTTATCGGCGCGTCCGCACTGGTGCTGGAGACGCACCGGCCGCAGGAGCGCAACAAGGTGCAGGCCTTCAACGATTTCCTGGTGTTCGGGGTGATGGCGATCGGCTCGTTCTCGTCAGGCCAGTTGCTGGCGCATTACGGCTGGTCGATGGTCAACATGGTGGTGTTCCCGCCGGTGCTGCTCGGGCTCGCGGTGCTGTCGCTCGCATCATTCGCGCGGCGGCGGGCGAAGCTGCGGGAAGTTGACGAACTTGCCGGCCCCACTATCTGATAGCAGTCACATTCTGGAGGCCTCATGCCCTCACGCGCGCGTCTTGACGAATTCATCGCCGTCGTCGTTTCCGGCGACCATGCCGGCGCGATCGAGCGCTATTACACCGAAGACGCCACCATGCAGGAGAACTCAGCGCCGCCGCGCGTCGGCCGCGACGTGCTGGTGGGGCAGGAGCGCGCGACGCTGGAGCGGGTGTCGAGCGTTGTCACGACCTGCGTTTCCTCGGTCCTCGAGGGCGATCGTGTCGCGATCCACTGGATCTTCGATTTCACCTATCCGTCCGGCGCGGCGATGCGGATCGACGAAGTCGCGATGCAGGAATGGCGCGGCGACCGGATCTTTCGCGAGCGGTTCTTCTATGAGCCGCCGAAGAAGGCCTGATGACAACTGCTGACATTTCGGCGGCGGTCGAATTATTGCTCTTGTGATTCTGCTATTAGTTGTTGTCATGGCCGGGCAGAAGCGCGAAGCGCGTCTTCGCGCTAGATGACCCGGCCATCCACGTGCTTCGTGGCCGCTAGCAAGAAAGACGTGGATGCCCGGCACAAGGCCGGGCGTGACGGTGCAAGAACAAAGAACAAGAATGCTAAAAGGCCCCATTCACACCGCTATCGACGAAACCTCGCTCCGCTATGACGGCTGGCGGATTGTGCTCGTCTGTTTCCTGCTCGCGACCTTCGGCTGGGGGCTCGGCTTTTACGGCCAGAGCGTCTATGTCGCCGAGTTGCAGCGGCTGCACGGCTGGCCGGCGTCGCTGATTTCGCTCGGCACGACGTTCTTCTATCTGTCCGGCGCGGCGCTGGTGGCCTTCGTCAGCGAGGCGATCAGGGCGTTCGGTCCCCGGAACTGCATGATCGCCGGCATCGGCACGATGGCCATTGCCGCTGTTACCATCGGCCAGGTGCGTGAACCCTGGCAGCTCTATCTCGCCAACGCTTTTCTCGCCTTCGGCTGGGCCGGCACCAGCCTCGGCATGATCACCAACACGCTGGGCCTCTGGTTCGACAGGAAGCGCGGCATGGCGATCAGCCTGGCGCTGAACGGCGCCAGCTTCGGCGGTATCGCCGGCGTGCCGCTGCTGGTACTGGCGATCGGCTATTTCGGTTTCCCGGGCGCGATGATTGCCGCTGCGGTCGTGATGGTCGCGCTGATGGTACCGGTCATTTTGCTTTACGTCGGGCGGCCGCCGGACCATGCGAGCGCAAACGGGGGCGCGGTGATCGCCGCGGACGCGCCGTCGCCGATCCAGATTCGCGCGCGGGCATTTCGCGATATCGGATTTCTGACGGTATCGTCGGCCTTCGCGCTGGTGCTGTTCGCGCAGGTCGGCTTCATCGTGCATCTGATCGCGTTTCTGGATTCGGTGATCGGGCGCGAGCGCGCCGCCATCGCGGTCGCGCTATTGACCGCCATGGCGGTGGTCGGCCGCGTGCTGTTTTCGTTCGTGATCGACCAGATGAACCAGCGGCTGGCGTCCGCGCTCTCGTTCGTCAGCCAGGCCGTGGCGCTAGGGATCGTCATCAACGTGCACAATGACTACGCGCTGATGGCGGCCTGCGCGCTGTTCGGATTTTCGGTCGGCAATCTGATCACGCTGCCGGCGCTGATCGTGCAGCGCGAATTCGATCCGCGCTCGTTCGGCGTGCTGGTCAGCCTGATCACCGCGATCAACCAGATCACTTATGCCTTCGGGCCCGGCGTGGTCGGCCTGCTGCGCGACATGTCGGGCAGCTATGCGCTGCCGTTCTACGGCTGCATTGGCCTCGAGTTGATTGCCGCCGTGCTGATCATGATTCGTGGGAAGACGGCGTCATTGCGAGGAGCGTAGCGACGAAGCAATCCATAGCGCCGCGGGCGGAGCGATGGATTGCTTCGCTTCGCTCGCAATGACGGTGAGACACGACTACGCCTCCCGCGCCCGCAACAGATCCTCGAGATCCAGCCGCTTCGTGAACATCGACAGCGAACCGTCGGCGGCGCGCGGCCATTCTTCCTTGGGCCGGTCGCGGTACAGTTCGACGCCGTTCTCATCAGGTTCGCGCAGATAGAGCGCCTCGCTGACGCCGTGGTCGCTGGCGCCGTCGAGCGCAATGCCGGCCTGCATCACGCGATGCAGCGCGTCCGCCAGCGCCGGGCGCGTGGGGTAGAGGATCGCGGTGTGGAACAGCCCGGTGGTGCCCGGCGGCGGCGGATGGCCACCTTTGCTTTCCCAGGTGTTGAGCCCGATGTGATGATGATAGCCACCAGCCGAAATGAACGCCGCAGCCGAGCCCATCCGCTGCATGATCTCAAAGCCGAGCACGCCGCAGTAAAACCCCAGCGCGCGTTCGAGATCGGCGACTTTCAGGTGAACATGCCCGATCCGTGTGCCTGATATGATAGGCGTGTTGTCGGGCATGTCGATGCCTCCATTTGCCTTGCCGAGATTTTAAAGTAGGGAGAATCCGGGAGACGGGTACTGGCAATTCAGAAACCATGCGTTTCCAAATCTTATGCCAAGTCCGAAACTTCTCCATCCGGCAGTCCGAACTCAAACGTATTCAGCGTCATCGACACCATCGTGTAATAGCCGCACAGGCCGATGACCTCTGTCACGCCGCGCACCGTTAGCAATTCCACCGCCGCGTCATACAACGGCTTGGAGACGTCGTGCCCCTCATGCAATGACTTGGCGACGTCGTAGATCATCTGGCCCTTGGGGTCGTCGAAGGTGGGCGTGCGGCGGTCGCGGATGTCGTCGATGATCTTGGGGTCCATGCCGCCTTTCAGCGCCAGGCGCTTATGCGCGTACCATTCGTAATGCGAGGTCCAGTGCCGCGCGGTGACGAGGATCGCGATCTCGGAAAGCTTTGCCGGAAAGATCGTGTTGAAACGGAGTTGCTCGCCGAGCCGCGTAGCATGCTTGGCCATCTGCGGGCTGTTGAGCCAGGCCATCATCGGCGCCGGCGGCGCGCCGCGCTTGCCGGCAATCGACTCGTCGTAGGTCTCCTTTTGGTCGGGGCTCATTTCGCCAGGCGAAAGCAACTTCAGCCGCATGTCGGTTTCCTCTTGTTTTTCAATCGTTGCCGCCCCTGCGATACACCCGATCCCGGCGCGTGACTACGGCAGTCCGCGCATGGTGCGGCGCAGAGAGATGTTGAATTCCGCGATGCGGCGACTAAGGTCGTTTCAACTCGCCCCATATGGAAACGCACCATGTCCGATCCTGATCAATTCCGCCGTGAAACCCGCGCCTGGCTCGAGGCCAATTGCCCGCCAGAAATGCGCAAGCCCATGACGTCCGAAGGCGACACGTACTGGGGCGGCCGCAACGCCAAATTCTCTTCCGAGCCGCAGCGCGTCTGGTTCGAACGGATGCGCGACAAGGGCTGGACCGTGCCCGACTGGCCAAAGGAATATGGCGGCGGAGGGCTCGATCGCGCCGAGCACAAGGTGCTGCGCGAGGAAATGGCGGCGATGGGCGCGCGTTCGCCGCTGTCGAGTTTTGGTATCTGGATGCTCGGGCCGGCGCTGCTGAAATACGGCAACGAGGCGCAGAAGAAGGAGCACTTGCCGAAGATTGCTGCGGGCCTGATCCGTTGGTGCCAAGGCTACTCCGAACCGAACGCCGGATCGGACCTTGCCTCGCTGCAGACCCGCGCCGAGAGCGACGGCGATGATTTCGTCATCACCGGCCAGAAGATCTGGACGTCGTATGCCAACTACGCCGACTGGATCTTCTGCCTGGTGCGTACGGACGCGTCAGCCAAGAAGCATGACGGGATCAGTTTTATTCTGTTCGACATGACGTCGAAGGGCGTCACTACAAAACCGATCTTGCTGATCTCGGGCTACTCGCCGTTCTGCGAAACCTTCTTCGATGGGGTGCGGGTGCCGAAATCGCATGTGGTCGGCACCGTCAACCGCGGCTGGGATGTGGCGAAATATCTGCTGCAGCACGAGCGCGCGATGATCTCGGGCATGGGCGAGCGCGGCGTCGGCCGGCCGCTCGGCCAGGTCGCGGCCGACTCGGTCGGCAGCGACGAGCAGGGCCGGCTGGATGATGCGATGCTGCGCGGCCAGATCTCGACCTTCGAGATCGACGAGGCGGCACTGTCGGCGGCGGCGGAACGCGCGGTCGATCTCGCCAAAGCCGGCCAGTCGCATCCGGCGTTTTCCTCGGCGATGAAATATTACGGCACCGAGCTCAACAAGCGCCGCTACGAAATCCTGATGTCGGCCGGCGGCGTCGACGCGCTGGAATGGGAAAGCGAGCGCTCCAAAGGCGGCGCCCGCCCGCGCGCCTGGCTGCGCACCAAGGCCAACTCGATCGAAGGCGGTACGTCAGAGGTGATGCTCGGCATCGTCGCCAAGCGCATCCTCGATCTGCCGGGGGCGTGAGACGCTAACTGACGCCGTCATTCCGGGGCACGCGAAGCGTGAACCCGGAATCTCGAGGTTCCGGGTTCGCCGCTTCGCGCCGCCCCGGAACGACGATCTCAAAGATACTCGTTCGAAACACTTAGACCGGAACTCCTCCATGGCACTCGTCCTCACCGAAGAACAATCCATGCTGCGCGACAGCGCGCGCGGCCTTATCAGCGACAAGGCGCCGGTGTCGCATCTGCGCAGCTTGCGCGACAGCAAAGACACTACGGGATTTTCCCGCGAGCTCTGGAAGGCGTTTGCCGAGATGGGCTTTTCGGGCCTGCTGGTGCCTGAGAATTTCGGCGGCAGCGCCTTAGGCGCCGTCGAGGCCGGCGTGGTGATGGAGGAAATCGGCCGCACGCTGATGCCGTCACCGTTCCTGTCGACCGCCGTACTTGCGGCCTCCGCACTGACGCGCGGCGGCAGCGACGCGCAAAAGGCCGCGCATCTGCCCAAAATTTCGGACGGCTCGCTGCTCGCGACGCTCGCGATCGACGAGGGCGCCAAGCATCGCCCGCTGCAGACCAAGCTGCAGGCCGTGCGCTCCGGCAACGGCTTCAAGCTGAGTGGTGCAAAAGCCTTTGTTGTCGACGGCCACACCGCCGATCTCCTGATCGTCGCGGCGCGCACCGCTGGCTCCGCCGGCGAGCGCAACGGGCTGACGCTGTTCCTGGTCGATCCCAAGTCCAAGGGTCTTGCCGTGGAACGCACCGCGATGGTGGATTCGCACAATGCGGCGCGCATCGAATTCGACAATGTCGAGGTCAACGCCGACAGCGTGCTCGGCGAGGTCGATCAGGGCGGGGCATTGCTCGAAGGCGTGCTCAATATCGGCCGCGGCGCGGTCGCCTCCGAAATGGTGGGCCTCAGTGAAGAGGTGTTCGGCCGAACCGTGACCTATCTGAAAGAGCGCAAGCAATTTGGAAAACTGATCGGCGAATTCCAGGC
Source organism: Bradyrhizobium sp. AUGA SZCCT0160 (assembly GCF_018130105.1). Lineage (NCBI taxonomy): Bacteria > Pseudomonadati > Pseudomonadota > Alphaproteobacteria > Hyphomicrobiales > Nitrobacteraceae > Bradyrhizobium > Bradyrhizobium sp. AUGA SZCCT0160. The sequence continues at coordinate 46,271 of NZ_JAFCMD010000024.1, forward strand.
GCTGCAGCACCGCGCCGCCGAACTCTATATCGATATCGAGATCACCCGCGCCGCCGTGCTGAAGGCGCTGCAGACGCTGGACGGCGATTTTGCCAACGCCAGTGCCGCGGTTGCGGTTGCAAAGGCACGCGCCGGGACCACCGCGACGCGGGCGGTACAGGAAGGCGTGCAGATGCATGGCGGCATGGGCATGACCGACCAGTTCGACATCGGCTTCTTCATGAAGCGCGCCCGGGTCTGCCAGGAATTGTTCGGCGACAGCAATTACCACGCCGATCAGCTGGCGCGGATGAAGAGTTATTGAGCTGCGCCTGCCGCGACATTGGCGGTGTCATCGCCCGGCTTGACCGGGCGACCCAGTACGCGGCGGCAGTCGTGATTGATCCGAAACGTCCCGGCGTACTGGATCACCCGCTTTCGCGGGTGACGACAGTGAGTGTGTGGCTACGTTCGCCGGCTTTCGGCCGTCACCGGATCGGTGGGGCGTACTGGATGCCGCCGTTGCTCCAGAGCGAGTTCAGTCCGCGCGGGATCTTCAGCTTGGATTCGGCGCCGACATTGCGGTCGTAGATCTCGCCGTAATTGCCGACGTGGCGGATGATGCGGGCGGCCCAGTCCTTGGAGAGGCCGAGGTCCTCGCCGTAGGCGCCTTCGGTGCCGACCAGCCGCATCACGTCAGGCTTCTTCGACTTCAGCGCCTCGTCGATGTTCTTGGAGGTGATGCCGAGTTCCTCAGCGTTGATCATCGCGTACAGCGTCCATTTCACGATCATCATCCAGTCGTCGTCGCGCTGCCGCACCACGGGCGCCAGCGGCTCCTTCGAGATGACGTCAGGCAGGATGGTGTGATCGTCCGGCTTGGAGAGGTTGATGCGCAGCGCGTAGAGCTGGGAGACGTCGGCGGTCAGGGTGTCGCACTTGCCTTCATTATAGGCTTTGACGACATCCTCCAGCTTGGCGAATTTCATCTCCGTGTATTTCATGTTGTTGGCGCGGAAATAATCCGCGACGTTGAGCACCGTGGTGGTGCCTTCCTGCACGCAGATCTTGCTGTTGTTCAGGTCCAGCGCGGAATCGATCTTGCGCGAGGCCGGCAGCATAAAGCCTTCACCATCATAATAGGCGACGGCCGGGAAATAGAGAGCGTTGTTGACCTCGCGCGACATGCTCCAGGTGGAATTGCGCGACAGAATGTCGACCTTGCGGCTCGACAGCTCCTTGAAGCGCTCGCTGGCGTCGAGGGGAATGAACTTCGCCTTCTTCGGATCGTCGAAGATCGCCGCCGCCACCGCGCGGCAGAAATCGACGTCGAAGCCGGTCCAGTCTCCCTTGTCGTCGGGGATCGAGAAGCCGGGCAGGCCCTTGTTGACGCCGCACAGCAGTTCGCCGCGCTTGAGCGTCCGCTTCAGGGTCTTGGTGTCATAGCGTTCATATGTGATTGCGCCAGCCGCGACCGCAGTTGCGACCGCCAGCCCAATGAGGAGGCCGCCTCGAAAATTACGTAGCATTTTTTAACTCACCAATTTCAGGGAAATGGATCTGCGGAAGAGACGGTACCGTTGCAATTACAGTTCGGGCTTCTGCCGGATGATCACCTTGGTGCCGACCGGGACGCGCTCATAGAGATCGGCGACGTCGGCGTTGACGAGCCGGAAGCAGCCGGAGGAGACGGCGGTGCCGATGGTGTCGGGGCGGTTGGTGCCATGAATGCGGTAGACGGTGGTGCCGAGATACATCGCCCGCGCGCCGAGCGGGTTACCCGGGCCGCCGGCCATGAAGCGCGGCAGGTAGGGCTGGCGTTGAATCATTTCCGGCGGCGGCGTCCAGTCCGGCCATTCCGCCTTGCGCGTGATGTTGACGAGTCCCTGCCACGTGAAACCCTCGCGGCCGACGCCGATGCCGTAGCGCAGCGCGCGGCCGCCGCCCTGGATCAGATAGAGATGGCGCTCGGCCGTGACCACGATGATGGTGCCCGGCGCTTCGTTGGTGCGGTAGAGCACCGCCGTCTTCCTGAACTGCGGATCGAGCTGGACGGACTCGTCGGCGATCAGTCCCGGCTGGTCACCCACATCGGGCTGGCGCAGCTGCGCATTGCTCTGCGAGGCTGAAAGGATCAGACCGCTCGTTGCGATCATCATCCAGATCAGGTGCCGAAACTTCGTCATTGCGGAGCTCTCCTTGTTGGCGCGTTGGCCAATTGGTTGGCGTTCTAAAGCATGATCCGGAAAAGTGTGAAGCGGTTTTCCGAAAAGATCATGCGCAAACAAAGAAACCAAAGCGCGATGACTAGCGCGCTTTGGCCAAATCAGCGGAACTATCAAATCTCAGGGCCAGCTTGATGGCAAGTTTAGGGCGGCAGGGCCGGTATCTTGCTGGAATGACTTCTATTTTCTGATATCACAATCGCCGGTGATTGTGGCAAAGGCGTCATTTCGGCGCGATCCAGAGCCGCAGGCCGTACGAGATCAGCGTCACCGTGCCAACGCCGCCGAGCCACAGCGCGGCAAACCAGAGCAGGCGTTGCGTCAGCGGCCGCGGTGTCGGCTCGCTGGAGCTTTTTTCGCTGGAGAACACTTTGGCCATCAGTGATAGCCGCTTTCGGCTTTGACCTTGCCGCGGAACACCCAATAGGCCCACGCGGTGTAGCCGAGGATCAGCGGTATCAGTATGGCGACGCCGACCAGCATGAACAGCTGGCTGTTTTCAGGCGAGGCCGCCTGCCAGATCGTGATGCTCTGCGGCACGATGTAAGGGTACATGCTGATGCCGAGCCCGGCATAGGACAGCGCGAACAGCGCCAGCGTCAGGAAGAACGGCTGGTAGTCATACTTGTTGGCGAGGCTGCGCAGCAGCATCACGGTGACGGCGGCCACCGCGACCGGCACCGGCGCGGTGAGGATGATGTTGGGCCAGGCAAACCAGCGATGGGTATACTGCACATGCAGGAACGGCGTTGCAATGCTGACGATGCCGATGGCACACAGCATCGCGACCAGCAGCAGCCAGCTCAGCTGATAGGCGCGGTCGCGCAATTCGCCTTCGGTCTTCATGACAAGCCAGGTCGAGCCGAGCAGCGCATAGCCGATCACGAGCGCGACGCCGGTCAGGATGCTGAACGGCGTCAGCCAGTCCCACCAGCCGCCGGCATAATGTCGCCCCGAGACCTGAATGCCCTGCAGGATGGCGCCGAGCGCGATGCCCTGCGCCAGGGTCGCCAGCAGCGAGCCGCCGGCAAACGCAATGTCCCAGCGGTTGCGTTCGCGCGTGGTGCGCCAGCGGAATTCAAAGGCGACGCCGCGGAATACCAGCCCGAGCAGCATCACGATCATCGGCGTGTAGAGCGCCGGCATCAGCACGGCATAGGCCAGCGGGAACGCCGCCATCAGGCCGCCGCCGCCGAGCACCAGCCAGGTCTCGTTGCCGTCCCAGACCGGGGCGACGCTGTTCATGATGACGTCGCGGTCTTCCTTCTTCGGAAACAGCGGAAACAGGATGCCGAGGCCGAGATCGAAGCCGTCCATCACGACATAGACGAAAACCGCAAAGGCGATGATGAAGGCCCAGATGGTCGGAAGGTCGATGGCTATCATCGGATCGCTCCCTCGGCGGCGACGCCGGCGGCCGGCGTGATGCCGGCGGCACGGGCAGGGACGTCGCTGCGCGGACCTTCCTCGCCGTGATGCGGCGGCTGTGCCATCAGGCGCAGGAGGTAGATCACGCCGGCGGTGAACACCACGAAATAGACGATGATGAAGGCGATCAGCGACGAGGCGACCGCGGGCGCCGCCAGCGGCGACGCCGAATCCACGGTTCGTAGCAATCCATACACCGTAAACGGCTGACGCCCGGTCTCGGTGGTGATCCAGCCCGCCAGGACCGCGATGAACCCCGACGGAGCCATCGCGACCGCAAAGATGTGCAGCAGGCGCGAATTGTACAGCGTGCCGCGGAAGCGCATCAGCAGGCTGAGGAGGCCGAGCCCCACCATCAGCAATCCCATGCCGACCATGATCCGGAACGACCAGAAGGTGATCGGCACCGGCGGCCAGTTTTCGCGCGGCACGGTGTCGAGGCCGGCCATCGGCGCGTCGAGGGAATGTTTGAGGATCAGCGAGCCGAGTTTGGGGACTTCGATCGCGTAATCCATCCTGCCCGCGGCCTGATTGGGCCAGCCGAACAGGATCAGCGGCGCGCCGTCCTTGTGGCTCTGGAAATGGCCTTCCATCGCCATGATCTTCACCGGCTGATGCTCCAGCGTGTTGAGCCCGTGCTGGTCGCCGGCGAGAATCTGGAGCGGGGCGACGATCGTCGCCATCCACATCGCCATCGAGAACATCACGCGCGGGCCGGCCAGGTGCGGGTCGCGCAGCAGATGCCAGGCGCCGACCGCGCCGACCACCAACGCGGTGGTCAGGTACGCCGCCAGCACCATATGCACGAGCCGGTAAGGGAATGACGGATTGAAGATCACCTTGAACCAGTCGACGGCGATGAACTGGCCTTCAGCATTGAGGGCGTGACCTGTGGGCGTCTGCATCCAGGAATTGGCCGACAGAATCCAGAACGCCGAAATCAGCGTGCCGACCGCAACCATCAAGGTTGCGAAAAAATGCAGTTTTGGGCCGACACGATCGAGGCCGAACAGCATCACGCCGAGGAAGCCCGCCTCGAGGAAGAACGCCGTCAGCACCTCATAGGCCATCAGCGGGCCGATCACCGGGCCGGTCTTGTCGGAGAAGGCCGACCAGTTGGTGCCGAACTGGTAGGACATCACGATGCCCGACACCACGCCCATGCCGAAGGCGACGGCGAAAATTTTCAGCCAATAATTGAACAGGTTGATGAAAACCTCACGCCCGGTCCACAGCCACAGCGCCTCAAGCACCGCGAGATAGCTGGCGAGCCCGATCGAGAAGGCCGGGAATATGATGTGGAACGACATCGTGAAGGCAAACTGCGCCCGGGCCAATACAACGGCATCCCAGCCTTCGAACATCGGCACCACCTGTCGCAGCTAACCCTGGCGTGAATCCTATCATGCCCGATGCGAGAACAGTACCGCGGCTTTTGCAGCAGAGGTCCTCTATCCGGACAATGTTCCGGCATCCGGAGGAGTATTGAGACGCCGAATGATTTCTGCGCGCACGGCACGTGCCGCATTTTCGTCGTGCTTTGTCGGGCTGCAGAAGGTCTGGCCCGTGTGCAACCGAATGCTGATGGTGCTGGTGCGGTCCTTGGAATCGGGCTCGTCGACCTCGATCGCTGCGACGTCATCTGTTCGGATCGTCTCGGCGGATGGCTTACCGCTTAACGCAATCCGCTCGATACGGATCTCGCCTTGCCGAATGGTCCAGCACGCGCCGGCTAATCGGTGCGCGTGGCGGTAGAGTGCAAAGGCAGCGAGAAAGCCGAGCGGCAAGAGCAATCCGAGCGCCATCTCCCACTCACCGATCCAGAATGCGATGAGGAACGGCAGAGCGCACAGGCCGGCCACAACCGGCACGGCGATTCGAATCACGCGGCCCAGATCGGGGTTGACCGGCGAGCCAAGGATGATCTCGGCGTTGCCGGCCTCGAGCGGGTTGTCGATGGGCGCGGCATCGGGAAGACCGAGCAATCCCGTAACCGTTGCGGTGGTTTCGTTGACGCGCGTGATGTCCGGCAGCGGTGGCGAGATCAAGACACCTCCGGAGGCCAACCTGCACACCAGGCTGAAACTCGCTGGGTAGCTGAACCTGTTCTTGCGGACGCGGACCTCTGCGATGTCGTGATGGCTGATCATTCGCTTGTGCACCTGGCCAAGCGGACGCTGCTCGCCGATCAGGATGCCGTCTTGCGTGATGATCCAGGCCACATTGCGTTCAAGAGCGGCAACGCCGATCAGGAACAATCCGAGCGGCACGACCCAGAGTGCAGGAATGAACGGTCGGCCGCCCGAGGCCCAGGTAAGCAGGCCCGGGACAATAATCAGAAGAATTACAACGCCGGAGCCCGCCTGGACAAATCGTTCCCTGAGCGAGGATCCCTTGCGCAGCCGAACTTCATCCGGGTTTGCCGCCGCATCCATTGTCAGCGGCTAACATCATGAGCGGCTCGATCGCGTCAAGCAGGAAGTGCAACATTACTCGATCACGATCTCGCCGGTCATGCCGAGATCGGCGTGGGTCTTGCCTTCAGCGCCCTTGATGTCGCAGCGCAGATCGGTGGCGCGGCCGGCGGCGACCGGTACCAGCCACCATTCGGCGGATTGCCCCGGATAAACCTCGATCTCGCGCATCGCGCCCTTGAACTCGGCGAGCGTAACGGTCTTGCCGTCGCGCTGTTGCGTGACCTGCACCTTTCGCGTCCACACCATCGCTGAGAAGGCGTGCGAGGTGAAATAATGCGGATCGTTGCTGTCGTTGCGCAGGATCAATTTGTAGAGCTTGCCGGTCTCGAACTTCAGTTGCTTCGGCGCGAATTCATGCTTGCCCGGCGAGCCCAATGTGACGGTGAGCTCGATCGGCGTTTGCCGCGACAAATCGCCGGCCGCGATCGCCGCCCCCGAGACAAGGCCCAGCAAAACAGACGCGCCAATGGCTGCGCGAAACGAGACGAACATGATGGCCTCCCCTGCGTTCCGGACAGGGCCGGAAACTGCTTAGATTTTAATGCAAGTGAGAATTAGTTGCAAATAAATCAGGGAGCGGTATCCACGTCCGGATGAAGGGGGGCCGCTTTACTTTGCATGGGGTTGTTTTCGAGATTTTTGTCCAGGCCCCGTCCTGGACGTTGGAGCGCCGCCAGCTGGCTCTTGGCGCGGCGCATTGGCCCGGCTCCCCAAATACAGAGCGACCCGGCTGGGGGGCATCCCGGCCGGGTCGTTGGAGGTTCTTGGGAGGTTAAGCCTTGGTCGGTCGTCAGAAACTTGGTTTAGCGAACGACGTCCGGGATCACACAGACCTCGGCGGCGCTCTTGGTGCTGCAATCGACCACTTGTTCGCGCACGAACATCGAACCGGTATCGCGCTGGGCGCGAGGGCTGACATTTTGAGCGGACAGCGAAGCAAGGGTAGCGACTGCGCCGAGCGGGACGATGAGGAAGCGGAAGGACGGCTTCAGCATGTTCGATCTCCTGTTCGGCGTTGGGTTGCGTTGCTGATGATGGGTATAGGGGCAGAGTTTTTCCGGGTGATGTCGCCAATTGTTTCATTTGTTTCGTCGCCTTTAATCTTTGGCTTCGAAATCGACCCGGTTTCCGCTCCCAATACCTATCTAACCGACTGAATAATCAGCGATTTATGCGGCGATGCTGTCCACGCCAGCGACCTTAAGCAAGTCGGCCAATTGTTTGCGGGCATAGAACATCCGGGTCTTCACCGTGCTCTGGGGAATACCGATGATCGCGCCGGCCTCTTCCACCGACTTCTCGTGGTAGTAGACCAGGTTGATGATCTCGCGGTGCGCCGGCGACAGCTTGGCGACGCAGGCGCGCAGGATGGCGCTGGTGTTGCTGCGGTCGAGCGACGCTTCCGGGGTGTCGGCCTCGTCGGCGATCTCGAGCACGTCGTCCTGATCGATGTCCTCATGCTTGCGCTGGCGCAGCGCGGTCAGCGCCTTGAAGCGGGCGATCGACAGCAACCAGGTCGAAACCTGGGAGCGGCCTTCGAACTGGCTGGCGGTGCGCCACACGTCCAGGAACACCTGGCTGACGAGGTCTTCCGCCATCGTGGTATCGCGCACCATGCGCAGGATGAAGCGGTAAACCCGTACGTGATGCCGGGAATAAAGCACGTGCATCGCCGTGCGGTTGCCCTTGGCAATGCTCTCCAGCAGCGATTCGTCCGATGTCGCGCGGGCATCGGCAATGTGCTTGCGGGCTGCAGCGTTGATGGCAATCACGTTCGGCATGACAAACTCCCAGTTCACCGCTTGGCGGCGTGTCGTTGGGAGATTTCTAGTTAATCAACGTTTCGGGATGTCTGCTCCGAAAGAGGAAAATGGTTTCGTGCCGGGGAGAATTGTTTCGTCGGGGCCGCCGCGACGAAACATTCGGGCCGAAAATAACAATAATTTCAATGTGCGGAAAATGGGAAGATTTCAGATCGAAAATCGTTCCGCGGAACCTACAAATCGATCGTCGTCCCGGCCTTGAGCCGGGACCCATAACCACAGGGCGTTGTTGTTTGGCGAGGTCACTACCACAGCACGCCAACACGACCGCTGCAGCGTATGGGGCCCGGCTCAAGGCCGGGACGACATGGATGCTAACCCTTTTCGCCGGTCGGCGAGAACAGATAACCGCCGCCGCGGATGGTGCGGATGACAGCGGGCTTGGTCGGGTCGATCTCGATCTTGCGCCGGATCCGCATGATGCGGAGGTCGACCGCACGGTCGAAGGCTTCGGCGTCGCGCGCATTCGCCAGCTCCAGCAGCCGCTCGCGCGACAGCACCCGCTTTGGGTTGGCCGCGAACACTTTCAACAGGCCGAATTCGGACGCGGTGAGCGGATGCTCGTTGCCCTCGTCGTCGCGCAGGGCCTGGGCTTCGAGATCGAGCCATTTGGTGCCGAACCGCACCAATTGCTCCTTTTCCGCCTTGGCGCCGGCGGCCTCGGGCGCCACCGCCTTGACCGGCGCGCTGCGGCGCAGCACCGAGCGGATGCGCGCCATCAATTCGCGCAGCTCGCAGGGCTTTGCAATGTAATCGTCGGCGCCTAGCTCGAGGCCAACGACGCGGTCGATCGGGCTTGCGGTCGCCGTCAGCATGATGACGGGGACATTGATGCGGCTTTTCAGGTCGCGGATGATCGAGAGCCCGTCTTCCTCGGGCATGTTGAGGTCGAGCACGACGAGATCGGGCACATTGGTCTCGATGACGCCGCGCAGGCTCTTGCCGCCGTCGCACAGCGTCACGGCGAAACCGTGCATCTTGAGGTAATCGCCGACCATTTCGCGGGCCGGCGCCTCGTCGTCGACGATGATGATGTGCTGGCTCTGGCTCATGGTGTCTCTGCTGCAGGCAGTGTAACCGTAAAGGTCGACCCCTGTCCGGGGCCGGGGCTATCCGCGGTCACATGGCCGCCATGCATGTCGATAATGCGTTTGACGATCGATAGACCGAGGCCGGTCGAGCTTTCGCCCGCGGTCGGCTTGGCCGACAGCCGCTGGAAGCGGCCGAACAGCCGACCGAGATCCTCGGGCGACAGGCCCGCGCCCTCGTCCGTGATCCGGACGACAGTGTTGTCTCCCTCATGGGTGACTCCGACCGTGATCTTGCCGCCGATCGGTGAATATTTGATGGCATTGCTGACCAGATTGTCGATCGCCTCGCGGATCCGGTCGACGTCGCACATGGTGACGAAATTCGGCGGTGCGGAGACGCTGATGGCCTGCTGCTTGTTGACCGCCGAGGGCAGATTGGCGTCGGTGACTTCGGCCACCAGGGCGCCGACGTCGACCGGCTCGCGGCGGATGGTGATGTCAAAGGCATCAGCCATCGCGTCCGAAATCAGATGATCGACCATCGAGGTCAGGCGCTTGGTGGCGTCGCGGATGTGGTCGACCTGCGCGGTGACGTTCTCCTTCGGCGAGCCGGCGCCGATCAGTTCGTTGAGCATTTCGGTGCGGCCGAGAATGACGCCGAGCGGATTTTTCAGGTCGTGGGCGACGGTGCCGAGGATTTCGTTCTTGAAGCCGTTGGCGCGCTGCAGCCGCAGCCACTGCGCCGAAAGCCGGCGGTTGGCCTGCATCAGCGCGCGGGTGCGCTGGGCGACGCGGTCTTCGAGCTGGGTATTGGCCGCATGCAGCTGCTGGTAGAGGATCACATTGTCGAACGCGATCGACAGCCGGCTGGAGAAAATCTCGACCAGCGCGCGGTCGGTGTCGGAAAGCTGGCGTTCGGCCTGCAGCAGCACCACGACCTCGCGGCCGGAGCCGGTGCGCAGGTAAAGCACGCTGCGGTGGTCGGCGAACTCGTTCTTGCGGCGCGTGAAGGCGTCTTCCACCATCTGCCGCAAATCCGGATCGAGCGACTTGGAGCTGGTGGTGCCGATAAAGCGACTGTAGCAGCCCGAGCCCGCCAGCACGGAGAATTCGCTGCCAGGGGCGCCGTCGTCGCGCAGCACCAGTATACCGGCGCAATCGACATTGAGCAGCGAAGCCAGTTGCGTCAGCACGCCTTCGGCGAGGCGCTGCATCGATTTGAAGTCGTACAGGGTCGAGGCGGCGTCGATGATGATTTCGAGCCCGCGCCTTGTCTGCACCATGCGCTCGAGTTGCTGGTAGCTGCGCAAGGCGGCGGTCAGCGAGGTGAACAGCTTGTCGGCGGTGAGCTCGGTCTTGGCCTTGTAATCGTTGATGTCGTACTGGACGATGACGCGGCGCTCCGGCGCCTGGCCGGGCTGGCCGGTGCGCAGGATGATGCGGACGGTCTCGTTCTTGATGTCGTTGCGGATGTACTCAACGAGGTCGAGGCCGGCGACGTCGGTTTCCATGATGACGTCGAGCAGCACGGCGGCGATATCGGGATTGTCGCGCATCAGGACGCGGCCTTCGGCCGCGGAATAGGCGGAGAGGATTTCCAGCGTGGCGCCGTGGAGGTTGTAGTCGCTCAGCGCAAACCGCGTGCCTTCATGCACCGCATGATCGTCGTCGATGACGGCGATCTTCCATTTGCGTGCAGACGAATCATCCGGGGCGGTTTCGGAATCGTCGATCAGGTGGAGGACATCGTCCTGTTCGGCCATTGAGGGGTTCCGTCGGCTGCTGCGTCTGTGATCGTGGGTCCGCTGGTTACAATTCCCTTGGCGACCTTAGGCATGATAATGCGGAAAGTGGTGCCTTGTCCTAGCCTTGACTCCAGCATCATCCGGCCGCCGAGCTGTTGAGTGACAAGATTATAGACGATATGCAAGCCCAGTCCGGTACCGCCCTCGTTGCGGCGCGTGGTAAAGAACGGATCGAACGCCTGCCGCTGGACGTCCGGCGTCATTCCGGCCCCATTATCGGCAAAAATGATTTCGACATCGTCACTGCCGCGGGCCCGTGCCGAAAGCGAGATCGCCCCGGAACGGCCGTCGGCGAAGGCATGATTGGCTGCGTTGAGGAAAAGATTGGTTAAAATCTGGCCGTAGGAGCCGGGATAGCCGTCGATCAACAGACCCTCCGGCACGTCGACCGACAGCGTAATCGTCGCCTTCTTCAACACCGGGCGCAGGCTCGCCACGATCTGGTCGGTGGCCTCGCTGAGGCTGAATTGCCGGCGCTCGGCATGGGAGCGGTCCACCGCCACCTGCTTGAACGACTGGATCAGTTCGCCGGCACGGTGCAGATTGGCCACCAGTTGCCCGGCGGCGTCGCGCGAGCTCTTGACGAACTCGTCGAGCTTGGAGCGGCGCAGCGGCTCGGTGCGCAGCTCGGTCTCGAAGATATCAGCGCGGCGCGCGAAGCTCGATGCCACCGTCAGGCTGATCCCGATCGGGTTGTTGACCTCGTGGGCGACGCCGGCGACCAGGCCGCCCAGCGCCGCCAGCCGTTCGGCGTCGATCAGGTTCTGCTGGGCGGCATTGAGCTCGAGCAGCGCGCCCTCGGCCTTTTCCTTCGACGCGCGCAGCTCGTCCTCGGTCTTGCGTTTGGCGATGGCGTTTTCGCGGAACACCTCCACCGCGCGCGCCATCGCGCCGACCTCGTCCTTGGCTGACGTGCCCTGCACGGCGCGATCGTAATTGCCCGAGGTGATCGCGTGCATCGACGCCATGATCTGCTGCAGCGGCAGCCGGATCGAGAGCGCGATCAGGACACCCGCGGACAGGATGATGCCGAGGAAGATCACGGCGATCGACAGCACCCGGCGCGAAATGCCGGCCAGCGTGCGGTCGAAGGTTTCCTGCGCCTTTTGCTCGCGCTGGCGCATCTTCACGGACAGGCGGTCGATCACGCCGATCGCATCGGCCTGGCTGGCGTCGATGGTGTTGCGCAACAATTCGGTCCGGACCGCAAGCTGCTCGGTCAGCTTCGCCAGTCCCTCGCGCAGCGCCAGGGTTTTCGCATGCAGCCGCGTCAGCGCCATGCGCTGCAAATCATTGTCGGCGAGGTCGGACATGACAGGGATGGTCTTTTCGATCGTCTCGGTATTCCGGCGGGCGTCCTCGGCCGACGCCGACGCCAGCGAAAGGTAATAGGCGTTGGCGGCGACCAGCATCCCGGTAAACGCCTCGCGGGATTTTCCGAGCGACGGCCAGATCAGCGCATCGCGGTGCCCGGTGGCGCCCTCGATGATGGAATAAAGCCCGGCCATGTCCCTGGCCGGGCCCAGAACCTGCTGCTCGTAGGTTTTCGCGATCGTCGCCTGCACCGCGCGCAGTTCGCCGAAACCGTTGAGGAAGCGGTCGGTGACCTGCTCGAGCTGTTCGACCGAGCCCGAAAGCATCGGGTCGTTTGAGGCGCGGTTGGTCAGCGTGCCGAGCACGGCTTCGCGCAGCAGCAGAATCTCCGCGAACAGTTCGGGGCTCGGCTGGTTGATGTAGCGATGGATCAGGTTCTGCAGCCGGCTGGTTTCGCTTTCGAGCAGCGCCAGGATCTTGTCGGATTCCCTGACGTGGCGGACATCTTCCCAGGCCGAACCGAGCACCTTGGCGCCGTTCCATATCAGCGCGGCCAGCACCACGACCACGGCGGAGTTCAAGGCCGCGATCGACAGGATGCGCCAGCGGATCGGGACCGCGCGCAGCACCTGGACGATGCGAATACGGCCGCGCACGGCGAGGCTCGCCGGCCGTTCCACTGATCCGTCCCGTTGCGAGGTTGCGGCCAACTCACTGCACCCCACGAATTCGTTCAATGAGCTGTGCCATCGCGGGGTTTTGCTGCGCCTTGGCGTAAATTCCCGCCATCGCCCCCTCGAGCGGCTTGCGGTCGAAATCGGTGACGATCTTGACGCCGGCGTCTTCCGCCTGCTTGCGCGAGCGCTCTTCGAGATCGCGCCATTTCCCGCGCATGAAGCGGCTCGAACGCATGGCGGCTTCGCGAAAGGCCTTCTGGTCCTCGGGCGACAGGCCAGACCACGCCTTTTTCGACATGACAAGCACTTCGGGGCTCATCGTATGTTCGGTGAGGGTGTAGAAGCCGGCGAATTTGTAGTGATCGGTGGTGACAAAGGACGGCCAGTTGTTCTCGGCGCCGTCGATCAATTTGGTGGAGAGCCCGGTCAGCACCTGACCGTAGGGCAGTGCGACCGGATCGGCGCCGAGCGAGCGGATCATCTCGACCATCTGCTCGGATTGCTGCACCCGAATCCGCAAGCCCTTGAGGTCGGCCATCGAGGTGACCGGACGGACGTGGTTGTAGATCGAACGGGCGCCGGAATCGTAGAACGCGAGGCCGACGAAGCCGTAAGGTTCGAAGCTGTCCAGGATCTCATTGCCGATTGGTCCATCCAGCACCTTCTGCAAATGCTCGATGGAGCGGAACAGAAACGGCATCGCCAGCACATTCATCGCCGGCACCATGCTCCCGATCAATGCGACGTTGGTACGATTGATATCGATGGCGCCTGCGCGGGTCTGCTCCAGGGTTTCCTTTTCCTCGCCGAGCTGGCGCGAATGGAACACCTTGATCTCGTGGCGGCCGCCGGTGCGTTCCGCAACCAGGCTGCCCATATAGTGCAGCGCCTGCACGGTCGGATAACTCTCGTTCTGGGTATCGGCGGCGCGAAATTCGCGCGCAAAAGCGCTCGTTGAGGCCGCTGTCAGGAACAACGCCAGAACAAGCATTATGGTCCGCGAAAGGTCGGCGCGGCGATACACAGGCAACAAATCCCCTTGTGAAGAAGTCTGCGGCGGGAAGAAAAGGTTCAATATTTTTCTAGCAGAAAGCGCCCACACTTGGCTATCCGGAGCCGCTGCAATCGTTAATTGTGCGCTGCGACGGTGGTAGTGGATTGAAACGTCCGGCGCGGGCATCTATGACGGCGCAGCGCGCAGATTTGATCGCGGCCCTGACAAGCGGTTTTGGCAAAGTGATTCATCAGTGAAGTCGATCTTGAGGCTGTTTCAGTTCGTCGCGCTCGCACTCACCGTGCTGGTGTCTCCGGCGCAAGCGACCACCGAGATCATGTGGTGGCACGCGATGTCGGGTGAGCTCGGCAAGCAGCTGGAGAAGCTCGCGGCCGATTTCAACGCCTCGCAATCCGACTACCGGATCGTTCCGACCTACAAGGGCAATTACACCGAAACGGTGACGGCGGCGATCTTCGCCTTCCGTTCGCGCAGCCAGCCCGCCATCGTTCAGGTCAACGAGATCGCGACCGCGACCATGATGGCGGCAAAAGGCGCGATCTATCCGGTGTTCGAGTTGATGCGCGACCAGTCGGAGCCGTTCTCGCCGGCGGCCTATCTGCCGGCCGTCGCCGGCTATTATTCCGACGTCGCCGGCAACATGCTGTCGTTCCCGTTCAACGCCTCGACACCGATCCTCTACTACAACAAGGACCTGTTCCGCGCCGCCGGTCTCGATCCGGAAGTCGCACCGAAGACCTGGCCCGAGGTGGGGGCCGCGGCGAAGAAGCTGCGCACGGCCGGCGCGGTGTGCGGTCTGACCACCTCCTGGCCTTCCTGGATCAATGTCGAGAATTTTTCGGCATTCCATAACCTGCCGCTGGCGACCAAGGGCAATGGGTTTGGCGGTCTCGACGCCGAACTGACCTTCAACAATCCGACCGTGGTGCGCCACATCACGCAGCTGGCGGAATGGCAGACCACGAAAGTGTACGACTATAGCGGCCGCGGCCAGTCGGCCGAGCCGCGCTTCCAGAAGGGCGAGTGCGGAATCTTCATCGGCTCGTCGGCGACCCGCGCCGACATCAAGGCCAATTCGAAATTCGAGGTCGGCTACGGCCTGATGCCGTACTATTCCGACGTCAACGGCGCGCCGCAGAACACCATCATCGGCGGCGCGACCTTGTGGGTGCTGCGGGCCCGGCCACGCGATGAATATACCGGGGTCGCGAAGTTTTTCGCGTTTCTCTCGAAGCCGGAAGTTCAGGCGGCCTGGCACCAGAACACCGGCTACCTGCCGATCACCCGCGCCGCCTTCGACCTTTCACGGGCGCAGGGGTTCTATGATCGCAATCCCGGCGCGGCGATCTCGATCGAGCAGATGACCCTGAAGCCGCCGACCGAGCACTCCAAGGGAATCCGGCTTGGCTCGTTCGTGCTGATCCGCGACGCGATCGACGAGGAACTGGAGCAGGTCTTCAGTGGCAAGCGGCCCGCGCAAGCCGCCCTCGACCTCGCCGCCGAGCGGGGCAACCGTCTGCTGCGCCAGTTCGAGCGGGCGAATCCGGACCGATAGGACGCGTAGGGTTTCGACTTTTCCGTCATTGCGAGCGAAGCGAAGCAATCCATCGCTCCCAAGGAAAGAAAGAATGGATGCTTCGCTTTGCTCGCAATGACGGTTGTGTGATGACACCTTCACTGCCGGCCCTCGCAGACTACGAAGCCTTCCATGCCTGGCGCGCCGACCAGTCCCGCTGGCTGCCGGTGGCATCAGACGTCGCGCACGGCCATGGCCTGAAAGCAACATCGCCGCATGTCTTCGCGACCGGTACCAACCTCGTCGTCGGCCTTGGCGATGACCTGATCCTGAAGCTTTTCCCGCCAATGCTTCGCGGCCAGTTTGTCTCCGAGCGCGCATCGCTGAGGCAGTTGCGCGGACAATTGAGCCTCCCGATTCCGGAAATTCTGTTCGAAGGCGAGCGCGACGGCTGGCCCTATCTCATCTTCACGCGGCTGCACGGTGTCGTCGGCTCCGAGGTCTGGCCGACGCTGCCTGAAGACCAGAAGGAACGCGTGCTTGCGCAGATCGGCGCGACCATCGCCGAAGTGCAGCGCGCCCCGCTCGGAGAACTCGCAAGCATCGAGCCGCAATGGGCTGACTTCATCCCGAAACAAATCGAGGGCTGTCGCGCGCGCCACACGCGCCTCGGATTGCCGCCAAAATTCCTTGCCGGGTTCGACGATATCCTGCGCGATGCGGCATCGCTCATTCCGTTGGACGCGCCGCCGGTCATCCTCACCGGCGAATACATTCCGGAGAATTTTCTGCTGAGCCGCGACGGCAATGGGTGGCGTCTCTCGGGGCTGTTCGACTTCGGCGACGTGATGACGGGTTTTGGCGAGTATGACCTGTTGGGGCCGAGCGCCTTCATGACCGCGGGGGTGAGGCGACGGGTGCGCAGCCTGTTCGAGGGGTTTGGGTATTCAAGCGCCGATATCCATCCGGCGATGAAGCGGCGGTTGATGGCGCTGATGCTGCTGCATCAGCACAGCGACCCGATCCGGCATATCCAGATCGAAGGCTGGCAGGAGAAAGCCGGCGACCTCGTTGAACTGCAGGATCTGGTGTGGCCGACCTGACGGGTGCGACGAAGCCGCACATCAAACAGGCGCTCAAAATATTTGCATAATTAGTGAGCAAACATGCCTCTTTGTATGCAATTTGAGCCTCGCTTTGAGGAGCCGAATGCATCAAAAATTCATATTCGTTCGTATTATCAGTCAATTAGATCGTGTTTAGTTTTCCATTAAGGTTTGGCACGAACCTTGCGATTCCCGGTTCCAAAGCCGTTCCCCTCAGGCGTTGGAGCATCACCATGAAGCGTCGCGATTTCCTGAAATCCGTCACGGGGGTCGCCGCGGGCGCCCTGGTGCCGGCGCCGGCCATTTTCTCTCCCGCCAAGGCCGATGCGCGGTCGGAGACGCTTTTGATCGTCTCGGAAGGCGGTCCCAACAACCTCGACATCCATGGCGTCGGCACCAACGTGCCCGGCTATGAAGTGTCGTGGAATTGCTACGACCGCCTGATCACCCATGAGATGAAGAGCGGGCCCGGCGGCGTGCCGTATTACGACCGCGACAAGTTCAAGGGCGAACTCGCCGACGACATGAAGATCGACGACATGTCGGTGACCTTCAAGCTGAAGAAGAACGCGAAATTCCATGACGGCACGCCGGTGACGTCCAAGGACGTCAAATGGTCGCTCGATCGCGCGGTCTCGGTCGGCGGCTTTCCGACCTTCCAGATGAGCGCGGGCTCGCTGACCAAGCCGGAGCAGTTCGTTGTCGTCGATGACAACACGCTGCGAGTGGACTTTGCCAAGAAGGACCGCCTGACGATCCCCGATCTCGCCGTCATCGTGCCCTGCATTGTCAATTCGGAGTTGGTGAAGAAGAACGCCTCCGAGAAGGATCCCTGGGGTCTCGAATATACAAAACAGCAGACCGCGGGCTCCGGCGCCTACAAGCTGTCGAAGTGGACCGCCGGCACCGAAGTCATCATGGAGCGCAACGACGCCTGGGTCGGTGGTCCCCTGCCGAAGATCAAACGTGTGATCTGGCGCATGGTGCCGCAGGCCGGCAACCGCCGCGCGCTGCTGGAGCGTGGCGACGCCGACATCTCCTATGAACTGCCGTTCAAGGATTTCCAGGAGATGAAGGCCAACGGCAAGCTCAACGTGGTGTCGCTGCCGTTCAGTAACGGTATCCAGTATATCGGCATGAACGTCACCAAGCCGCCGTTCGACAATCCCAAGGTGCGTCAGGCGATCGCCTACGCGCTTCCCTATCAAAAAATCATGGACGTCGTGCTGTTCGGCCTCGCCAACCCGATGTTCGGCGCATCCGCCGACAAGGCCACCGAGGTGGCGTGGCCGCAGCCGACCAAATTCTCCACCGATATGGCCAAGGCGAAGGCGCTGCTCAGCGAGGCCGGCTACGCCAGCGGTTTCGAGACCACGATCTCGTTCGATCTCAATTTCGCAGGGGTCAACGAGCCGCTCTGCGTGCTGGTGCAGGAGAGCCTCGCGCAGCTCGGCATCAAGGCCACGATCAACAAGATCCCCGGCGCCAACTGGCGCACCGAACTAAACAAGAAGGAGATGCCGCTCTACACCAACGTGTTCTCGGGCTGGCTCGATTACCCCGAATACTTCTTCTACTGGTGCTATCACGGCAACAATTCCGTCTTCAACACCATGAGCTACAAGTCGCCGGAGATGGACAGACTGATCGACGGCGCGCGCAACGCGGCCTCGACCGGCGACAAGGCGGCCTACGACAGCGACGTGAAGGGTTTCGTCGATCTCGCCTACAAGGATATCCCGCGGATTCCGCTGTATCAGCCCTTCGTCAACGTCGCGATGCAGAAGAACATCTCGGGCTATCAATACTGGTTCCACCGAAGGCTCGACTATCGTGCGCTGGTGAAGGCGTGAGGGGCGAATGGTGAGTAGCGAATGGCGAATAGGGGGTAGTGAAGGATGAAAGAACGTAGCCGCGATCGTCCATTCACTATTTGCCATTCGCTATTCGCTGGCGCGGAGCGCCTGCCATGCTGACCATGATCGGCAAGCGGCTGATGTTCGCGATCCCGTCGTTGATCGGGGTCGTGATCGTCACGTTTCTGCTGACGCGGGCGCTGCCTGGCGATCCCGCCGCGTACTTTGCCGGGCCCGCCGCGACCAAGGAGGCGGTCGAGCAGATCCGGAAAAAACTCGGCCTCGACAAGCCGCTGATCGAACAGTTCTTCCGCTACACCAATGATCTCGCCCATGGCGATTTCGGCAATTCGCTGACCACCGGCCAGCCGGTCGCCGCCGAAATCCGCAATCGCCTGCCGGCTTCCGCCGAGCTGACGCTGCTCGGCCTGTTCGTTTCCATCGTGATCGCCATCCCGCTCGGCGTGCTCGCCGCCACAAGGCCCGGCTCGTGGATCGATCATCTCTGCCGCATAACGACGACGGCCGGCGTCTCGCTGCCGGTGTTCTTTACCGGATTGGTGCTGGTCTACGTCTTCTATTTCCGGCTCGGCTGGTCGCCGGCGCCGCTCGGCCGGCTGGACGTGTTCTACAGCGCGCCGCCGACGGTGACCGGCTTCTATCTGATCGACACCCTGATCGCGCGCGATCCCGAGGCGTTTCGCTCCGCGCTGAGCCAGCTGATCCTGCCCGCGACGACGCTGGCGATCTTCTCGCTGGCGCCGATCGCGCGCATGACGCGGGCCTCGATGCTGGCGGTGCTGGCCTCGGATTTCGTCCGCACCGCGCGCGCCAGCGGCCTGTCGCCGGGCACCGTGATCATCACTTATGCTTTCCGTAATGCGATGCTGCCTGTGATCACCACGCTCAGTATGGTGTTCTCGTTCCTGCTCGGGGCCAACGTGCTGGTGGAAAAAGTCTTCGCCTGGCCTGGCATCGGCTCCTATGCGGTGGAGGCCCTGATCTCGTCGGACTTCGCGCCGGTGCAGGGTTTTGTGCTGACCATGGCAGTCATGTACGTGCTGCTCAATCTGGTCATCGACATTCTCTACGGTGTGATTGATCCGCGCGTGAGATTGGAAGGGTAACAAGCATGAGCACCGTTGCGCCTGCCGTTGAACCTGTCAGCCCCGCGCGAACCTCGGGACTATCAGCGATCTTCGAGCACACCCGCTATGTGCTCGGCGAGAACCGCGTCACCGCTTTTGCCTTCGCCCTGTTGATCGTGATCCTGTTCGCGGCGGTGTTCGGGCCCTACATCGTGCCCTACGATCCGCTCGCCAGCGACACGTCAGCTGCCTTGAAGGCGCCGTCGGCGGCGCACTGGTTCGGCACCGATCAGTTGGGCCGCGATATCTTCAGCCGCGTCATCGTGGCTACACGGCTGGATGTGTTCATCGCGGTGGCTTCGGTGGCGCTGGTGTTCCTGATGGGCGGCCTTGCCGGCATCGCCGGCGGCTATTTCGGCGGCTGGGCCGACCGCATTGTCGGACGTATCGCCGACACCATCATGGCGTTTCCGCTGTTCGTGCTGGCGATGGGTATCGTCGCTGCGCTGGGCAATACCGTGCAGAACATCATCATCGCGACCGCGATCGTGAATTTTCCACTCTATGCCCGCGTCGCCCGTGCCGAGGCCAATGTGCGCCGCAATGCAGGTTTCGTGCAGGCGGCGCGATTGTCGGGCAATGGTGAGTTCCGGATTTTGCTGGTGCACATCCTGCCCAACATCATGCCGATCATGATCGTGCAGATGTCGCTGACCATGGGTTACGCGATCCTCAATGCCGCGGGCCTGTCGTTCATCGGCCTTGGCGTGCGGCCGCCGACCGCCGAATGGGGCATCATGGTCGCGGAGGGCGCTGGCTTCATGGTGTCGGGCGAATGGTGGATCGCGCTGTTTCCGGGCCTCGCGCTGATGATCGCGGTGTTCTGCTTCAACCTGCTCGGCGACGGTCTGCGTGACATCGTCGACCCGCAGCGAAGAACCTGAGGACATACCGATGACCGCGCAGCCATTGCTCGACGTCAACGACCTCACGGTGGAATTCGCCACGCGGCGCGGCATCGTGAAAGCGGTGCAGCACGTCAACATCTCCGTGGCCAAGGGCGAGACGCTCGGTATCGTCGGCGAGTCCGGCTCCGGCAAGTCGGTGACCTCGTACGCCGTGATGCGGATCCTCGACCGCGCCGGCAAGATCGCCGAGGGCTCGGTGATGTTTTCCGGCATCGACGTCAAGGCCGCGACCGAGAACCAGATGCGGGATTTGCGCGGCCGCGAAATCTCGATGATCTTCCAGAACCCGCGCGCGGCGCTCAATCCGATCCGCAAGGTCGGCGACCAGATCGAGGACGTGCTGCGCCAGCATGTGCAGTCAGCGGCCAGTGATCGCGGCGAGAAGGCGATCGAGGCGCTGGAACAGGTCAAGATCGCACGGCCGCGCGAGCGCTACCACGCCTATCCGTTTGAGCTCTCCGGCGGCATGTGCCAGCGCGTCGTGATCGCGCTGGCGCTGGCCTGCAATCCGCAGCTTCTGATCGCCGACGAGCCGACCACCGGCCTCGATGTCACGACGCAAAAGGCTGTGATGGATTTGATCGTCGAACTCACAAAACGGCGCGGCATGTCGACCATCCTGATCACGCATGACCTCGGCCTCGCCGCAGCCTATTGCGATCGCGTCGTGGTGATGGAAAAAGGCCGCGTGGTCGAGACCGCGAAATCCGCCGATATCTTCGCCAACCCGGAACACGCCTACACCAAGAAGCTGATGCGCGCGACGCCGCGGATCGGCGTCTCTTTGCGCGATCTGTTGCCGGAGGAAGACGCGGCGGCGCTACCACCCGTCATGGCCGGGCTTGACCCGGCCATCCATCAATCTTCGAAAGATTCCTTTGAAGCGATGGACCCCCGGGTCAAGCCCGGGGGTGACGAGAAGCCGCTGCTGCTGGTCGAGAAACTGGTGAAGGAATATCCGCGCCAGGGCGCCACGGCCGTTCTCGGCAAGCTGTTTTCCCGCAAGCCGCCGATCGAGACCGAACTATTCCGCGCCGTCGACGGCATCAGCTTTACGGTCGGCCGCGGTGAGAGCGTCGGCCTGGTCGGTGAATCCGGCTGCGGCAAATCGACCACTTCGATGATGGTGATGCGGCTGCTGGATCAGACCTCCGGCCGCATCGTGTTCGACGGCGACGAGATTGGCACCATGCTGCCCAACGCCTTCGCACGGATGCCGCTGCGCAAGAGCATCCAGATGGTGTTCCAGGATCCGACCGACAGCCTCAACCCGCGCTTTACTGCGGCGCGCGCCATCGTCGATCCGATCATGCAGCTCGGCGACATCAGGGGACGCGATGCGCTGCGCGCCCGTTGCGAGGAACTCGCCGGGCTGGTCGGTCTCCCCATTAATCTGCTCGATCGCTTCCCGCATCAATTATCCGGTGGCCAGAAGGCCCGCGTCGGCATCGCTCGCGCGATTGCGCTGCACCCAAAGCTCGTGATCCTCGACGAGCCGACCGCGGCGCTCGACGTCTCCGTGCAGGCGGTGGTGCTCAATCTCTTGCAGGACCTCAAGTCGTCGATGGGTATGAGCTATCTGTTTGTCTCCCATGATTTGAATGTGGTGCGCCTCTTGTGCGATCGTGTCATCGTGATGCGCGCGGGACGAATCGTGGAACATGGCCCGTCCGAACAGGTCTTGGGCAATCCGCAGGACGCCTATACAAAGGAGCTGCTGACGGCGATCCCGCATCCGCCGTTGCCGGTTCACTAAACCTGAATGGGAGCGAAATGGCCGAACCCCTGGACGAATATATCGACGCCGTCGCGAAAGCGCTGGCGTTGCCGGTGGAGGATTCCTGGCGGCCGGTGGTGCGCGCGAATCTTGAAGTATCGCTGAGGCTGGCGCGGCTGGTCGATGAATTTGCATTGCCCGACGAAACCGAGCCCGCCAGTGTCTTCGCAGCCTGACCGCGCCATGACCGCAGAAGAGATCGCCCGGGCCGTGGCCGGCGGCAAGATGACCGCGCTCGCCGCGACCGAAGACGCGCTGGCGCGGATCGCCAAGCATGATTCGGTTCTGAACTCCTTCACTGACGTCACCGCGGATCGCGCACGTGCGAAAGCCCGCGCCGTCGATGTGGCGATTGCGGCGGGGCAGAAAGTCGGTCCGCTCGCGGGCGTGCCGTTCGCGGTCAAGAACTTGTTCGACGTCAAGGGCCTGCCGACGCGCGCGGGCTCGAAGATCAACCGCGACCTCGCACCGTCTTCGCGCGATGCGACGCTGGTGGAACGCATGGAGGCGGCAGGCGCCGTCCTGGTCGGCGCGCTCAACATGGGCGAATACGCCTACGACTTCACGGGCGAGAATGTGCATGACGGCCCGTCGCGCAATCCGCACGATCCGACACGCATGACCGGCGGCTCATCCGGTGGTTCCGGCAGTTCGGTCGGCGGCAGCCTGGTGCCGATCGCGCTGGGCTCGGACACCAATGGTTCGATCCGGGTGCCATCGTCGTTCTGCGGGATCTTTGGCCTGAAGCCGACCTATGGCCGGCTGTCGCGGGCACGGTCGTTTCCGTTTGTCGCGAGCTTCGACCACCTCGGACCGCTTGCGCGCAGCGTCGGCGATCTCGCGCTGGCCTATGATGCGATGCAGGGGCCGGATGCCGATGATGCCGCGTGCACGACGCGGCCGGTTGAGCCGGTGACGTCGCAGCTCGCGCAAGGCGTCGGCGGATTGCGGGTCGCAATAGCCGGTGGCTATTTCCAGAAGAATGTGTTTCCGGAGGCTGTCGAGGCCGTGGCGCGCGTCGCCAAGGCGCTTGATGCGACACAGACGATCGAAATCCCCGAAGCCGCACGGGCCCGCGCCGCGGCTTACGTGATTTCCACCACCGAAGGCGCTTCGCTGCATCTTGATCGCCTGCGCAAGCGCCCGAACGATTTCGATCCGGCGGTGCGCGATCGCCTGATCGCGGGCGCGATGGTGCCGGCGCCGCTGGTCGATCGGGCGCAGAAATTCCGCCGCTGGTATCGCATGCAAGTGCTGGAGCTGTTCAAATCGGTCGACGTGATCATCGCGCCTGCCACGCCCTGCACCGCGCCCAAACTCGGGCAGGTAACGTTCAAGCTCGACGGCGTCGAACTACCGGTGCGCGCCAATATCGGCATCCATACCCAGCCGATTTCGTTCATCGGACTGCCCGTGGTCGCGGTGCCGGTGCCGCTGGAGCCGATGCCGATCGGGGTCCAGATCATCGCCGCACCCTGGCGCGAGGATATCGCGCTTCGCGTCGCTCGTGCATTGGAGCAATCCGGCGTTGCTGCGGCGCCTGCGCCAAGAGGAATTTAGCGAGGAATTTAGCCATGGATATCGATCTTCCCGACGTGCTCGCTGAAGTGTCAGCGCAATTCGCGCGCTATGAAGCGGCGCTGGTATCGAACGACGTCGCGGTGCTGGATGAATTGTTCCGCAACGATCCCCGCACGCTGCGCTACGGCATCAACGAAAACCTCTACGGCTATGAGGCCATCATGGCGTTCCGCGCCGGCCGCTCGCCGGTGGGGCTGATGCGTACGACCGACAAGACCGTCATCACCAGCTATGGCCGCGATACCGCTGTTGCCTCGACGTTGTTCTATCGCGATGCGTGGAGCGGCAAGAAGGTGGGGCGGCAGATGCAGACCTGGGTGCGGTTTCCTGAGGGGTGGAGAATCGTCGCCGCCCACGTCAGCATCATCGACGAGCCGGCTTCGTAGGGTTGGATTTCGAAAGGATTTGGGTCAAACGACATGAGCCTTGACGATCTTCCTACCCGCAGCCCGCAATCCGGCCCCGAAGGCGAGCCGGTGGTGCGGCGCGTCGACCGCGCCTCGCCGCAGGCGGACAAGGTCACGCGCGCGGAGGAATTGCGACTGCAACTCGCCGACGAGATCGTGCGCGGGGTGCTGGCGCCGGGATCGGGACTGGACGAGACCGATATTGCGCGGCGCTTCAGCGTGTCGCGGACCCCGGTGCGCGAGGCGCTGCGGCAGTTGGTGGCGAGCGGTCTCGTCGAATCCCGCGCCCATCGCGGCGCCGTGGTGGCGCAGCCGTCGATCGAGCGGCTAACCGAAATGTTCGAGGCGATGGCGGAGCTGGAAGCGCTGTGCGCAGGCCTTGCTGCGGAGCGGATGCCGGCGGCGGATCGCCAGAAGCTCGAAAGCATCCACGAGGAATTGCGGGTGCTGAGCTACGCCGGCAATCCTGAAAGATTCCACGAAGTCAACGAGCGCTTTCACAACGCCATCTATGCCGGCTCGCAGAACGGCTATATCGCCGAGATGACGCTGGCGACGCGGGTGCGGGTGCAGCCGTTCCGGCGTGCCCAGTTCCGCAATCTCGGCCGCCTCGCCAAATCCCACGCCGAGCACGACCGTGTCGTGGTCGCGATCATGCGCGGCGACAAAACCGGCGCCGCGGCCGCGATGCGTGCGCATATCGAACTGGTGCGCGGGGAGTATGAGCTTTACGCGGTGTCGCATCCCTGAGCGTGGTAGGATGGGTAGAGCAAAGCGAAACCCATCATAACTGCTCATCCTGCATGCCGTACGATGATGGGTATCGCTGCGCTCCACCCATCCTACGAAGCTTTACACCGCCGCCTTCTGCGCCATGAACGCCCGCCAGCCGCCGGACGCTGAAATATCGCGAGCGCCTGTAACAGCCGCCGGTTCGACCAAAAATCCCTTCACGCCGCGGCCGTCCGCGAGACGAATGGTACCGATCGACAGCGGCGGCGGAATCGCGGCGACGAACTTTCCGAACGCCGCCGCCGACAGCGCCCAGAGTTCGAGCTTGATCTGCGATCCCGCGCCAGCCTCGACGCGCAGCATGCCGGGTTTTGGCGGCGTGGTGTCGAGCGCATAGAGCCTGTAGTCCGGCGCGGTCGAGGTTTCCTCCAGCAGGCGTCCGCCGAGTGACGTCAGCTCGCCGTTCAGCGCCATGCCGGATAGATGCGCGCCGACCGCCGCGATTGCGATTTCGTCGCCGCTGAGTTGTGGCGAGGGCGCTGCGAGCGGCGGCTGCGTCAGGCCCTTGGCGCCCATCTTCAGTCCAGTGTGGGCATGGAAGGCGCGGCCGATGCTGGCGAGCTGCGCGTCGTGGCCGGTCGGCGCGAGCAGCGTGATGCCGAACGGGATGCCGTCCGGCCGCATCGCCGCCGGCAATGCCAGCCCGCAGAGATCGAGCAGATTGACGAAATTGGTGTAGGTGCCGAGCCTGGAATTGAGCTCGATCGGATTGGCCAGCACCTGCGCCGTTGAATAGGAGGTTGGCGCCGTCGGCAGCACCAGCGCGTCGATGTCGGTAAAGGTGCGCTCGGCGACGCGCCGCAGCGCCTGCAAACGATAGAGCGCCGCGAAGGTATCGGCCGCGGTCGGCCGCGCGCCGGCCATGGTGATCTCGCGCGTGACGGGATGAATCGCATCCGGCGACGATGCCAGGAGATCGCGGATCACGAGAAAACGTTCGGCGACCCACGGTCCCTCATAGAGCAGCCGCGCGGTCTCATAAAACGGTTCGAGATCGAATTCGACCAGGGTTGCGCCGAGTGAGGTCCAGCGCTTCAGCGCTTCGCCATAGGCCTGCTCCGACTCACGGTCGCCGAAGAAGACCAACTGACCGCTGCGGGGAACGCCGAGCCGCAACTCTCCGGAAAACGCGGTGACCGCGCCGAGCGGCCGGTCGCGTGAAAACGGATCGGCGTCATCGGGGCCGGCCATCGCTGATAGCGCCGTCACGGCATCGTCCACCGTGAGCGCAAACACCGAAATGCAATCCAGCGTCCGGCAGGCCGGCACCAGCCCGGCATTGGAGATCAGCCCGAGGCTCGGCTTCAACCCGACGATGTTGTTGAGCATCGCCGGCACACGGCCACTTCCGGCGGTGTCGGTGCCGAGCGCCAGCGGCACCAATCCGGCTGACACCGCGACTGCCGATCCCGAACTCGATCCGCCCGGAACGAGATCGGCGCGGATCGGATTTGTCGGGATGCCATAGGGCGAGCGCACGCCGACGAGGCCGGTCGCGAACTGGTCGAGATTGGTCTTGCCGACGATGATGGCGCCGGCCGCGCGCAGCTTTGCGACCGCGGTCGAGTCCTGCGTCGGCGAATAAGAAAACGCCGGGCAGGCGGCCGTGGTCGGCAGGCCCAGCGCGTCGATATTGTCCTTCACCGCGACCGGCACGCCCAGCAGCGGAAGCGTCGCCGGATCCTTTGCGCTCAGCGCTTGCGCCTCCGCCAGCGCGTCCCTTTCGTCGCGCAGGGAGATGAACACGGCCGGATCGTTGTGGTCGCGGATGCGCTGATAGCTGCGCGCGACGGTTTGCGCCGGCGTCATGGTGCCGGCGCGGTGCGCGGCGACGATCGCAGCAACGGTTTCAGTCAATTGATGCCCCGTCCTGGGTTGGCTGAGGTCAGTCACGGTCGACTTACCAAAGCGAGGAGTTCCGTCCGGATTGAAGCAAGTGATGTGCCATTGTGTACAATTAGGGATGCAACCCAAGACACGGCAATAACTCTGCAATGTTCGTGGGTTAGTTGCCTTGTCGGAAAACGAGGCGTGTCCGCGGTCCAAGCGCGGCGCCTTGCCTCTGCCTAATTTGTAGGCGGCATTGTCAGTTGTGGGGCTTGGAGTTCGTCGCGCCCGCGCGCTCAGGTGAACGCCGCCAGAATCCGGAGCAGGTGCTCCCGATTCGCGGCCCCGATCTTCTCGGCGACGTGACGCTCGTGTTCGGCCGCGAGCAGCTTGAACTGCCGCAGCGATGCCTCGCCCCGCCCGGTCAGGTGCAGCGCGTGGGAACGGCGGTCGGTCCTGGATTGGACGCGCCGCACCAGCTTGCGATCTTCGAGACTGTCCAGCAGGTGCACCAGCCGGGCGCGCTCGATCCCGAGCCGCTTGGCGACCGCCATCTGGCTCAGGCCCGGATTGGCACCGATCACCGTCAGCACCGAATATTGCGTCGGCTTGATATCGACCGCCGCCAGCGTCCGGATGAAGTCCTGAAAGATCCAGATCTGGAAGCGCCGCACCGCGTAGCCGGCATGGCCGACCAGCCCGTCGAGGCCGACCTCGATATCCTGCTCCCGGTGGCGTGCCTTGCCATTTCCGCCGCGCTTGTCGTTCGCGGAAACGGGGGTTTTCAAGGCTGGTTGGGTCGCTCTGCTGGACACATGCTTCTCCCCGCGTCGCTCTCCTTCTAGCGCTTTGCGGCCGGGAAGGAAATATTGTTGTTGACGACAACAATTGTTGTGACCAACAATATGCGCAAGAGCGGCCCAAAGAGGCCGGCGGCAGACGGGCCGCGCGAGGAGGAAACCGATGACGACAGCCGCCGCCACAGGCCGCGACCCATCCGAAGCGCTGTTCGCGAGGCCTGCGATCTCTGCCGATCGCCGCGCGGACGGCAGCATCATCCTGAAATCGACGGTGCCGCTGAAGCCAGGCGCGCGCTGCGTCGGCGATTGGCTGGAACATTGGGCCCGGCAGACGCCGGAGCGGATTTTTCTTGCCGACCGCAAGACGCCGGATGCGCCGTGGAACAAGGTCACTTATGCCGGTGCATTGCGGCAGGTTCGCTCGGCTGCGGCGTGGATTCTGGCGCAGGGGCTGAGCGCGGAACGGCCCTTGGTGATCCTGTCCGACAACAGCGTCGACCATGCATTGTTCGCGCTGGCCGCCCAGCATGTCGGCGTGCCCTCGGCGGCGATCTCGCCGGCCTATTCGCTGATGTCGAAAGATTTCGACAAGCTCAAGGGCATGATCAAGCTGCTCGGGCCCGGCGCGATCTATGTCTCCAGCGCCAAGCCATTCGCGGCGGCGCTCGCGGCGATTGCACCGCTGCACTCGGCTGCGATCGTCAGCAGCGATTCCAGCGATAGCGATGTGATCCCGTTCCGCTCGGTTGCGGCGACGCCGGAAACGCCCGCCGTTGAAACAGCCTTCAAGGCCGTGACGCCGGACACGATTGCAAAGTTCCTGTTCACCTCGGGTTCGACCGGCACGCCGAAGGCTGTGATCAACACCCAGCGCATGCTGACCTCGAGCCAGCAGGCCAAGGCGCAGACCTGGACGTTCCTCGAGGCGGCGCGCGACGATCTCGTGATTCTCGACTGGCTGCCGTGGAGCCACACGTTCGGCGCCAACCACAATTTCAATCTGGTGCTGCGCAATGGCGGCACGCTCTATGTCGACGGCGGCAAGCCGGCGCCGGGGCTGTTCGCGACGTCGCTGGCGAACCTGCGCAGCGTGATTCCGACGGTGTATTTCAACGTGCCGCGCGGTTTTGATATGCTGATCGCGGCGCTCCGCAGTGACGACGAGTTGTGCGGCAAGTTTTTCAGCGAGGTGAAGTTCGCGTTCTATGCGGGTGCCGCGCTGCCGCAGAATCTCTGGGATGCGCTGGAGGAACTCTCGATCAAAACCAGCGGCCGCGCGTTGCCGATGGTATCGGCCTGGGGCTCGACCGAAACCTCGCCGCTCGCGACCGACTGCCATTTCCAGGCCAGGCGCTCCGGCAATATCGGCGTGCCGATATCAGGGACAGAGCTGAAGCTGGTACCGTCAGGCGACAAGCTCGAAGTGCGGGTGCGCGGACCGAATGTCACGCCGGGCTACTGGAAGGCGCCGGAACTCACCGCGCAGGCATTCGATGCGGAAGGCTTTTATTTGATCGGCGATGCCGTGACCTTTGCCGATCCTGAGCGACCAGAACTCGGATTGTTTTTCGACGGCCGCGTCGCCGAGGATTTCAAGCTCAACTCCGGCACCTGGGTCAATGTCGGCACGCTGCGCGTTGCGGGAATCGCGGCATTGGCGCCGCTGGCGCAGGACATTGTCGTTACCGGCCACGGCGGCGATGAAGTGCGTTTTCTGGTGTTCCCCAACATCGCCGCTTGTCGTGCCCATGCCGGTCTGCCCGACAGCGCCGCCGCCGACGAGGTCATCGGTCACGAAAAAGTTCGCGCCGCGATCGGGCAGGGCCTCGCCAAACTGAAAGCGCAGGGCGGCAACTCATCCGGCCACGCCACGCGCGCGTTGCTTCTGGCCGAACCTGCCTCCGTCGATGGTGGCGAGATCACCGACAAGGGCTACATCAACCAGCGCGCGGTGCTGACCCGGCGGGCAGGCGCGGTAGCGACGCTGGACGACGGCGCGTCGACCGAGTGGATCGGCTGCGCCGGCTAGATATCAAGCGATTTCGCTTCGCGAAAGTTCGCGCCGGTAGGCCTCGACCAGCCGCGTCAGCATGTGAAGAAATGCCGCCCTCTCTGGCTTGCTGAGCGGGGCGAGCGTCTGTTCATTGAAGATCTCGCCAGCCCGGCTTGCCTCATCGGCCCGTCTTTGCCCGGCCGCGCTGAGCGAAAGCTCGACCGCGCGCTTGTCGCGGGACGATCGCTTGCGCCTCACGATGCCGGCCTCTTCCATGGCAGACAGGATCTTCACGAGGTTGGGCAGCTGCATCTTGAGCACGGCGGCGAGTTCGCTCTGCGTCACGGCCTCGTTGTCGCGCACGGTCATGAGGATGGAATATTCCACCGGCGACACTTCCAGCGCCTGGAAGTGCCGGAAGAAAGCTTCGAAATTCAAGAGCTGCAGGATCCGGATCATGAACCCGGGCGTCTGCTGTAACGCGCTCAGATCGAGCGACTTTTTCTTGTCATCGGCGGTTTCAACCAGCGGGGATTTTTTCGCCGCGGCGCGGCTGCGGGTCTTTTGCATTTGTTCGGTGATTCCCGGTCGAGATTGACTCTCCGAAAAATACTTATATTATATAAGTAATTTCGGCAGCGTGAAGATTGCCTTTTGGAGTTGTAAACACAGGGAGGTCCGGATGGGTCATGTTTTTTCGCGGCTGAAGACGCCGCTGGTTGCTGCGGCCGCGGTCCTGCTCGTCTCGGGCGCGCAGGCGCAGGAAAAAGTCCGCATCGGTATCCTGAACGATCAGTCCGGCGTGTTCGCGACCTACCAGGGCATCGGCTCGGTGGTCGCGGCGCAGATGGCGGTCGAGGATTACGGCGGCAAGGCCGCCGGCAAGGTCGTGGAGGTGGTCGCGGCCGATCACCAGAACAAGCCTGACATCGGCGTCGGCATCGCGCGGCGCTGGTATGAAAACGAAAGCGTCGATGCGATCTTTGATCTGCCGAACTCGGCGATCGCGCTCGCGGTCGCCGGCATCAGCGAACAGAAAAACAAGGTGTTCATCGGCTCCGGCGCCGGAACCGTGCTGCTGACCGGCGCGAAATGCACCCCCAACACCGTACACTGGACCTACGACACCTACGCCTATGGCCACGGTCTCGGCAAGGCGGTGGTGGCGAAGGGCGGCAAGAAATGGTTCTTCCTGACCGCCGACTATGCGTTCGGTCACGATCTCGAAAAGCAGGCGATGGAAGCGGTCAAGGCCGCCGGCGGCGAGGTGGTCGGCGCCGTCCGCCATCCGCTGGGGACGGCGGATTACGCCTCCTTCCTGCTGCAGGCGCAAGGCTCGGGTGCTGATATCGTCGGCATCGCCAATGCCGGCGACGACACCATTACGTCGATGAAGCAGGCGGCCGAATTCGGCCTCACCCAGAAGCAGAAGCTGGTCGGCCTGATCCTTGGCATGAACGGGTTGCCGGCGCTGACGCTGAAGGCGGCACAGGGCGCGCAGATCATGAATCCGTTCTACTGGGATCTGAACGACGGCACCCGCCGCTTCGCCGCAAAGTTTGCCGAGCGCCACCCGCAGAAGAACTATCCCAACGACATGCAGGCCGGCGTCTATGCCTCGGTGATTCACTACCTCAAGGCCGTCGACAAGGCCGGCGGCGCCACCGACGGCAAGGCCGTTGTCGAAGCGATGAAGGTGATGCCGACCGACGATCCCCTGTTCGGCAAGGGCTTCATTCGCGCCGACGGCCGAAAGATCCATCCGCTCTATCTGCTCGAGGTCAAGAAGCCCGATGAGTCGCAGTCGAAATGGGACCTTTTGAAAGTGGTCGGCACGATCAAGGGCGAGGATGCATTCCGGCCCGAGAAGGACGGCGGCTGTCCGCTGTCGAAATAGACGGCGCGCCGTAGCGCGCGATCATCGTCAGGGTCTGGCCCAAAAGCAGTCAGTACTTTCGCTTTCTCGTCATGGCCGGGCTTGTCCCGGCCATCCACGTCTTTCTTGCTTAATGGATGCAAAGACGTGGATGCCCGGCACCCGTCTCCGCCAGGGCTTCGACGGGGCCACGAGTGGTCGGCCCGCCGAAGCTCTAGCGAAGGCGGCAAGGCCGGGCATAACGAGCGCCGCCATAATAACCCGTTCATCGATTCCCCCAGCTCGCAAAGCGGCCAAAGTTCCCGACCAACCATTTCGTTGCCTTAGCAACACTCTATTGTTGCCACGGCAACTAATTCGTGACAGTCTCGCGATCAATGATGGCCACAGAAGCAGCCCAGCTGCCGGGTCTCGCAGGGAGGTATGGATGCCCGAAAGCAAAGGCGGGTCACGGAACGCCGCCGCTTCATACGCGGCGCGGATCGCCGCGCATCACATGAAATGGCCGTTGCTGGGCCGCCTACGGGCCACCGACGCCCTTGACGGCATCGAGATTGCCGTGGACGCGGCGCAGCAGGTCGATCAGCACTTCCCGCTCGTCCTTGCGCAGGACGGACAGCAGCCGTCGTTCGCGTTCAAGCGCGGCGACGATGACCTTGTCGTGGGTCGCGCGTCCCTTCGCGGTCAGCGATATCGAATGGGTGCGTCCGTCGTCCGGGGCGGTCCGGATCGCGACCAGGCCGCGTTTCTGCAGCATCGACAGGGTGCGGCTGACCGGCCCCTTGTCGAAGCCGATCACGTGGCAGATCCGCGAGGCCGGGATGCCGGGCTCGATCGCCAACAGCGACATGATCCGCCATTCCGTGACGTTGACGCCGAAATTGCGCTGATAGAACGCGGTGGCGCTGTTCGAGAGCTTGTTGGCGATGAAGGTGATGAACGCCGGAACGTAGCGCTCGAGATCGAGGGTCGGGCCGTCATCGGCGTCTGCGACCTCCACCGGTCTCGGCCGGCGCGCATTCCTGGCGGGTGGTTGACTGCTCATGTCCCTGATCATCGCTGCAAACGCTAGGCTTGAGAGATAGAGACATGCGCCAGCGCTTTACAAGAACAAACTTTGGGAGGTCGGAATGAGTGCATCAGGCTTCACGCCATCGGCAGGCGTGCCGCATATGGACATCGATCCGTTCTCGATCGAGTTCTTCGAAGACCCGCATCCCGCCCACGAGGTGCTCCGGGAAGCCGGGCCGGTCGTTTGGTTCGACAAATGGAAGGTCTACGGCGTCGCCCGCCATGCCGAGGTCCATGCCGTCCTCAACGATCCCCTGACCTTCTGCTCCAGCCGCGGCGTCGGCCTCAGCGACTTTGCGAAGGAAAAGGCCTGGCGGCCGCAAAGCATCATCCTGGAGGCCGATCCGCCGGAACATGCGCGCACGCGGGCGGTGCTGAGCCGGGTGCTCTCGCCGACGGTGATGAAGCAATTGCGCGGCAGCTTTGTCGCAGCCGCCGAATCCCGGGTGGAAGCGCTGCTCGCCAAAGGCAGCTTCGACGCCATCGCAGACCTCGCCGAGGCCTATCCGCTGTCCGTGTTTCCCGATGCGCTCGGGCTCAAGCCGGAGGGGCGCGAAAACCTGCTGCCCTATGCGAGCCTCGTCTTCAATTCGTTCGGGCCGCCGAACCAGCTGCGCCAGGACGCGATCGAACGCTCCGCGCCGCATCAGGCCTATGTCGCCGAACAATGCCAGCGCGAAAATCTCGCGCCCGGCGGTTTCGGCGACAGCATCCATGCCCGCGCCGATGCCGGCGACATCACGGCGGCGGAAGCGCCATTGCTGGTGCGCTCGCTGCTCAGCGCCGGCCTCGATACCACAGTCAACGGCATCGGCGCGGCGGTCTATTGCCTGGCGCGTTTTCCCGATCAATGGGCGCGGCTGCGGAGTGACCCGACGCTGGCGCGCAACGCCTTTGAGGAGGCGGTGCGGTTCGAAAGCCCGGTGCAGACGTTCTTCCGGACCACGACACGGGACGTCGAAATCAGCGGGTCGCGGATCGGCGAGGGCGAGAAAATCCTGATGTTCCTCGCCGCCGCCAACCGCGATCCGCGGCGATGGGACCGGCCTGACGAATATGACGTCACGCGCAAGACCAGTGGCCATGTCGGCTATGGCTCCGGCATCCACATGTGCGTCGGCCAGCTGGTCGCGCGGCTGGAAGGCGAGGCGGTGCTTTCGGCGCTGGCCAAACGGGTCAGCGCGATCGAGATCACGGGACCGGCGACGCGCCGTTTCAACAACACGCTCCGCGGCCTCGAAAGCCTGCCCGTGTCAATCAAAGCAGTGTGAGCCTGATCATGCCGACCATCATTTTCAATCGCCCCGACAACCGTTCCGAACGCGTCGACGCGAGCGCCGGCGACAGCGTCATGCAGGTCGCAACCACGCACGGCGTCGACGAGATCGTGGCCGAGTGCGGCGGCAACGCCATGTGCGCGACCTGCCATGTCTATGTCGATGAAGGCTGGATCGCGCGGCTCGCGCCGATGAGCGAGGAGGAGGATGAGCTGCTCCACGGCGTCGCCGCCGAGCGGCTGCCAAACAGCCGGCTGTCCTGCCAGATCAAGATCACGCCGGAGCTCGACGGCCTCGTCGTGCGGCTGCCGGACCGGCAGATCTGAATTCAAACCCGGCGCAGTCCGGGAACAACAACGATCACATCGATAGGGAGAGAATGATGAAGAATATCAGGGTCTATCTGGCGCTCGCGCTATCCTGCGCCGCGTTCGGACCGGCGCGGGCGGAGATTTCCGAAAATGTCGTCCGGGTCGGCGTGCTCAACGACATCTCCGGCATCTTCCAGGACACCAACGGCATGGGGTCGGTGGAAGCCGCGCGCATGGCGGCGGAAGATTTTGGCGGCGGCGGCAAGAACATCAAGGTCGAGATCGTCTATGCCGATCACCAGAACAAGGCTGACGTCGGTCAGGGGATCGCGCGCAAATGGCTCGATGTCGAGGGTGTCGATGCCATTGTCGACGTGCCGAACTCGGCGGTCGGGCTCGCCATCAATGCGCTGGTGCGGGACTCCCGCATGACGTTCCTGGCGTCATCGACAGCGAGCTCTGACCTGACCGGCAAGGCCTGTTCGCCCAACACCATTCAATGGGTCAACGACGCCTGGGCCACCGGCAACACCACAGCGGCGGCGATGATGGGGCGCGGTGGCAAGGACTGGTACTTCGTCACGGTCGACTATGCGCTCGGCAAGGGCATCGAGGCCGAAGCCACCAACTACATCGAAAAGAATGGCGGCAAGGTGCTGGGCTCGAGCAAGCATCCGCTCGGCACGTCGGACTTCGCCTCGTTCCTGCTGCAGGCGCAGAGCTCCAAGGCCAAGGTGATCGGCCTTGCCAATGCCGGCGGCGACACAATCAATGCGGTCAAGCAGGCCAATGAGTTCGGCATCCAGCAGAGCGGCCAGACCATGGTGGCGTTCCTGTTGTTCGTCAACGACGTGCACGGCATGGGATTGAAGATCGCGCAGGGGCTGCAACTGCTGGAGGCGTTTTACTGGGACATGGATGACGACACCCGCGCGTTCGCAAAGCGCTTTGCGGCGCGGCCGGGCATGAACGGCAAGATGCCGAGCGGCAACCAGGCCGGCGTCTATGCCTCCACGCTCGCTTATCTCAACGCGGTGGCGGCGACCGGCAGCGACCATGCCAAGGACGCCGTGCCGCAGATGAAAAAGTTCAAGGGCAAGGACAAGTTGTTCGGCGACGTCACCATCCGCCAGGACGGCCGCGTCATCCACCCGATGTATCTGTTCGAGGTGAAGAAGCCGGCGGAGTCGAAATATCCGTATGATTATTACAAGCTGGTATCGACGATCCCGGCCGATCAGGCGTTCCGGCCGATGGCGGACGGCGGGTGTTCATTGGTGAAGTGAGGGTCGCGCCGTCGCGGTTTCTTACCTCACCCCGCTGCGGGGAGAGGTCGGATCGCATCGCAGATGCGATCCGGGTGAGGGGGTACAGGTCTCACGAGTGACGTCACTCTTGGAGAGAGCCCCTCACCCCGACCCTCTCCCCGCAAGAGCGGGGCGAGGGAGAAGATCGCTCACCCCGTCACCTTGCTGCTCCCTTGCGTGATCAGCCGCGCCGCTCGCTGATTCCTGGCGTGGATCCAGAGCCAGCTCATGGCGACGCTGAGCCGGTGGCGCAGGCCGATCAGGAAATAGATGTGGGCGATGCCCCAGATCCACCAGGCGAGATTGCCGCGCAGCTTCATCCAGCCGAAATCGATCACCGCCTTGCGCTTGCCGATCTGCGCCAGGCTGCCGGCATGTTTGTAGCGGAACGGTGGCAGCGTCCCGCCGCCGAGCCGCGCCTTGATGAGGGCAGCGACGTAGCGGCCCTGTTGCTTGGCCGCCGGCGCAATGCCGGGCACCGGATTTCCGCTCGCATCTGCAATCGTTGCGGTGTCACCCACAGCGAAAATATCGGGATGGCCGGGCACTGTCAGGTCCGGCTTTACCTGCACGCGATAGGCGCGATCGGCGGGCGCGCCCAGCCATTCGGCCGCGCGTGAGGCACGTACGCCCGCGGCCCAGATGATGGTTTTCGCGTCGAGCCTGGTGTCGCCATAGACCACGCCATCGATGCTGCATTCCGTCACCGGCTTTCCCAGCATCACTTCGACGCCGAGGCCCTCGAGTGAGGTTTGCGCGTAGGCCGAGAGATCGTCGGGAAAGCCCGCGAGCACGCGAGGACCTGCCTCGATCAGCACCACGCGCGCCTTG
This sequence comes from Bradyrhizobium sp. AUGA SZCCT0160, assembly GCF_018130105.1. Classification (NCBI taxonomy): domain Bacteria; kingdom Pseudomonadati; phylum Pseudomonadota; class Alphaproteobacteria; order Hyphomicrobiales; family Nitrobacteraceae; genus Bradyrhizobium; species Bradyrhizobium sp. AUGA SZCCT0160. Next base: position 82,429 of record NZ_JAFCMD010000024.1, read on the forward strand.
CTGGTGTCGATGTTGCGGAAATCCTTCGGCAGCGTGTCCCTGGCGAGGTCGGCGATGGTGCCGGCGAGTTCGACGCCGGTGGGGCCTGCGCCGATGATGACGAAAGTCAGCAGCGCGGCGCGCCGCGCCGGATCGGTTTCGCGCTCGGCGCGCTCGAAGGCGACCAGGATGCGCCGCCGCAGCGTGGTGGCGTCCTCCAGCGTTTTCAGCCCGGGTGCGAACGGTTCCCATTCGTCGTGGCCGAAATAGGCGTGACGCGCACCGGTGGCAAGGATCAGCGTGTCATAGGGCAGTGCCTCGCCGTCATCGAGCAGCACGCGCTTGCCCGCGGCGTCGACGCCATTGACGTTGGCGAACAGCGTCGTGACATCGGGCCGGTCGCGCAAGAGGTAACGGATCGGCCAGGCGATCTCGGAGGTCGCCAACGATGCGGTGGCAACCTGATAGAGCAGCGGCTGGAACAAATGGTGGTTGCGCCGGTCGATCAGCGTGATTTTGACAGGTGCGCCGGCTAGCCCGAAGGCGGCTTCCAGCCCGCCGAAACCGGCGCCGACGATCACCACGTGGTGCTGATTTTTCGGCACTGTCGTCATGGAATCCGGCCTCGGTTCGAGATGTCTCCGTGCCCTCATTATGTAGTTATTTGTGCACTGCTTCCAAGAGAAGCTTCAAGCCGTGTTTGCCAATCGACCGATAGCGAAAGCGCATCGTGAGGGATGAAACACATGGCCGAAAATATTCTTTTCGAGCCTGCATCCTTTGCCCACCGCCAGACGTCCTTGGGTCGAGCTGCCAGGTTCTGCAGCACCCACGCCATGGAGAAGCACATGAAACGGACCCTGATCAGGTATAAAACAAAACCTGAAATGACCGAGAAGAACGCCGAACTGGTCGCCGCGGTGTTTGCCGAACTGAAGGCGCTGCAGCCGGAGGGCGTCCGTTATCTCTCGCTGCGGCTGGAAGACGATACGTTCATCCATTTCGTTGAGACCACGGCCGATGATGGCGCCAGCGCGTTGCCCAAACTGGCATCGTTTGCCGCCTTCCAGAGTGGTATTCGGGAGCGTTGCGCTGAACCGCCGCTGGCGCGCGCCGTTACCATCGTCGGCAATTATCGGATGCTGGGCGAGATATCAGCTCTTCGGAAGCGCGAATGACAGAGTTACCTGAAGCCTCGCCAGCCGCGACGGATATCGATGCGCTTCTGGTCGCGCTGCGGCCAAAACTGCATCGCTATTGCGCTCGCATGGTGGGTTCGGTGATCGACGGCGAGGACGTACTGCAGGACGCGCTGATCAAGGCGGTGGAAGCCTTGTCAGCCCCTAGAGCGTTTTCCAGCGGCAATCCCGAGGGTTGGCTGTTCCGGCATGCACACAACACCGCGCTGGACTTTTTGCGTAGGCGCAAGCGCCAGGAGGCGCTTTTTTCGGGGGAGGAGGCGGAGATGATGGCCGACCAGCTCGATGCCGTGACAAGCCGCCAGATCGCGAACGCCAGTCTGCGCACCTTCATGCGCCTCAATGTGACGCAACGCTCATCCGTGATCCTGATGGATGTGCTCGGATATTCGCTGGCGGAAATCTGCGCTGTCATGGACGTGAGCCTTGCCGCGGCCAAGGCCGCGCTGGTTCGCGGCCGCGCACAACTTCGAAAATATGCCGATGAGCCTGACGATGCGCCGCAGCCGAAATTGTCCGACGCCGATCGCAAGCGGCTCGGCGCTTATGTCGCCCATTTCAATGCGCGGGATTTCGACGCCATCCGCGCCATGATTGCGGATGACGTACGGCTCGATCTCGTCAACAAGGCCCGCATGACCGGCAAGGCCGAAGTGTCGCGTTACTTCGGCAACTATTCCAAAGTCAGCGACTGGCATCTGGTGCCTGGCCTGGTGGAGGGGCAACCGGCGGTTCTGGTGTTCGATCCGAACGAGCCCAACTCGAAGCTGAAATACTTCATGCTGCTGAACTGGTCGGCCGACAAGGTCGCCACCATCAGGGATTTCCGCCACGCGCCTTACGTCATCGATGGGGCTGAATATCAGGTTTGAGCAACTCTGCGCGCGTTCTGGACCAGCGCAAACGGATGACCGTTACGCTGACGACGGCCACGCGGTCGACGCCTCGATGATGTCTGCGGTTCGCCGGTAATGCTCGGCCAGGTAACGCACGGCATCTTCGCTGCGGCGTAGCGCGGCGTCCATGATTTGCTGATGTTCGGCGGCAACGTCGCGCGCCGACGTTCCCGCCACCGGGCCGACCAGGCATGGCAGCCGGTAGCGCTGGGTTTCGACATAGAGCTGGTCTGCCAGGTCGAGCAGCCGCGGCGACCGGCAATGGGCGATCAGCGCCCGATGGAATTGATAGTGCCGCTCGTCCATCGCATGCATGTCGACGGCGTCCACCTCGCCGGAGAGGCGCAACTGCCGTTCGGCCTGCAGGCTGAGCGCATGGAAGGCGGCCACGATGCCGGCTTCCCAGTCATCGTCGCCGTCCTGCATCGATCGGCGCAGCGCTTCGGATTCGATCAGGATGCGGGTTTCCGTCGCGTCCTTCATTTCCTCGCGCGACAGCGGCGCGACGGAAAAGCCGCGCAGCGCCGTCGAGAACACCAGACGCTCGGACTGCAGCCGCATCAACGCCTCGCGCAGCGGCGAGAAGCTCAGGCCATAGCGCTGCTTCAGCGCTTCGAGCCGCAGCGGCTTGCCCGCGCCGAGCACACCGGAGACGATATCGGTGCGCAGACGCTGATAGGCCACCTCGCTCAATGTTCCGGGCTCGCCAGCTCCTTCACTGACGATCCGGCGGTCGCCTGCCACGCCGGCCATTTTTCCTGCTTTCGCGGCCACCATTACGGATTCGATTTCTTTCGAAAATTTTCTATTGCTTCGAAGATATATCTCATTTTATATGATTGGCAACCCAGGGAGAGCGAAATGGCAACAGGACGCCGCGAAAACCACCGGGAAGACGTCGCCGGGCGCGCCAATGTCGAGGACACCCCGGAGCTGCTCGCCTATTACGACGAGCTGGAAAATCTGGACGCGGGTGCGCTGTGGACGGTCGCCAACAAGATCGAGCCCTGGCAGCCGAAATCGTCATCCGTCCCCGTGCTCTGGCGCTATGAGGACCTGCGCCGGCATGTGCTGCGGTCCGTCGAACTGGTGTCTCCCGAAAAGGCCGGCCGCCGCGTCATCTATCTGAACAATCCCGGTCGCCGTGATCATGCCGCCGCCGTGGGCTGGCTGTATTCCGGTCTGCAGGTGATGCACCCCGGCGAGGTCGCCTCCGCCCATGCCCATTCGGCCTCGGCGCTGCGCTTCATCATGGAAGGCGAGGGCGCCTACACCATTGTCGATGGCCACAAGCTCACGCTCGGCGCCAATGATTTCGTGCTGACGCCCAATGGCACGTGGCACGAGCATGGCGTCGCCAGCGAAGGCACGCCGTGCATCTGGCAGGACGGTCTCGACATCCCGCTCGTGAACACGCTCGAAGCCAATTTCTACGCGGTGCATCCGAAGATGCAGCAGGAGGTTGGTTATCCCGTCGACGACATGACGCATGCCTGGGGCAATCCCGGCTTGCGTCCTGCGGGCGCGGAATGGACGCGCGGATATTCACCGCTCCTGAAATACGAGTGGGGGCCGACCTACGAGGCGCTGCAGCGCTACGGCAAGGCCTCCGACGGCTCGCTTTATGACGGCGTGCTGATGAACTACGTCAATCCCGTCACCGGCGGTCCTGTGATGCAGACGATCGGTGCGTCGATGCAGATGCTGCGGCCCGGCGAGGCCACCAAGGCCCATCGTCACACCGGTAGTTTCATCTACCAGGTGGCGAAGGGAAGCGGTCACTCGATCATCGACGGCAAGCGCTTCGAATGGAAGGAGCGCGACATCTTCTGTGTGCCGTCCTGGTCCTGGCATGAGCATGTCAACGGATCTGCCAGCGACGATGCCTGCCTGTTCACCTTCAACGATCTGCCTGTGATGCATGCCCTCGGCCTGTATCGCGAGGAAGCCTATGGCGACAATCAAGGCCGGCAGCCGCTGACATCTTAAGGATCCAACCATGCGTCTTGTTACCTACCGCGCCAACATCGAGGCGGCGGCCCGCCTCGGTGCCATCGTCGATGACCTGGTCGTGGACGTCGAGCGGATCGGCGCGCATGCCGGCACAGCATTGCCATCCTCGATGCTCGATCTGATCGATCTCGGGCCGCCGGCAACGATGGCGCTGAAGAAGATTTTAAGCGATCATGCAAGCCAGTGGCCGGTGGGCGCCGCGCTGCCGCTGGCCAATGTCAAGCTGCTGGCGCCGATCCCGCGGCCGCGCAAGAACATTTTCGGGTCGGGCTGAACTATGTCGAGCACGTTGCGGAATCGTCGCGCGCGCTGGACACCGCGAAGGAATTGCCGAAGCAACCGATCATCTTTTCAAAACCTCCGACCAGCGTGATCGGGCCCAATGAGGCCATCGAGCACAACCGGACCATCACGCAGCAACTCGATTGGGAAGTCGAACTCGCCGTCGTGATGGGGCGAACGGCGCGCCGGATCCCGGAAGCGCAGGCCCTCGATTTCGTTTTCGGCTACAGCGTGATGATCGACGTCAGCGCCCGCGACAACCGCCGCGCCGGGCAGTGGCTCTATTCCAAGGGCCAGGACACCTATGCGCCGTTCGGTCCGTGCATCGTGACGGCAGATGAAATCGGCGATCCGCACGCGCTCGATCTCTGGCTCACGGTGAACGGCGTCGAGAAGCAGCGCTCCAACACCCGCCACATGCTGTTCAAGGTGCCGCTGCTGATCTCGGACATTTCGGCCGCGATCACGCTCGAGCCGGGCGACATCATCGCGACCGGTACGCCCGATGGCGTCGGCGCGGGGCGGACGCCGCAGGAATGGCTGTGGCCTGGCGATGTCGTCGAAGCGGAAGTGGCCGGCATCGGCCGGCTGCGCCATCCAGTCGTGGCGGTCTGAGCACGGGGGCCGGCGATGCTGTTCGACATGGAGACGCTGGAGGCCCAACAACGCTACAAGATATTGACGGCGACGGTGACCCCGCGGCCAATCGCCTGGGTGACGACACTTTCCGAAGATGGCGTCGTTAATGCAGCTCCCTACAGCTTCTTCAACGTGTTGGGGCACGAGCCGCCGACGCTGGCGATCGGGCTGCTCGCCGGGCCGGGGCGCTTCAAGGATACCGCGACGAATATTCTCGCGACCGGAGAGTTCGTGGTGAACCTCGTGTCCGAACAGAACGCCGCGGCCATGAATGTCACCTGCATCGATGCGCCGCCCGAAATCGATGAACTCGCGCTGGCGGGCCTCACCGCCGCCCCGTCACATGCGATACGGCCGCCGCGCATTGCGGAGTCCCCGGTTTCCTTCGAATGCCGGGTGCTGAGTTCGATGGTGACCGGACCGCGCCAGACGGCGGTGATCGGCCGCATCCTCCGCGCCCACGTCGAAGATTCCGCGGTTCAGGACAAAGCGCGCTGCTATATCGATACGCCTGCGCTGCAGTTGATCGGCCGCATGCACGGCAGCGGCTGGTACGCCCGCTGCACCGATCTGTTCCAGCTCGACCGGCCGAGCTGGGCGGAGTGGCGACGAAACGCCGCGCCCCAACCGGATCAGGCGCCATGAACATGATGGCGCACGCTGTCTCTTCCGATCGTGCCGCGGCCGAGCCTGCGACATTTGTTGCCCCGGCAACCGGAACTATAGTTCTTGCCTTCGGCGCCGTCTGCGAATTATGGTGCAGGCCGCTGGGGTATGGGCCGAAGGTTCTAATCGGAGCGTTCGGTTCGTGCTTGCTGCGGGCCGGAGATTTCGCGCACAAAATATCCGGGCTTACCGGGATCATACGAAGGCGCAGGCCTCGAACGGCAGCCGCATTGGCTGGCGTAACAAAATAGATAATGAGGAGGGGAGTGAATATGAAAAAGACATTCTGGCTGGCGGGCGCAATGGCTCTGGCGCTGGCGCAGCCCGCGCTTGGCGCCGACAGCATCAAGATCGGTTTCGTCTCGACCTTCAGCGGCCCCACGGCTGCGATCGGCAACGACATGCGCAACTCGTTCGAACTGGCGCTCGACCATCTGGGCCGCAAGATGGACGGCAAGCCGGTCGAGGTGATCTATGAGGACGACGGCCAGAAGCCGGATGTCGGCAAGCAGAAGACCGAAAAGCTGATCCAGTCCGACAAGGTGGATTTCATCGTCGGCTACATCTGGTCGAACGTGCTGCTGGCCTCGCTGAAGACCGCGGTCGATTCCAAAACGTTCCTGATCTCGGCCAATGCCGGTCCCTCGCAGCTCGCCGGCGAATTGTGCTCGCCTTACGTGTTCTCGACCTCCTGGCAGAACGACCAGACGCCGCAGGCGATGGGCACCTACATGAACCAGAAGGGCGTCAAGTCGGTGTTCCTGATCGGTCCGAACTATGCCGCCGGCAAGGACATGCTGGCCGGCGTCAAGAGCACGTTCAAGGGCCAGGTGGTCGGTGAGGAATACACGGTGTGGCCGAGCCAGCTCGACTTCTCCGCCGAACTCACCAAGGCCAAGAACTCCAAGGCCGAGTCGATCTTCGTGTTCTATCCGGGCGCTGCCGGCGTGCAGTTTCTCAATCAGTACGCTCAGGCCGGCATCAAGGCGCAGATCCCGCTCTATACGGCGTTCACCATCGACGAATTGTCGCTGCCGCTGCAGAAGGAGAACGCGCTCGGCGTTCCCGGCGCCCAGCAATGGGTCAACGACCTGCCGAACCCCGAGAACAAGAAGTTCGTCGAGGACTACCGCAAGAAATATCCGAACCTGCGCCCGACCTTCTATGGCGCGCAATCCTATGATGCCGCGCAGCTGATCAACAGCGCGGTGGTTGCGGTCAAGGGCGACGTGACGAAGAAGGACGCGATGAAGGCCGAGATGGAGAAAGCCAACTTCAAATCGGTGCGCGGTCCGTTCAAATACGGCAAGAACCATATTCCGATCCAGAACTTCTATCTGCAGGACGTGGTCAAGGATGCCGATGGCCAGCTGGCGCTGAAGACGGTGGCCACCATCGTCAAGGACAGCCAGGACGGCTTCCATGATAAATGCCCGATGAAGTGATCGGGTACTTCCGGCACATGATCTGTCGCGGTATGAGTGTTTCGGCGAAGATCATCGCCCAATAAAAATAGCGGCGGCGCAACGGCGCTGCCGCTGTTTTGTTTCGAGCTTTAGGGGTCGAGCTTGGTTCTTGTCGAACAATCGCTGAATGGGTTGCAGTTCGGCCTGCTGCTGTTCCTGCTGGCGGCCGGCCTGACGCTGGTGTTCGGCATCATGGACTTCGTCAATCTGGCGCACGGCTCGCTCTACATGATGGGCGCCTATTTCGCCGCGACGTTCACCGCCTGGACCGGAAGCTTCATCCTCGGCGTCCTGCTGGCGCTCGGCGCCACGCTGCTGCTCGGGATCGTGCTGGAGTTTGTCGCGCTGAGGCATCTCTACGGCCGTGACCACCTCGACCAGGTGCTGGCGACGTTCGGACTGATCCTGTTTTTCAATGACGCGGTGCGGCTGATCTGGGGTCCGGCCGGCCTTGCGCTGCCGCTGCCGGCCTGGCTGACCGTGCCGGTCCAGATCATCCCCGGCGTGTACTATCCGGCCTACCGGCTGTCGATCATCATCGTCGCGCTCGCGGTCGCTGCATTGCTTTATGTCGTGGTGATGCGGACCAAGATCGGCATGCTGATCCGCGCCGGCGCCTCCAACCGCGAAATGATCGGCGCGCTCGGCATCAACATCAAACTGCTGTTCACGCTGGTGTTCGGGCTTGGTGCGGCGCTCGCCGGCCTTGCCGGGCTGATGCAGGCGCCGATCCTCACCGTGCAGATCGGCATGGGCGAGAACATCCTCATCCTCGCCTTCGTCATCATCGTCATCGGCGGCATCGGTTCGATCCGCGGCGCGTTCCTCGCCGCGATCTTTGTCGGCATGATCGATACGCTCGGCCGCGCCTTCCTGCCTGATCTCCTGCGCATGGTGCTGAGCTCCGCCGCCGCCTCCACCGCCGCACCCGCGCTGTCGTCGATGCTGATCTATCTTTTGATGGCGATCGTACTGGTGGTGCGACCGGAGGGGCTGTTTCCGGCCGCCAAGCGATGAAATCACAGATCAATACAAGCAACGTCGTCGTGGCGCTGGTCGCTGCCGGACTGGTCGTGCTGCCGCTCTATTCGCAGCTCACCGGCAACATCTTCATCCTGACGCTGTTCACCCGCATCATCATCTTCGCGCTGGCCGCGGCCAGCCTCAATCTCATCATGGGCTATGGCGGCATGATGAGCTTCGGCCATGCCGCCTATCTCGGCATCGGCGGCTATGCGGTCGGCATCCTCGCCTTCGAAGGCATCGGCTCCGGCTTCATCCAGTGGCCGGTCGCGCTAGCCGTGTCGGCGCTGTACGCGCTCGTGATCGGCGCGCTCAGTCTGCGCACGCGCGGCGTCTATTTCATCATGATCACGCTCGCCTTTGCCCAGATGGCCTATTACATCGCCTCGGGCATGTCGCGTTACGGCGGCGACGATGGCCTGACCATCTACAAGCGCAGCACTTTCGGCGGCCTGATCGACCTGTCGAACCGCGTGCAGTTCTATTATCTCTGTCTGGCCTGCCTGTTCGGCGGCATCTACCTGATCTGGCGGATCATCAATTCGCGCTTCGGCCTGGTGGTGCAGGGCGTTCGTTCCAACGAGCAGCGCATGCAGGCGATCGGCTTCCACGCCAACCGCTACCGGCTGGTCTGCTTCGTCATCTCCGGCACCATCTGCGGCCTCGCCGGCGCGCTGCTCGCGAACAACACCGACTTCGTCAGCCCGGCCGGAATGTACTGGACCCGCTCCGGCGAGCTCATGGTGATGGTGGTGTTCGGCGGCATGGGCTCGTTGTTCGGTCCTGTGATCGGTACGATCTTCTTTCTGCTGCTGGAAGAACTGCTGTCGCAATTCACCGAATACTGGGCGCTGATCATGGGGCCGCTGCTGCTGCTGATCGTGCTGTTCGCGCGCGGCGGCATCATGGGCCTGCTCGGGAGGTTTAACCGTGGCTGATCCCTTGCTCCGCGTTGAAAATCTGGTGCGGCGCTTCGGCGGCATCCTCGCCACCGACAATCTGTCGCTCGATGTCATACCTGGCGAATTGCACGCCATCATCGGCCCCAACGGCGCCGGCAAGACCACGCTGATCAGCCAGCTGACCGGGCAGTTGATGCCGAACTCAGGCACCATTGTTTTCGGCGGCCGCGACGTCACCGCCCTGCCGTCCTATAAGCGCAGCCGGCTCGGGCTGGCGCGCTCGTTCCAGATCACGTCGCTGCTGCCGGATTTTACCGCGGCCGACAATGTCGCGCTCGCGGCGCAAGCCCATGACGGACACTCGTTCCGGTTCTGGGGCAATGCGCGCAAGGAAAGACCTCTGCGTGACGCGGCGCAGGCCGCGCTGACGCGGGTCGGGCTCGGGGCACGCGCCGACGTGCCGGTGTCCGAACTCAGCCATGGCGAACAACGCGAACTCGAGCTTGCGGTCGCGCTCGCCACAAAGCCGCAATTGCTGCTGCTCGACGAGCCGATGGCGGGACTTGGCGTCACCGAGTCGGCGCGCATGGTGGCGCTGCTGAAGGAACTGCGCAAGGAAGTCACCATCGTGCTGGTCGAGCACGACATGGAGGCGGTGTTCGCGCTCGCCGACCGCATCACCGTGCTCGTGTACGGCCGCGTCATCGCCTCGGGCGATCCCGATGCGATCCGCCACAACGACGAAGTCAAGCGCGCCTATCTCGGTGATCAGCACGTGGTGGTCGCTCATGGCTGAAACCCTTCTGGAAGTCGACGGTATCGAAACCTGCTATGGCCTCAGCCAGGTGCTGTTCGGCCTGTCGCTAAAGGTTCAGTCAGGTGAAATGGTCGCCCTGATGGGCCGCAACGGCATGGGCAAGACCACGACGATCCGCTCGATCATGGGCATGACGGGTGCGCGTGCCGGCACCATCCGTTTCGCCGGCGAGGAGGTGCGCGGCCTGCCGTCGTACAGAATCGCAAAACTCGGCATCGGCCTGGTGCCGGAAGGCCGCCAGATCTTTCCGAATCTCACCGTGTACGAAAACCTGGTCGCGGCTGCCGGCAATCGGGCGGGGAATTCCGATCCCTGGACCATCGAAAAAATCCACGCGCTGTTTCCCCGTCTCGCCGAGCGCGGCGGCAACATGGGCGTGACGCTGTCCGGCGGCGAGCAGCAGATGCTGGCGATCGGCCGCGCGCTGATGACCAATCCGCGATTGCTGATCCTCGACGAAGCCACCGAAGGCCTCGCGCCCCTAATCCGCGAGGAAATCTGGAGCTGCCTGTCGATGCTCAAGGGACGTGGGCAATCGGTGCTGGTGATCGACAAGAACGTCGCCAACCTCTCCCGCATCGCCGACCGGCATTACATCATCGAGCGCGGCCGCACGGTGTGGAGCGGCACGCCGGAGCAGTTGATCGCCGAGCCGGATTTGCAGCACCGGTATCTGGGGATTTGAGTTATCTCTGTCGTCGTCCCGGCCTAGTGCGCAATTGCGCACTAGGCCGGGACGACGACAAAGCGCGCGATTCAGCAAGGCCTCTTGCTTGGCCATAGCGCCTACTCCAAATTTGCCACCATGAACCCCGACGCCGACCGGATCATCAGACTCTGTCAACGCCACGCCCGCGCCTGGGCGCAGGACCGCGGCAACCGGTTGATGGAGCGCGCGTGGCTCGACCGGTTTCGCGCGCTGCTGCGCCCCGGAGCTGCCGTGCTCGACATCGGCTGCGGTTCAGGTGAGCCGATCGCCCGTTACCTCACCCAGCAGGGATGTCATCTCACCGGTGTGGATTCGTCGCCGGAACTGATCGCCCTGTGCACGACGTCTTTTCCGCATCTCGCGTGGCACGTCGCCGACATGCGCACGCTCTCGCTTGCGCGACGCTTCGACGGTCTGCTGGCGTGGGACAGCTTCTTCCACCTCTGTCCCGATGACCAGCGCCGGATGTTCGCCGTCTTCCGGCAGCATGCTGCGCCGCGCGCGGCATTGATGTTCACGAGCGGTCCGGCGCACGGCGAAGCGATCGGGAGCTACAGGGGCGAGCCGCTCTATCATGCCAGCCTGGACGCTGCCGAATACCGCGCGCTGCTCTGCGCAAATGGTTTCGACGTGGTGGCGCATGTCGTCGAAGATCCGGACTGTGGCGGTCATACCGTCTGGCTGGCGCAGCTCACCTAGAGTGGTCGGCTGGCCCACGCTGCGTGCAGGTCAGCCAGAACGAACACGGACACGCCAGGGGGCCCGGGATTGTTGGAAGATGACGAACGCTGGTATACTCTTTTTCGTCAAACTGACATGTTCCATCGGGGCCGCCTGCAATCAAACCCGCAAGCCGAATCGTGACCTCCATCAGGCCAAAGTATGTTTAGCAATATATTCAATTGCCTTCCTGTTGACCGGCAGGTTTTCACGATTGTCGGCGCCGCGACCACCGCGCCGCAATACGACGTTGAGCACCGCTTGCTCCTGATCTAGCCCAAGGCATTGCGCGATGTCCCTCGATGCTCCCACCGCGTTGCGATCTGGTTTGCCGACCCGGCCGACCGGCGCTTCCCGCAAGAGCGTGCCGCTGGCGCTTTTCCTTGTTTCGATGAGCATGATTGTTGCGGTCTGGTACTGGCTGGCGGCGCCGGTGCTGCTGGATCATGCGCTGATCGATCCTGCGAAGAAGCTCGACTGCGTGTCCTACGCGCCGTTCCGGAGCGGGCAGACGCCGTGGAATTCCGACATCATCATCAGTCCGGAGCAGATCGCGGAAGATCTCGGCCAGTTGGCCGGGATATCGAACTGCATCCGCACCTACTCGGTCGAGAACGGGCTCGACAGGGTGCCTCAGCTGGCGTCGAAGGTCGGGCTGAAAGTCATTCTCGGCATCTGGCTCGGACGCGACCGCGTGAAGAACACAACGCTGATCGACACTGCGGTATCGCTGGCCAAGGATTATCAGGGGACCGTGACCTCCGTCATCGTCGGCAGCGAGGTGCTGCTCCGCGGCGAAATGACGGTGGCAGACCTTCGCGAAATCCTCCGCTCGGTCAGGTCGCGTATCACGACGCCGATAACTTACGCCGATTCCTGGGATTACTGGCTGCGCTACCGCGAGATGGCGGCCGACGTCGATTTCGTCACGGTCCACATGTTGCCGTTCTGGGAAGATGAGCCGATCCGGGCCGAAAACGCGGCGGGGCATGTTATCGATATCTACCACAAGGTCGCGCGGGCGTTTCCCGGCAAGGAAATCCTGATCGGGGAGGCGGGCTGGCCGAGCAAGGGACGCATGCGGGAGGTCTCGCTGCCGTCACGCATCAATCAGGCCCGCTTCATTTCCGAACTGCTCGACCGGGCGGAGCGGGAAAAAATCCGCGTCAATGTGTTTGAGGCCTACGACGAGTCTTGGAAGCGCCAGTGGGAAGGCACGGTCGGCGCGCATTGGGGCCTTCTCGTCGGCGATAGCCGTCAGATCAAGCATGCGCACGGAGCGGCCGTCAGCAATTATCCGTTCTGGAAGCTGCAACTGGGAGCTGGCCTTGCTTTCGCCATTTGTGTCTTTGCCGTTGCATTGTTGACGCTTTGGCGTCGGCGGACGGCGACAGCATTGGCGCCGTGGCTGGCGGTGTCGGCTTGCGCGACGACGGGCGGAATCCTGCTGGGGCTCGGCGCCGAAAAGGCCGTTTACGAAAACTACGGCGTCGCAGGTCTGCTGAACCAGGGATGGCTTCTGACCGCGGCCATCGCGCTGCCGCTGCTGTGCGCCAACGCGTTGATGGCCGGACGGCCGTTGCCGTCGTTCCGGGAATTGCTCGGCCCGCGCGAGGGCTGGCCGTCATCAGTGCCTGCGCTGGTCCTGGGCGTTGTGATGATGGTCACCACGCTGATCACAGTAGAGGTCGCGCTCGGCCTCGTGTTCGATCCGCGTTCGCGGGATTTCCCGTTTGCCAGCGTGGCCATGGCGGCTGTGCCGGTCTGGATGGTGGCGCTGCTCTGCCGTCGAAAGTCAGACGACGGCGTCACCGCCGAGATGGCGTTCGCCGGCCTGCTCGCGGCGGCTGCGCTTTTCCTCTTGTTCAATGAGGGTGTTCACAACTGGCAGTCGCTGTGGACAGCGGTGGCATTTCTCCTGTTTGGCGCCGCGCTGTGGCCGCCGCGTTTCGTTGCCGTGTGGAGCGCGCTACCGAACATGCCGTTCGTCTTCCGGAAGACGCTTCGCAAGCAACAACTCGCCGTACAACCGGTCGCCGTCGCTTCCCTGCCGCCGCCAAAGCCGCAGGCCGCCGCCGGCGGCTTTGTTGCGGCGACGTCAAAGGTCGAATGCGACAAATAGCTTTGTGCTGAAGAGGGCTCTGGTCCGGGAACGAACGCATGTGGTCGAACAGATTTTCCCGGCGCCGTTTTGGCAAGATCGCAGGATGGGCGGCGCTCGGCCTGTCGGCGGGATCGGTCAAATCGGCCGATGCCCAAAGCAGACCCAGTGACCAGAAATCCATTGCGGCCTTTCCGGTTGATTTCCGATGGGGCACCGCGACCTCGTCCTATCAGATCGAAGGGGCCGTCAACGAGGACGGTCGAGGGCCGTCGATCTGGGATCGTTTTGCGCACACGCCCGGAAAAATTGCCGATCACAGCACTGGCGACGTCGCTGATGACCACTTTCATCGCTACAAGGACGACGTCCAGTTGATGAAGGCGCTGGGGACGAAGACCTATCGCTTCTCGATCGCGTGGCCTCGCGTTTTTCCGGAAGGAACGGGCACGCCCAACCCGAAAGGTCTCGATTTTTACAATCGGCTTCTCGACGAACTGCTGGCCAACGGCATCGAACCGTTTGCTACGCTGTACCATTGGGACTTGCCGCAGACGCTGCAAGACCGCTTCGGCGGCTGGATGTCGCGCGATACTTCGAAAGCGTTTGCAGATTACGCGGGCTATGTCAGCGAGCGCCTGAGCGATCGCGTCAAGCACATTTTCACGATCAACGAATGTTCGAGGCTGGTTCATCTCGGCCATGGCCTTGGCCTCGACGCGCCGGGCCTGAAACTGTCGCAAGGCGAACAGAACCAGGTTCGTCACCATGTCGCCCTCGGACACGGCCTTGCCGTGCAGGCAATCCGGGCCTACGCCAAGGCCGGAACCAAAATCGGCCTCGCCGAGAACATGGTCAACTGCATCCCCGCGATCGAGACGCCGGCGAATATCCGCGCCGCCGAGATCGCGGTGCGCGAGCTCAATGCCGGCTACCTGACCGCCATCCTCGAGGGAAAATTCACGGAAAGTTATCTGGCACACGCCGACGCCCCGAAACACACCGCCGATGATATCAGCATCATTTCATCGCCGATCGATTTCGTCGGGCTGAATGTCTACACGCCCGATCATTACGTCGTGGCGGCGGACAATTCTCGCGGCTACATGCTGGCGCCGTTTCCGGCATCGTTCCCGCATACGGATGCGTCTTGGCTGAGGATCGGTCCGGAGGCGCTATACTGGGCGCCGCGTCACGCGGCGAAGATCTGGGGCGTGAAGTCGATCTACATCACCGAGAACGGGACGTCGTCGACCGATCAGCCGGCCGCGGACGGCAACATCTATGACGTCGACCGCGTCATGTATCTGCGCAACTATCTGTTCCATCTGCAGCGCGCGACGGCGGAAGGCGTCCCGGTGGCCGGCTACTTCCTGTGGAGCCTGATCGACAATTTCGAATGGATGGACGGCTACCAGAAACGCTTCGGCCTCTACCACGTCGATTTCAACACCCAGCGCCGCACGCCGAAACTGAGTGCGTCATTTTACCGCGAGATCATCAAGCAAAACGCCGTGGTTTAATATCGGCGGTGATTGACAGGACCGTCTAAAACTTTTCCCGTGCGCGGACCGTCATGGTACCGTCAAGTGTGGCCGCCCGCTACGAAGCGGCATCAGGGTTGGGAAATCAACATGAAGCGGCGGGATTTTATTGCGCTTGTCGGCGGCGCGACGGCTTGGCCGTTCGCGGTGCGAGCGCAGCAGGCGCAACTAAGCCGGATCGGCGTGCTCGTCATCGGTAATGCGGATGTGCCTTCGTTCGGAAAGGAACTTCGTGAAGGTTTGCGCGAACTCGGCCGCATCGAAGGACAGCATTACGTTAGCGAGTTTCGTTCTAGGACAACTCAGCCGCCTGCCGGAACTCGCGGCGGAACTGGTTCGGCTCAAAGTCGATGTCATCGTGGCGCTCTTCACGCCGTGCGCCCTCGCAGCGAAGCAGGCGACGCGCGAAATCCCTATCGTCATTCTGTCGGGCGATCCGCTTGGGACCGGTTTGGTTCAGAGTCTTGCCAACCCTGGCGCAAACATCACCGGCCTATCGCAGATGGGCGCGGAAACCCATGGCAAATGTGTCGAGCTGTTCCGCGACATGCTGCCATCGACACGGCGGGTCGCGCTGATTGCCAATGCCGCCGATCCGGTATTTGCAAAATCCTTTCTCGAACAAGCCCAGCGCGCCGGCGCCGGTACATCAAGCGAAATCGCTCCCGTCATCACGGTTCGTGGCCCGGAAGAACTGGAAGCGGCCTTTGCAACGGCGGTGAAGGAAAAGGCCGGCGCGGTCGTCTTTCAGGCCAGCCTGCCGACCAAACGCATGGTCGAGCTCGCCCTTGCACATCGCCTGCCGGCTGCAACCATTATCCGTGGCTTTGCCGAGACCGGCGGCCTGATGTCCTATGGTTCGGACGGGCCGGTGCTGTTCAAGCGCGCCGCGACGTTCGTGCACAAGGTCCTGCGGGGCGAAAAGCCGGCGAACATTCCTGTCGAGCAGGCGGTCAAGTTCGAGCTTGTCATCAATCTCAAGACCGCAAGGGCGATCGGCTTGACCGTACCAGCAGGTCTGCTTGCCCGGGCCGATGAAGTGATCGAATGAGTTTGAGAATTTTGAGCTGTATTTCTGTCGTCCCGGCGAAGGCCGGGACCCATACCGCGTGATCCATCGAGCGCGCTGTTCGACGACCTCTCGCAACCACAAATATTTGTGGTTATGGGTCCCGGCTCAAGGCCGGGACGACGAAGAATGTCAAAACATCTCGAAATATTCGCGATGTTCCCACTCCGACACTTCGGCCTGGAAGCGTTCGATCTCGGCGTTCTTGATGTGGACGTAATAGTCGACGAATTCCTGGCCGAACGCCCCGCGAAAAAACGGATCATCATTGAGCGCGGTCACAGCTTCACGCAGCGTTTTCGGCAGCAGCGCCGCCTTGGTCTCATAGGGCGTGTCGGCGGAGGGTCCGGGATCGAGCTTGCGGTCGACGCCGTCGAGCCCCGAGAGAATCTGCGAGGCCATGTAGAGATAGGGATTGGCGGCGGGCTCGCCGATGCGGTTTTCGAGGCGCGTTGCGGCATCATTGGGGCCGCCGAGCACGCGGATCATGACGCCGCGGTTGTCGCGGCCCCAGATCGCGCGATCCGGCGCCAGCGAATAGGTGCGGTAGCGCTTGTAGCCGTTGATGGTCGGCGTCGTGAATACGGCGGAGGCGCGGGCATGTGTCAGCAGTCCCGCGAGATAGCTGCGCGCAAAGGGGCTGAGAACTTCGCCATCGTTCTTGGTCATGAACGCGTTCTCGCCGCTGGCGCGCGACACGATCGATTGATGCAGGTGCCAGCCGGACGCGAACACGTTCGGCAGTTTGGGCCGGCACATGAAGGTGGCGTGATAGCCGTGGCGCCGGGCAACCTGTTTTACGGCGCTGCGAAACAGTACCATGTTGTCGGCGGGCGTCAGCCCCCTGGTCGGCGCAAAGGTGAATTCGCACTGGCTCGGGCCGAACTCGACCTCGACCGAGCGTAGCGGCAAGCCGAGCGCCAGCACGTCGCGCCGGATGATTTCCAGCACCGGCTCCATCTGGTCGTAGCGCTGCTCGGTCAGGTATTGATAGCCGTGCGACAGCAGGCTCACCGAAGGCGGCTGTCCCGGCTGCCCGGCATCCTCCGGCGCCATGCGCGCGTCTTCGAGCTTGAAGATGTGAAACTCGACTTCGAGGCCCGCGACAAAATCGTAGCCGCGCTGGCCGAGTTGATCGAGCACGCCGCGATAGAGGTTTCGCGTCGCGAACGGCACGGGGCGGCCGTCGTTGAAATAGAGGTCACACAGCAGCCAGCCTGTCGTCGGCGCCCATGGCAGCACGCGGAACGTGGTGGGATCCGCGACCATCAAGACGTCGGCAGCACCTTCCATTTCGCGCATGCCAAACCCGCCGCCGGACGTGAACACCGGAAACACCGTGCGGTGCGAGGTGTCCTTGGCGAGCATGGTCGTGGTGATCGAGCAGCCGCTCTCGAGCGAGGCCAGCGCCTCGCTCGCGACCAGCGTCTTGCCACGCAAAATGCCGTGCTGGTCCGGGAACGAGAGCCGGATGACTTCGAGTTTTTGTTCTTCGACGATGCGGCGCAGGCGGCTAGCCGCCTCCTTCTGCTCCGCCGACCACAGGCCGTGACGCTCGACAAAGCTCAATGCGCCGCTCCCTGTCTCGTCGTCATTGCGAGCGAAGCGAAGCAATCCATCGGGCGGAATAACGGATGGATGGATTGCTTCGTCGCTACGCTCCCTTGCGCAAACGCTTCGCGTTTGTCGCAGGCAATGACGGTAGCTGGCATCCTCGACCCCATCACTCGGCCGCCGTCAAATGCCGGATCTTGTCGGATATCTCCCCCGGCACCGGCGCCGCCCACGGCGCGCCGCGGCGGCGTTTGACGTCGACTTCCATCCAGTAGATTTCCCAGCCCCGCGTCGGCCCGATGCCGTCCATGGTGGCAGGGCCCTGGATGCTGCGCGCGCGGGACGCGTCGAGGAACATGAACGGTTTCTCGCCGCCGGAAACCTTTTCGATCTCCTGGCGCAGCAGGCGGCGATATTGCACGATCGCCTTGTCCGAGGTGCCGAGATGTTCGTTGGTGCGGTCCTGGATCGCGCCCATCGACTCCACCGCCCACTGGTCGTGCACATTGATGTCGGCGCCCATGCCGGTATAGGTCTCGGTCGCCTGCTCGTGCGGATCGAACCCGTAATCGTTCGACTTGTTCTTGCGCGATTTGTAGTCGGGCAGTTCATAGAGTTCGAGGCGCTGGTCGCGCATTTTCTTCTTGTCGACCGGCGCCGTGTAGGAGGTGAAGATCGCGTACCAGTAGCAATTCTCGTCATCGACAGGCACATGCCACTGCGTGATCGTCATCTCCGTGCTCATCGGAATCACGAAGCCGTGCGGGAATAATTGATTGGTGACGCGCACATGGGTGCGCTCTTCGTCGATCTCGCGCAGCGCGATCAGCCGCAGGCCGTATTCGGTGTGCTCGACATTGATGATCGGATTGTCGTATTCGCGCAGGATTTTCGTCATCGGCATGTCTGAGCCGGCGGACGCGCCGCGGAACTGCTTGCCGTAACTGGCGGAAGTATCCTCGTCCTCGAAGAAGCGATGCAGGAACGAGGCGTGCGCCGGATCGATGCCGACTTCGAGCGCCTGCAGCCAGTTGCAGTTGATGTGGCCCTTGAACGCAAACGTATGGCTGTCGGGCGCGATGAAGCAGTCGATCTCAGGAAACGCCGGCGGCTCGCCTTCGCCGAGATAAGCCCAGAGGATGCCGCTCTTCTCGATCACGGGGTAGGAGCGCTGCTTGATGCCCTTGCACAGGTTCGAGCCCTTCGGCTCCGCCGGCGTCTCGATGCACTGGCCCGACGTGTCGAACAGCCAGCCATGGAACGCGCAGCGCAGGCCGCCATGTTCGAGCCGGCCGAACGCGAGATCGGCGCCGCGATGCGCGCAATGGCGGTCGATCAGGCCAAAGCTTCCGTTCTCGTCGCGGAACAGCACGAGGTTCTCGCCGAGCAGCTTGACGGCTTTGACCGGCCGCGGGCCCTGCAGCTCGTCGACCAGTGCCGCCGGCTGCCAGTACATCCGCATCAGTTTCCCGCAGGGGTCTTTTGCCCCGGTGCGCGTGATCAGGTCGTTCGCTTCCTGGCTCATCATGGCGTTCAGCCCTTTCGTCGGAGGCAGTTTGTTCGCCTATTGAACGAATGGGCGAATTATGCCATGACTGGAAAGGACGGCAAGCACAATTTTGAACGCTTCCAACCGGAAGAGCCAATGCCAAAGCTGAAACGCGCCGAAGGCGACGAACGCGCCACCGATTTCGTCGAGAGTCTCGACCGCGGCATCCGCCTGCTCCAGGCGTTCGGCACGATCGGCGGCCCCGCGACCTTGAGCGATCTGGCGCGCGCCGCCGATCTGCCGCGCGCCACCGCCCGCCGCATCCTGTTCACGCTCGAGCACGGCGGCTTCGTCACCTCAGACGGCAAGCTGTTCACGCTGACGCCGCGCGTGCTGACGCTCGCCGCCTCCTATCTGCAATCGAGCCAGGTGGTCACGGTGCTGCAACCGGTGCTCGACCGGATCGCGCTGGCCGCGCAGGAAATAAGCTCGCTTGCGGTGCTCGACGGCGACGAGGTCGTTTTCATCGCGCGCGGCAGTCCGACGCGGGTGTTCTCCGCCGGCCTCGACATCGGCTATCGCCTGCCGGCGTTCTGCACCTCGGTCGGCCGCGTCATGCTCGGCCAGTTCGACGATGGCGATCTCACGGCGCGGCTCGCGGCGATGCGGCGCGAGCCGATGACGCCGCACACGGTGACCGATCCAAAACGATTGCTGGCTTGCGTGCGCGCCGATCGCGAACAGGGCTATTCGCTGGTCGATCGTGAGGCCGAGCCGCATTTCCGTTCGATCTCGGTCCCCGTGCGCCGCTACGACGACGTGATCGTCGGCGCCATCAACATGGGCGCGCATGTCGACCGCGTCTCGATGGCCGAGATGATCGAGCGATTCCTGCCACTGCTGCGGGAGGGCGCGGAATCGGTCAAATCCATGCTGCTGTGAACGTAGCTGCGTAGGATGGGTTGAGCCCTTGCGAAACCCATCGGTTGTCGATCGAGATGATGATGGGTTTCGCGAAGAGCTCAACCCATCCTACGATCCAGCGCCCAAATTTTCGCTCCCGTGTCATGAACGCAATTCCCTCCGGCATGCACGAAGTCGATGCAGATGCCGCGAGAGATCGAATGAGCAATCCCGATTGGGCTGTCCGTATCGTCGCCGTTCCCCCCGGCGAAGCCCCGCTATGGGTACGCCAGAAATGGGTCGGCCTCGATTTGCCGGTCATGCGCTATGCGGCGCATCGAAAGCTTCTCGCCTTTGGGGTTCTGTCGCGGCCGCATTCATGGCCGGCGCAATGGGCGGCCGTGTTTCGCGGGCAAGCAGAGCTGATCGCCGGCTATGCGGTGGAAGCGGTGCCTGCCGTCGGCATTCTCGCCAAAGCTAGTCCCGAGGCCGCCGCATGGTGGCGCGAGAACACGCCGCATCTGATCGCGCCGAAGCGCTACCTCGTGTTTCACGAAGAAGTCTGCCGTATTGCCGATATCTGACGGGATACTAAATCCGCCTGAGCGCGGCGGCGATCATTTCGAACTTGGCGACGATCTGCGGTGTCACCAGATAGCGAAGCGTGCCCGCAACCGACAGGCTGACGACGATCGCGACGATCGTGTACTGCGCCGTCAGCACCGCCAGTATCGCGCGAAGCGGGCGCCGCCGGCTCCTCGGCATCTTCGCGGCGACGCGGATGGAAGCGTCGTCTTCAAGGGTACTCATGCGATTTCATCCTGGCTGGCGGCTGAGTGGATCGCATCAGTGTTCGGATCGCAGCTGATCGAGGCGCGACCGCAGTTGCCGGTTCGCGCGTTCGCTGGCGCGCAGCTTGCGCGCCCAGTTAAGCTCAACGACGCCTCCCGTCTCGCTTGCGCCTGAAAACACCAGGCCTGCCGCGAAACGATCGCGCCAGACGAGGCGCGCCAGGCAGGAGATTCCCTTGCGTTCGATCTCGAAATCCACCTCGTCGGGCACGAGCGCGGAATTTTCAAATTCGATTCTGGCTCCGAACTGGCTGAAGTTGCGCACGACGCAGGCGAGCGTCGAAGAGCGCGCGTTGAACGTGACCCTCCCACCGTAATAGACGCGGTTTCTCGGCAGTTTGCGGCGCTCTGACATGATCTGTATTCCTGCGTTTAACGCTTTGGTAACACTATTAAAGGGTGTGTTTCCGCAAGGAACCGTTGCGGTGGTTAACCGCGGCCGTGGTTAATGGTGACGTTGTTTCGCGAGCGGTGCGCGAAGACACCGCGCCCGCTCAGCCCCGCGCGAACATCCGCGCTTCATCATGCAGCACTGGCGCCACCGCATCGACCAGCCGCGACGCGGCGTCGTTGACGTTCAGCCCCGCGGTATCCACTACGGCCGACGCGCGGGCGTAGAGCGGTTCGCGGCTGACCAATATGGTGCGCAGTTCGGCCATCGCGGAGCGATCGTCCGCCATCGGGCGCAGGTCGCCCTGGCCGCGCACGCGCGCCATGTGTTCTTCGGGCTTGGCCTTCAGCCAGATCGTGTAGAACGACGACAGGATCAGGTCGAACGTCAGCGGTTCGGAGACGATGCCGCCGCCGGTCGCTAGCACCATCAATTCCTTGCGCGCCAGCAATTGCCCGAGGGCTGCCTGCTCCATGCGCCGAAAGCCTTCCTGGCCGTAGAGCGCGATGATCTCGGCGACGGACAATCCGTTCTGCGCCTCGATCTCCTTGTTGAGTTCGACAAAGCTCCAGCCGATTTTCTTCGCCAGCATCTTGCCGAGCGTCGATTTGCCGGCGCCGCGCAGGCCGATCAGCGCGATACCCGAGAACGACATCTTGCGATGCGCCGCAGTACTCCCGCCCGCGAGCACATCCTTGGCCTGCGCGATCTGCGCGGATGTCGCCTTGCGCACGAGGTCGCGAATGACAGCCCAGTCCGGCACAGGTTCGGTGGAAGGAATGAGATCTTCCAGATGCGCGCCCATCGCGTTCGACACCCGGCGCAGCAGCACGATCGAGACGTTGCCCTTGCCGCTTTCGAGTTGGGCGATATAGCGTTCGGAAATGCCGGAAACTTTCGCGAGCACTTTTCGCGACATGCCGCGCAACGCCCGCATGGTGCGCACGCGCTGGCCGAGCTGCTCAAGAAAGCCGGTTTCGGGATCGCTGGTTTCGGACATTTCCCTGAAGTAGCCCTTAGCTCGCCCTGGCTGCAAATCAGCGCGTTTCGGAAACATAATGCCGATGAGGATTGACAGCAAGCGCGCCCGGTGGTCTTTATATGAATTATAATTCTTAAAATCTGGGAGAAGCGTCTTGAGCGGCACGTCCGGTTCCTACAATGCGGTGACCTGGCTGCTTGATCGCAATGTCGACGACGGCCGCGGCGCCAAGCTCGCCTTCACCGATACGGTTTCCGAACTCACCTATGGCGATCTGCAGCGGCAAAGCCGTCGCGTCGCCAACATGCTGCGCCGGTTTGGCGTCCGCCGCGAAGAGCGCGTCGCGATGATCATGCTCGACACCGTCGATTTTCCCTCAGTGTTCCTCGGCGCGATCCGCGCCGGCATCGTGCCGGTGCCGCTCAACACGCTGCTGACAGCGGATCAATATGCCTATGTGCTGGCGGATTGCCGCGCGCGCGTGCTGTTTGTGTCCGAAGCGCTGCTGCCGGTCGTGAAAGACATGGTCGGGCGGATGCCGGACCTCGAACATGTGATCGTGTCCGGCAAGGATGCGCACGGCCACAAGAAGCTCTCGGACGAACTGTCGCGCGAAAGCGACACGTTTGCGACCGCGGCGACGCATCCTGACGAGCCTGCATTCTGGCTCTATTCGTCGGGCTCCACCGGCATGCCCAAGGGCGTGCGCCACCTGCATTCCAATCTGCAGGCGACGGCGGAAACCTACGCCAGCCAGGTGCTCGGCATTCGCGAGGACGACGTCGGCCTGTCGGCGGCAAAGCTGTTTTTTGCCTACGGCCTCGGCAACGCGCTGACCTTTCCGATGTCGGTCGGCGCGTCAACGGTGCTGAATTCCGATCGTCCGACGCCGGCGGCGATGTTCGCGCTGATGAACAAATACAACCCCAGCATCTTCTTCGGCGTGCCGACATTGTTCGCGGCCATGCTCAATGACGAGACGCTGAAGGACACGTCCGCCGGCCAGCGGCTTCGCGTCTGCACCTCGGCGGGCGAAGCGCTGCCGGAATCGGTCGGCAATGCCTGGAAGGCGCGGTTTGGCGTCGACATTCTCGACGGCGTCGGCTCCACCGAACTGTTGCACATCTTTCTTTCCAACGCGCCCGGGGACATCAAATACGGCTCGTCCGGTCGCCCCGTGCCGGGCTACCGCGTGCGGCTCGTCAATGAAGCAGGCGCCGACGTGCCCGATGGCGAGGTCGGCGAATTGCTGGTCGATGCGCCCTCGGCCGGCGAGGGCTACTGGAACCAGCGCAGCAAGAGCCGGCAAACGTTTGAAGGCCACTGGACCCGCACCGGCGACAAATACATCCGCGACGCCGACGGCCGCTATACGTTCTGCGGCCGCAGTGACGATATGTTCAAGGTGTCCGGCATCTGGGTGTCGCCGTTCGAAGTCGAGAGCGCGCTGATCACCCATCCCGCGGTGCTGGAAGCCGCCGTGGTGCCCGAGGCCGATCCGGAAGGTCTGCTGAAGCCCAAAGCCTTCGTGGTGCTGCGCGCCGAAACCAAAACCGACGGCCTGCATGATGCGCTGAAGGAGCACGTCAAGCAGAAGATCGGGCCGTGGAAATATCCGCGCTGGATCGATGTGGTCGACAGTTTGCCGAAGACGGCGACGGGAAAAATCCAGCGGTTCAAGTTGCGGGATGGAGCATAACCTCAACGCGTCGTCCCGGCGAACGCCGGGACCCATACGCCGCGGCCTATCGTCTACGGGCGGTGTGCGAGACCGTCTAACACAACGAAAGCCGGTGGTTATGGGTCCCGGCGTTCGCCGGGACGACACCCCACTAGGACTGCGACCTCTGGATCATATCATGACAACCCTCTCCCCCACCGGCTTCCTCACCATCGGCGCCGCCAATCTCGAATACCGCATGATCGGTCCGTCGCCTCAGGACGCGCCGACCATCGTGATGCTGCATGAAGGCCTCGGCTCGGCCGGCCTGTGGGGCGATTTTCCGGACAAACTTCAGGCCGCCACCGGCGCCGGTGTGTTTGTTTACTCGCGCGCGGGCTATGGCGCGTCGACGCCGGTGAAACTGCCGCGTGCCGTCGACTACATGCACAGCGAAGCGCTCGACGTGTTGCCAAAGCTGCTCGATCAAATCGGCTTTCGCCGCGGGCTGCTCGTCGGCCATTCCGATGGCGCCTCGATCGCGGCGATCTATACGGGTGCGCATCAGGATCACCGCGTTGAAGGCGTCGTGATGATCGCGCCGCATTTCATCGTCGAGGACATCTCGGTGAGCTCGATCGCCAACATCAAGGCCGCCTATGAGACCTCCGACCTGAAGGCAAAGCTGGCGCGCTGGCACAAGGATGTCGACAACGCCTTCTATGGCTGGAACGGCGCCTGGCTCGATCCGGCCTTCCGCAATTGGGACATTTCCGAATACCTCGCCTATATCCGCGTGCCGGTCGCGATCCTGCAGGGTCGGGATGACGAGTATGGGACAATGCGCCAGATCGAGATCGCCCAGGAAGAGTGCTATTGTCCCGTCGATGTGACCGTGATCCCGGGGGCGGGACACCAGCCGCATCGGGAGGCGCCAGGGGCGACGCTGGATGCGGTCCAGGAATTCGCAAACGCGGTGTTGCGTGTTGACGGCTCGCAGGGACGGGCCGCGTAAACTATTTTCCATGCACTGTTTGGGATTGTCGGTCGTCGGGTCATGCCCCGATGACCACGCTGCCTCTGGCCACGGGCAACCTTCCGCTGCCGCGATGGGCCTATGTGCCGGGCGAGACCGTTGAAGCCGACGCCGATTACGAAACGCTGGCGCAGGTCACCGCGCTGGTGCCGTCGCGGTTCGGTGGCCACGTGCCGGCGCGGCATCCGGCGCTGCGGCTCAACGACCACGGTTATTTCTGGGAGTCGCAGGAGATCCTTGAGGCGGTGTGGGCGGCCGCACCGCAAGGCGGCCGCGAGCGAATCCTGCTGCGCGCCTGCATCCAGATCGCGACCGCGAATTTGCGCCTGCGCATGCAAAAGCCGCACGCCGCAGCAAGGCTGCTTGGGGAAGCGCTCGCCGACCTCAAGGCGCTCGGCCTGCGCAACGCCGGCGGCGACGGGTTCGCCGACGGTTTTCCGGTTTTGGCCCTGGCCGAACTCGTCAAGGTCAAACTAGGGCGGCCCCAGCTTGCCAAGGCCGATTGGGTGGCCTTTGGCTCTGTCAGCCGAACATGAAACAAAATGCATGTTTCGAAGTTTTGGACTAGACTGGACCAAAAACATGCATTATTGTGCATGTAAGGTAAGGCTAACAAAAGCGTCAGGGTGGCCCAATGGCTGGCGAAAATCGCGTCCTCGCAGGCGGTGCAAAATACATCGATTTCCAGACTGATCCGTCGCGCTACCGGCATTGGAAGCTCGATGTCGATGGTGCCGTCGCGACGCTGACCATGGACGTCGACGAGAATGCCGGCCTGTTCGAAGGCTATCAGTTAAAACTCAATTCCTACGACCTCGGCGTCGATATCGAGCTCGCCGATGCCGTGCAAAGGCTGCGCTTCGAGCACCCGGAGGTAAAAGTCGTGGTGATGCGCTCGGGCAAGAACCGCGTGTTCTGCGCCGGCGCCAATATCCGCATGCTGGCGGGCGCCACCCACGCCCACAAAGTCAATTTCTGCAAATTCACCAACGAGACCCGCAACGGTCTGGAAGACTCTTCCGAGAATTCCGGGCAGCGCTTCATCAGCGTCGTCAACGGCACCGCGGCCGGCGGCGGCTATGAACTGGCGCTGGCGACCGATCACATCATGCTCGCCGACGACGGCTCGGCGGCGGTGTCGCTGCCGGAAGTGCCGCTGCTCGCCGTGCTGCCGGGCACCGGCGGCCTGACGCGCGTGGTCGACAAGCGCAAGGTGCGCCGCGATCACGCCGATTATTTCTGCACCATCGAGGAAGGCATCAAGGGCAAGCGCGCCGTGGAATGGCGCCTGGTCGACGAAATCGTGCCGAACAGCAAGCTGGAGGCCAAGGTCGCCGACCGCGCCAAGGAATTCGCCGCCCTCTCGAAGCGCAACGGCAATGGCAAGGGTCTCGCGCTGACGCCGCTCCAGCGCACCATCAACGAGGCCGGCATCCGCTACGGCTTTGTCAGCGTCGATATCGACCGCGCCCAGCGCATCGCCACCATCTCGATCAAGGCGCCGGAAGAAGCCCCGCCCGCCGATATCGACGGCCTGATCGCGCAAGGCGCGTCGTTCTGGCCACTGCAGGTCGCGCGCGAGCTCGATGATGCGATCCTGCATCTGCGCATCAACGAGCTCGAGACCGCGATGCTGCTGTTCAAGTCGCATGGCGACCGCGCCGGCGTCGTCGCCTGCGACGCGTTCCTCGAAGCCAACAAGGCACACTGGCTGGTCAACGAGATCAGGCAATACTGGAAGCGGGTGCTCAAGCGCATCGACGTCACCTCGCGCACGCTGGTGACGCTGGTCGAGCCCGGCTCCTGCTTCGTCGGCACGCTGGCCGAACTCGTGTTCGCCGCCGACCGTTCCTACATGCTGATCGGCCAGAAGCAGGGCGACAACCGCGCCCCGCCGACCATCGAACTGACCGCGATGAATTTCGGGCCGTATCCGATGAGCCACGGCCTGACGCGGCTGCAGTCGCGCTTCCAGGCCGATCCGTCCGATCTCGAGCGCGCCGAGGCGACTATCGGCACCACGCTCGATGCCGAGGCGGCCGAAGAGCTCGGCCTCGTCACCTTCGCGCTCGACGATATCGACTGGGACGACGAGGTGCGGGTGTTCCTGGAGGAGCGCACCTCCTTCTCGCCCGACGGCCTCACCGGCATGGAAGCCAATTTGCGCTTCGTCGGACCCGAGACCATGGAATCGAAGATCTTCTCGCGCCTCACCGCGTGGCAGAACTGGATCTTCCAGCGCCCCAACGCCGTCGGCGAAGACGGCGCGCTGCGCCGCTACGGCACCGGCCAGAAGGCGCAGTTCGATATGACGCGGGTTTAGATTTCGTGTCCCGGGCGCTGCGCGGCACGCTTGTGACGCGCTGCAGAACCGGGACCCACACGGACCGTTACTGAAATGGTCCCGGCTCTGCGGCGCACCGCTTCGCGTCGCACCGCGTCCGGGACACGAGAGCGAGCAAGGAGCACGCCATGAACTTCATGAACGTCGACTACTCAACCAAGATTCCCAACAATGTGAATCTCAGTGAAGATCGCCAGGTGCTCAAGGCGCTCGAAGGCTGGCATCCCGGCTACATGGATTGGTGGGGCGACATGGGGCCGGAAGGCTTCCAGCAGTCGCTGGTCTACCTGCGCACCGCCTATTCGGTCGATCCGCGCGGCTGGGCCAAGTTCGATTACGTCAAGATGCCGGAATATCGCTGGGGCATTCTCCTTGCTCCCCAGGAGGAAAATCGCGTCATTCCGTTCGGCGAGAACTTCGGCAAGCCGGCCTGGCAGGAAGTCCCGGGCGAACATCGCGCCACGCTGCGCCGCCTGATCGTGATCCAGGGCGACACCGAGCCGGCCTCGGTCGAACAGCAGCGCCATCTCGGCAAGACCGCGCCCTCGCTCTACGACCTGCGCAACCTGTTCCAGGTCAATGTCGAGGAAGGCCGCCATCTCTGGGCGATGGTCTATCTCTTGCAGAAGTATTTCGGCCGCGACGGCCGCGAAGAGGCCGATGATTTGTTGCGCCGCCGCTCCGGCGACGCGGATAGCCCGCGCATGCTCGGCGCCTTCAACGAGGCGACGCCCGACTGGCTGTCGTTCTTCATGTTCACCTACTTCACCGACCGCGACGGCAAGATGCAGCTGCACTCGCTGGCGCAGTCCGGCTTCGATCCCTTGTCGCGCACCTGCCGCTTCATGCTGACCGAAGAGGCGCATCACATGTTCGTCGGCGAGACCGGCATCAGCCGCGTCGTGCAGCGCACCTGCGAGGCGATGAAGGCGGCCGGCATCACCGATCCCACCGATATCGCAAAAGTCCGCGCGCTCGGCGTGATCGATCTGCCGACCATCCAGAAGAAGCTGCATCTGCATTATTCGCTGTCGCTGGATCTGTTCGGCTCCGAAGTCTCGACCAACGCGGCGAACGCCTTCAACGCCGGCATCAAGGGCCGCTACAAGGAAACCCAGATCGACGACGACCATCAGCTGAAGAACGCGACCTACCCGGTGCTGAAGCTGGTCGATGGCGTGATCAAGCGCGTCGACGAGCCGGCGCTGACCGCGCTCAACATGCGCTTGCGCGACGACTACACGCAGGATTGCGCCAAGGGCATGCTGCGCTGGAACAAGATCATCTCGCTCGCCGGCTACCAGTACAAGCTGACGCTGCCCGACGTCGCCTTCCACCGCCATATCGGCGAGTTCAAGGACATCAACGCGACCCCGGAGGGCGTGTTGATCGACGCCGCCACCTGGAACGCGCGCAAGAACGATTGGCTGCCGTCATCGGACGATGGCGACTTCATCGCTTCGCTGATGACCCCGGTCACCGAAGCCGGCACCTACGCCTCCTGGATCTCGCCGCCCAAGGTCGGCATCGACAACAAGCCCGGCGATTTCGAGTACGTGAAAATCGAGACGTGAGTTGTTAGGGAGCCCCGCTCGACGGGCTCCCTCCCCCCTTGCGGGGGAGGGTTGGGGAGAGGGGTAGCCCCACAAAAGGTGTTTGAAAGAAGAGACCCCTCTGCGAACATCGGTTCATCACGTCGACACGCAAGCCGAGAGAGCACGTCGTGTGGCACCCCTCTCCCTGACCCTCCCCCGCAAGGGGGGAGGGAACGGAGAAATTCTCGGCTGCCTCACTTGATCCCCGCTGTCACCTGCCGCGATGGATCGCGCCCTCTACCCCGCAATCTCCAGTCCCGCATTCGCGTACACCACGCCGCCATCAACCGCGATGGTGTTGCCGATCACATAATCGCCGGCGCGCGAGGCGAGATAGATCGCAATCCCGGCCATATCCTCATCGGTGCCGATGCGTTTGGCCGGAATGCGTTTTGCGACTTCATCCGAGTGATCGCGTGCGGCCTTGTTCATGTCCGACTTGAAGGCGCCCGGCGCGATCGCGGTGACGTTGATGTTGTCCTTGACCAGTTTGGTCGCCATGCGCCGCGTCAGATGGATCACCGCGGCCTTGCTCGCGGCGTAGGAATAGGTCTCCGTCGGGTTGACGAAGATGCCGTCGACCGAGGCGAT
Organism: Bradyrhizobium sp. AUGA SZCCT0160; assembly: GCF_018130105.1. NCBI lineage: Bacteria > Pseudomonadati > Pseudomonadota > Alphaproteobacteria > Hyphomicrobiales > Nitrobacteraceae > Bradyrhizobium > Bradyrhizobium sp. AUGA SZCCT0160. Next base: position 111,850 of record NZ_JAFCMD010000024.1, read on the forward strand.
GTTGATGACCTTGGCGGGCCGTTCATGCGATGCGGCCGCGCGCAGCGGTTTCGCCAGCGCCTTGGTCAGGAAGAACAGTGACTTGACGTTGAGGTCCATGACCTTGTCCCAGCCGCTCTCCGGAAATTCGTCGAACTCCGCGCCCCAGGCGGCGCCCGCATTGTTGACGAGGATATCGAGCTTCGGCTCGAGCTTGATCATCTCGGCGGCGAGCCTGTCGCAACCTTCGACCGTCGAAATATCGATCGGCAACGCGATGCACTCGCCGTCATACGCCGCCGTGAGCTCTTTTGCGGTCGCTTCGCAGGGACCGGCCTTGCGCGCGGTGATGTAGACCTTCGCCGCTCCCTGCGCGAGAAACCCGGCCGCGATCATCTTGCCAATCCCGCGCGATCCACCCGTCACCAGCGCGACGCGGCCCTTGAGCGAAAACAGATCCTTGAACATGCGTTCCTCCATTGCTCTTGCCGGCGGTTTTGAGCGCGAGAGGAGACCGAGTCAACTCTTCCCCTCTCCCCTTGTGGGAGAGGGTGGCTTCGCGAAGCGAAGACGGGTGAGGGGTTCTCTCTACACGGTGAGATTTCGAGGAGGATGGAGGCCCCTCATCCGGCGCTTCGCGCCACCTTCTCCCACAAGGGGAGAAGGGAAGTGAGGCGTCAATGACGACAACTACGCCGCGTCGATGCGCCGAAAACCGTTCCACATCGCGGTGGCGGCGCCGGAGGTCAGCACGGGGATGATGCGCTCGTCCTGGTAATTGCCGTTGAGCGAGACCCGCTGCAGCGCGGTCAAATGACCGGCGCTTTCCGGGAAGATCATGCCCGGCCGGGTCGTCACCGCGGTCTTGAAGCCGGCCGCCTTGGCGAGTGTGAACTCCCGCTGCCCGGCGGCGATCTTGTCGCCATAGGGATAGGCAAGATGCAGCACCGGACGTTGCAGCGCCGCCTCGATCCGCATCCGGCTGGTGGCGATTTCGAAACTGGCGGTCGCCTCGGTCTGCTTCGCCAGGTTGCAATGCGTGATTGTATGCGCGCCGATGGTCACGAGCGGTTCGTCTGCAAACGCCTTCAACTCGTCCCAAGACATGCAGAGGTCGCGGGCGATCTTCGTCTCGTCCACATCATAGCGCGTGCAGAGCGCGGAGATTTCGCGTTGTACGTCGAGCTCGCCCGGCAGGCTGCGCAGCCACTCGTGCAGCCGGTCGAAGGCGACCTGCTTGGCCGCCGGCGTCGAGGCATCGAGACGGGTAACCACGCCGCCGATCGGCACCTCGATCGAGGAAGCCTTGGCGAGCGCCAGCTCCATTGCAACCCACCACAACCGGCCGGTGCCTTCGGCGAAATCGCTGGTGACGTAGACCGTCATGGGTGCGTCGAATTCACGCATCACGGGCAACGCGAAATCGCGGTTGTCGCGATAACCGTCGTCAAAGGTGAAGCAGGCAAAGCGCCGCGCGAAATTGCCCTGGGAGAGCCGCGCATGCGCCTCGTCCATGGTGACCAGGTCGACGTTGAGGGACTGCAGATGCGCGAGCACCGCGCGCAGGAATTCGGGTTCGACCTCGAGATGATAATTAGGCTGGAATTCCACGTCGCGGCGCGGGCGCACATGATGCAGCATGAAAATTGCGCCGACACCTGCGAAGATTGGTCGCAGCAAATAATGCGCGCCCGAGAAGTAAAGCGCCTCCAGTCCGGCGCGGATAACGGTGTTGCGGAGCATTTTCATCAGGACTTGCCGCCTGTTTCATTATGTTTCTAACTTAGCGGCAGACCGTTGAAGAAACGGTTAGCTGGGCAAATATCCGCACCCCGACGCTTCTGTGTTATTTCGGGTTTGACAGCCCCGCAAGGGTTTGTTTTCTCTCTGTTTCCGGACCCTTAGGAACTCGAATGCACGGACTTTTCAGGTGGAGTGGCAAATGGTGGCCGGGTGTGATTCCGCTCGTCATCCTTTGGGGTTTCGCCGCCTGGACAAGCACCGTGCCGCTGGAAGCCGACCTGGCGCAGCGTTCTACCACAGCGCTGAAAGATACCGTCCTCGACAAAAGGCGAATAGTGGTTGCGGGCCGCGACGTGACGTTTGCAGCCGAGGCCTTCTCGGAAGAGGGCCGGATGAGCGCCGTTGCGTCGGTGGAAGCGGTGCCGGGCGTGCGGCTGGTCAACGATGAAACCCGCCTCGTTCCCGAAGCCAAGCCGTTCGTGTGGTCGGCTGAACGCGACGTCGTCCGGGTGACGCTGGGCGGCAGTTCGCCGCTGCCTTCGAGCAAGAGCAAGCTGATGGAAGCCGCGCGCGCGATGCTCGGTGGCGTCGAAGTCTCCGACCGCATGAACCTGGCGCGCGGCGCGCCGCAGCGCTTCGACGCTGCCGCGCTGCTGTTGCTCGACCAGATCGCAAAACTGAAGGAAGGAAAGATCACGCTGTCGGACAACAAGGTTACGCTGTCAGGGATGGCGCGTGAACTTGGCGGCCGCGAAGCCATCGCCGCCGCGTTGAAGAATCTGCCCGAGGGCTATTCGGTCGCGGCCAACGAGGTCAAGGCGCCGCCCTACATCTTCCAGGCCTACAAGGATCCGGTCGCGGTGACGCTGACGCTGACCGGCTATGTGCCCGACAACAACGCCCATGCGGCGCTGGTGGCGGCGGCGGGCCGCAAATTCTTCAGCGAGAAAGTCGTCGACAACCTGAAGGCGAGTATCGGTGCGCCATCAGGATTTGCCGCCGCCGTGGTGCCGGCGCTCGGCGCGCTGTCGCGGTTGTCGACCGGGACGCTGGTGGTCAGCGACCGCGAGGTGAAACTGTCGGGCGATGCGCTTTACGAGGCGGCCGCGACCCAGATCCGAGCCGGCCTCGGCAAGGAGTTTCCGCAGGGCTGGCAATTCAAGCCTGAAATCTCGGTCAAACCGACCGCGGCGCCGGTCGACCCAACGGTCTGCCAGCAGCTGTTTACCGATCTGCTCGGCAAGGCCAGGATCCGGTTCGAATCCGGGAAGGCCGACATCGTGGCTGACTCCGCCGGGCTGCTCGACCGCCTGATCGAGACCGCAATGCGCTGCCCGAACGCCAATATCGAGGTCGTCGGACATACCGATTCCGACGGCGAGGAACCCACCAATCAGGCGCTCTCGGAGAAGCGCGCCCAGGCGGTCACCGATTATCTGGTCAAGGCCGGACTGCCGGCGAACCGTTTCACGTCGGTCGGCTATGGCAGCACACAGCCGATCGCCGGCAATGATACCGACCAGGGCAAGGCGCAGAACCGCCGCATCGATTTCGTGGTGAGGTAAGGATGGCCTATCTGACGACGTTTTTCTGGGGCTGGCTGCTGGGATCTTTGCTGCTTGGCCTGGCGATGGGCTGGATTTCCATCGTTCAGCACGGCGAGGGCGTATCGAAAACCTGGAAGCGGTGGCTGGCGGCGATGGCGGTCGTGCTGGTCGCGGCCGCGCTTTCGCGCGTGGTCCCGGGCCGGTTTGGCTACTGGCTCGACCTCGGACTGATCATGTTTGGGCTCTATCTTTGCGGCTGTGCGGTGGGGTCGTGGCTGCGGGACTGGGTGGTCTCGCGCAGCGCCCCCGCGGCTTGAAACACCCCGGCATGACCCGTTCCAGCCCAAGGGATTGGTTAAGGGAAAGGGATTGGTCAAGGGATTGCCCAAGGGACCCGGCAGGAGCCCGGTTTGGGCGCGCAGAATGCAGCAAAACTGTGCACCCATTGTCATCAAATCCGCCTAATAGATTGAAGAACCGCGTTTTATTGTCGTTAGACGAATTCCACTCCGGCCCAAAACGCGCTACTGGAGTGCCTAGGGAGCAGCGGAGCGTCGGCGGAATTCGCACCGTTGCCGTCGTCGCGGGATCGCAATTCGAGGTCTAGATGCTGGAAGCAATACGCAGGGCGATTTCGTTTCTGCGCCAGAAGCAGGTCCTGCATAAGCTCGGGGTTGTGATCAGTATCGCGGTCATCGGAACCGCGTGCTACGTGCTCTATCACATGCTGCGTGGCATCGACTCCAACGAGGTGATCGAGGCCATCAAGAGCACCGAACCGCGCCAGATCGTGCTGGCGGCGCTGTTCGTGGCGGCGGGATACTTCACGCTGACCTTCTACGATCTGTTTGCGGTGCGGGCGATCGGCCACACCCACGTCCCCTACCGCATCACCGCGCTTGCCGCCTTCACCTCCTATTCGATCGGCCACAATGTCGGCGCCAGCGTCTTCACCGGCGGCGCGGTGCGCTACCGGATCTATTCGGCCTGGGGGCTGAACGCGATCGACGTCGCCAAGATCTGCTTTTTGGCCGGGCTCACCTTCTGGCTCGGCAATGCCGCGGTGCTGGGCCTCGGCATCGCCTATCACCCGGAAGCCGCGGCCTCGATCGATCAGTTGCCGGCCTGGCTCAACCGAGCCCTGGCGTTTGCGATTATCGCCGGCCTCGTCGGCTATGTGGTCTGGGTCTGGAGCCAGCCCCGTAGCGTCGGCCGCGGGCCGTGGACCGTGACGCTGCCGGGCGGGCCGCTGACACTGCTGCAGATCGGCATCGGCATCATCGACCTCGGGTTCTGCGCGCTGGCGATGTATGTGCTGACCCCCGATGAACCCAACCTTGGCTTCGTCGTCGTCGCGGTCATCTTCGTCTCGGCGACGCTGCTCGGCTTTGCCAGCCACTCGCCCGGTGGTCTCGGTGTGTTCGACGCGGCCATGCTGGTCGGGCTCTGGCAGATGGACCGGGAGGACCTCCTGGCCGGGATGCTGCTGTTCCGGGTCCTCTATTATATTGCGCCTTTTGTCATATCTGTAATCTTGCTGACGCTTCGGGAGGTTATCCTGGGGGCGCGGTCGAAGCGCTTGCGCCAGTTGGCGCCTGGCCCCGACGCCGAACCGAGACGTGAGGCCGTCTATGTGCGCGAGCGTGGAGACACCGGCGCCTGAAAGCGCGTAAAAGACGCAAAAGACAGAGGGAACAAAGCCAACAATGGCGATAGACGATTCCTCCTCTTCCTCCTCCTATTTTGCCCCATGGTCCGACCGGTTACGGCATTCGGCCATTATCCTGCTGGTCGCGGGCCTTGCTCTGTCGGTCTTCGTCGCCACCGGCGAACTCGGGGTGGCGCGCGCAATTGCCGCCTTTATCTGCATTGCCGCCGCAGCGCTGGTGCCATGGCGGCTGCATGATGCGGTCACCTCGCGCGAGGACGTTCGCGGCGTCAATCCGGTCGAAGCCGCCGCGGTCAGCGCCGTCGTGGCCGGCATGCCGGATCCCGCCGTGCTGCTCGACCGCGCCGGCCGCGTCCTCCATCTCAATGCGGCGGCAGCCCAGCTGGCGCCTGCGTTGCGCAAGAACGAGCTTGCCCAGTTCGCGCTTCGCTCGCCCGAAATCATCACCGCCCTGCGCGAGGCGATCGCGACCACCGAACCGCGCCGCGCGACCTATCTCGACCATGTGCCGGTCGACCGCTGGATGGAGCTGATCATCACGCCGGTGCCGGTGCCGACGCTGTTCGGCGGCACCGACAAGTGCATGCTGATGACGTTTCACGACCAGACGCCGCTGCGCCGGGTCGAGGAGATGCGCGCCGATTTCGTCGCCAATGCCAGCCACGAACTGCGCACGCCGCTCGCCGCCCTGTCCGGCTTCATCGATACGCTGCAGGGACCGGCCAAGGATGACGTCAAGGCGCGCGAGCGCTTTCTCGGCATCATGCACGCGCAGGCGACGCGCATGGCGCGGCTGATCGACGATCTGTTGTCGCTGTCGCGGGTCGAATTGTCGGCGCATGTTCGGCCCGATACCTCGGTCGACATCGTGCCGATCATCCGCCAGGTCGCCGACGGGCTGGAGCCGCTGGCGCATGAGCGCCAGGTCAGAATCGAGATCGATCTGCCCGAGCTGCCGGTGACGATCGCGGGCGATCGCGAGGAGCTGCTGCGGCTGTTCGAAAATCTGATCGAGAACGCGCTCAAATATGGCGCCTCCGGCGGCAAGGTCATCGTCTCGCTGGTGCGGGCGAGTTCCGCCGATGGCACACCGGAAGTCCGTGTCCTGGTGCGCGATTTCGGGCCCGGAATTGCCCCGGAACATCTGCCGCGGCTCACCGAGCGGTTCTACCGGGTCGATGTCGGCGACAGCCGGGCGCAAGGTGGAACCGGGCTCGGTTTATCCTTGGTGAAACATATTGTTAACCGCCATCGCGGCCGGCTTTTGATTGAAAGCGTGCCCAAAAACGGGGCCACTTTTACCGCCTGCTTCCCCCAGGCCAAACCCCCGGTTGGGACCTAAACTCTAGCGATTTCAATCGCTTGAGAGTGTCATCCAACTGTCATCGAACCTTCGTAAAAGCTCTACTGACCGCACCTAAACGGATGCGGCGTGAGCGCGATCGGGCGTTAACAGGCGCTTCGCTCACCAGATGGAGACCAGCCATGAATTTCATCAAGACAATCGTCGCGGCAGGCCTCGTCGCCGCCTCGACCTCGGCGTTTTCAGCCGATATCACCGGTGCGGGCGCCACCTTCCCGTTCCCGATCTATTCCAAGTGGGCCGATGCCTACAAAAAGGAGACCGGCAACGGTCTGAACTACCAGTCGATCGGTTCGGGCGCCGGCATCAAGCAGATCCAGGCCAAGACCGTGACCTTCGGCGCCACCGACGCGCCGCTGAAGGCTGAGGCCCTCGAAAAGGACGGCCTCGTGCAGTGGCCGATGGTGATGGGCGCGATCGTCCCCGTCGTGAACCTCGAAGGCATCAAGCCGGGCGAACTCGTGCTCTCGGGCGAATTGCTCGGCGACATCTATCTCGGCAAGATCAAGAAGTGGGACGATCCCGCGATCGCCAAGCTCAATCCGAAGCTGAAGCTGCCGACCGACGCCATCACCGTGGTCCGCCGCTCCGACGGTTCGGGCACCACCTTCAACTTCACCGACTATCTGTCGAAGTCGAACGCCGAGTGGAAGACCAAGGTCGGTCTCGGCACGGCCGTCGAATGGCCGACGGGCGTTGGCGCCAAGGGCAATGAAGGCGTTGCCGGCAACGTCGGCCAGACCAAGAACGCGATCGGTTACGTCGAGTACGCCTACGCCAAGCAGAACAAGCTGACCCATGCCGCGATGGTCAACAAGGCCGGCAAGACCGTGCAGCCGACGATAGCCTCGTTCCAGGCTGCTGCGGCCAACGCCGACTGGGCGAAGGCGCCCGGCTACTACGTGATCCTCACCGACCAGCCCGGCGAAGGCTCCTGGCCGATCACCGCAGCGACCTTCATCCTGATGCACAAGTCCGCGACCGACAAGGCCGCGTCCCAGGAAGCCATCAAGTTCTTCAAATGGTCGTTCGAGAAGGGCGGCAAGATGGCTGAGGAACTCGACTACATCCCGATGCCGGACCCCGTGATCAAGCTGATTGAAAAGACCTGGTCGGCCGAGATCAAGAGCTGAATTTAAGAACAAAGAACCGGGCGGCGTTCGGCCCGGCGACAATGGGAGCGTGCTCCCACTCTGCCCAACCCGGGTCTTTCCGGGTTGGGTCTTTCCCTCCGGGCAGGAGGGCGAATACAGGCGGGTCTGGTTACCAAGGGGCTTGGTGGACACCAGCCTTGGTTCAAGAGTCCGGTGCAAAACCGGCGCCGGATCCGGGGCAGTTGGGCTATATAGTACAGGGGATTGGCGTGGCAGACATGGCCGTTCAGAGCGACGTGATGGAAGCTGCAGGACCTTACGATCGCGCCAAGGCCCTCAGCGCATTCAAGCTCGGTGACGTTACCTTCTATTGGCTCACGCGCGCCTGCGCGATCTCGGTGCTGCTCATTCTCGGCGGCATCATCCTTTCGCTCATCGTCGGCGCCTGGCCTGCGATCAGGGAATACGGCTTTTCATTCCTGTTCACCTCGCGCTGGGCGCCGTCGGCCGATCCGCCGGTGCTGGGCGCGCTCGGGCCGATCTACGGCACGCTGATCACCTCCGTGATCGCGATGATGATCGCCATTCCGGTCGGCATCGGCATTGCGATTTTCCTGACCGAGATCTGTCCGATCTGGCTGCGCCGCCCGATCGGGCTCGCGGTCGAACTGCTCGCCGGCATTCCCTCGATCATCTACGGCATGTGGGGTTTCTTCGTGCTGGGGCCTTTTTTGGCCAACTCGTTCCAGCCGTTCATGATCAGCATCTTCGACGGCGTGCCGGTTCTCGGCACCATCTTCGCAGGCCCCCCGTCCTATCTCAGCCTGTTCAACGCCTCGCTGATCCTGGCGATCATGGTGCTGCCCTTCATCACCTCGATCTCGGTCGACGTCTTCAAGACGGTGCCGCCGGTGCTGAAGGAAGCCGCCTACGGCGTCGGCTGCACCACCTGGGAAGTCGTCCGCAATGTCGTGATCCCCTACACAAGGGTCGGCGTGATCGGCGGCGTGATGCTGGCGCTCGGCCGCGCGCTCGGCGAAACCATGGCGGTCACCTTCATCATCGGCAACTCGTTCAAGATCTCGTCCTCGATCTTCGCGCCGGGCACCACGATCTCGGCGGCGATCGCATCCGAATTCGCCGAGAGCGACGGCCTGCACCAGTCCGGCCTGATCCTGCTCGGCCTGCTCCTGTTCGTGCTGACGTTCTTCGTGCTGTCGGCCGCGCGGCTGATGCTGATGCGGCTGGAAAAGAAGGCGGGGAACTGAGCCATGAACCCGATTTACGCCTCCCGTCGCCGTGGCGACATCATCGTCCGGGGCCTCTGCATCAGCGCCGCCTTGTTCGGCGTGACCTGGCTCGCGCTGATCCTGTTCACGCTGTTCTACAACGGCCTTGCCGGCCTCAACCTGGCCGTCTTCACCCAGGACACGCCGCCGCCCGGCTCGACCGATGGCGGTCTGCGCAACGCGATCATCGGCTCGATCATGATGACCGTGATCGGCGTCGGCATCGGCGCGCCGCTCGGCATGCTGGCGGGAACTTATCTCGCCGAATACGGCAAGCATGACCGGCTCACCTCGGTGATCCGCTTCATCAACGACATCCTGCTCAGCGCGCCCTCGATCATCATCGGCCTGTTCGTCTATGGCGCCGTCGTGGTGCCGATGGGCGGCTTCTCGGCCTTTGCCGGCTGTCTGGCGCTGGCCGTGATCGTCATTCCCGTGGTGGTCCGTACCACCGAGGACATGCTCGGCCTGGTGCCCAACCCGCTGCGTGAAGCGGCATCCGCGCTCGGCCTGCCGCGCTCGCTGGTGATCAAGCGCATCGCCTATCGCGCCGCGCGCGCCGGGCTAATCACCGGCGTGCTGCTCGCCACCGCCCGCGTCGCCGGCGAAACCGCGCCGCTGCTGTTCACCGCGCTGTCGAACCAGTTCTTCAGCCTAGACATGACCAAGACGATGGCGAACCTGCCGGTTACCATCAACAACTTCGTGCAGAGCCCCTACGAATACTGGAAGCAGCTCGCCTGGAGCGGGGCGCTGCTCATCACCCTCACCGTACTTGCCCTGAATATTGGCGCACGCATCCTTGGCGCTGAGAGGACAGCAAAATGAACGATCTTTCTGTATCCGTGAGTGGCGCGAACGGACCCGTTCCCCAGGTGGCGCTGCCCGACGCGCCGCCGAAGGTGACCGCGCGCGGCCTGAATTTTTATTACGGCGAGCACCACGCGCTGAAGAACATCAACCTCGCGCTCGGCACCAACAGAGTCACCGCCTTCATCGGGCCGTCCGGCTGCGGCAAGTCGACGCTGCTGCGGATCTTCAACCGGATGTACGATCTGTATCCGGGCCAGAAGGCGACCGGGCAATTGATGCTCGACCAGACCAACATCCTCGACCCCAAGCTCGATCTCAATCTGCTGCGCGCCCGGGTCGGCATGGTGTTCCAGAAGCCGACGCCGTTTCCGATGACGATCTACGAAAACATCGCCTTCGGCATCCGCCTTTATGAGAAGATCTCGAAATCCGAGATGGACGGCCGCGTCGAAAAGGCGTTGCGTGGCGGCGCGCTGTGGAACGAGGTCAAGGACAAGCTGAATGCATCGGGCCTCAGCCTCTCCGGCGGCCAGCAACAGCGGCTCTGCATCGCACGCACCGTCGCGGTGCGCCCGGAAGTGATCCTGTTCGACGAGCCCTGCTCGGCGCTGGACCCGATTTCGACCGCCAAGATCGAAGAACTGATTACGGAGTTGGCGGAGGATTACACCATCGCCATCGTGACCCATAACATGCAGCAGGCGGCGCGCGTCTCGGACAAGACCGCCTTCATGTATCTCGGCGATCTGGTCGAATTCGACGACACCAACAAGATTTTCACCTCGCCGAGCGATCGACGCACCCAGGATTACATTACCGGCCGGTTCGGCTAAGCGCACATCGCGAGGAGAAGACAATGGCTTCAGAACATACCGCGAAGGCGTTCGACAGCGATCTTCAGGAACTGACCCGCCTGGTCGCCGAAATGGGCGGCCTTGCCGAACGCATGATCACCGAATCCGTCGATGCCCTGATCCGCCGTGACGTCGCGCTTGGCAAGCGCGTGGTCGCGTCCGACGTCGAGATCGACCGCCTGCAGCACCTGATCGAGGAACGTGCGGTGCTGACGATTGCCCGCCGCCAGCCGATGGCCATCGACCTGCGCGAGATCGTCGGCGCCATGCGGGTGGCCACCGATCTGGAACGGATCGGCGACCTCGCCAAGAACATGGGCAAGCGCGTCGCCGCGCTGGAGAACGATTTCCAGCCGCTGAAGCTGATCCGCGGTCTCGAACACATGACCGATCTGGTGCAGTCGCAGGTCAAGTCCGTGCTCGACGCCTACGCGTCGCACGACCTGCCGGCGGCGATGGCGGTCTGGAAGGGCGACGAGGAAGTCGACGCCATCTGTACCTCGCTGTTCCGCGAACTCCTGACCTACATGATGGAAGATCCGCGCAACATCTCGTTCTGCATCCATCTGATGTTCTGCGCCAAGAACATCGAACGGATCGGCGACCACGCCACCAACATCGCCGAGACCGTGTTCTACATGATCGAAGGCCAGCAGATGCTCGACAAGCGCCCGAAGGGCGACATGACGAATTTCGCCACGACGGTGCCAGGGAACTAGAAGCGGAACTAGTAACGGAACGGACAACCGAACGAGAGACGTTTTTCGCGTATCGACAGCGCGTCAAAACACAAGAGGCTGACATAGATGAACGCACGCATTCTGGTGGTTGAAGACGAGGAAGCGCTCACCACGCTTCTGCGCTACAACCTCGATGCCGAAGGCTATGAGGTCGAAACCGTCGCCCGCGGTGACGACGCCGATACAAGGCTGAAGGAGCGGGTGCCCGACCTGATCGTGCTGGACTGGATGCTGCCGGGCCTGTCCGGCATCGAACTGTGCCGCCGCTTAAGGGCGCGGCCGGAGACCAAGGCGCTGCCGATCATCATGCTGACCGCGCGCGGCGAGGAAAGCGAACGGGTGCGGGGGCTGGCGACCGGCGCCGACGACTACATCGTAAAACCCTTTTCGGTGCCGGAGCTGCTGGCGCGGGTGAAGGGCCTGCTCAGGCGGGCGAGCCCGGAGCGGCTGGCCACCGTGCTGACCTATGGCGATATCGAACTCGATCGCGAGAAGCGCCGCGTCGCGCGCTCGGGCCGTCCGATCGATCTCGGCCCGACCGAATATCGCCTGCTCGAATTTTTCCTGGAACATCCCGGCCGCGTGTTCAGCCGTGAGCAACTGCTCGATAGCGTCTGGGGCCGCGACATCTATATCGACGAGCGTACCGTCGACGTCCATATCGGCCGCCTGCGCAAACTGCTCAATCCCGGCCGCGAACAGGACCCGATCCGCACCGTGCGCGGCGCCGGCTACGCGCTGGATGACCGCTTCGCGAAGGTCGAGTAGGGCGGGTAAGGCGCAGCAATATCCGCTGTCGTCCCGGCCTTGAGCCGGGACCCATAACCACAAATATTGATTGCTCTAAAAAGGCTGGAGCTCCAGCCAAGCATAACCACGGCCATCGGTGGTTATGGGTCCCGGCTCAAGGCCGGGACGACGGCAAATATTCGTCGTAACGCCGCGCGCTCTTAGCGCGTCGGCTTCGGCGCCGGGCGGCGGCGATCGGAGGCCGGCTGATAGGCGATGCGCGAGTGATGTGCGCAATAGGGCAGGCTGGTGAGCGCCTTGCCGCCGCAGAAAAAGAATTCCGAGCTGGACGGATCGCCGATCGGCCAGTGGCAAGTGGCCTCGTTCAATTCGAGCAGCGTCAGCCGCTGGCTCATCGGCACCACATTGTCGTAGGCGACCGGATCCGGCTCCATCTCCACTTCGAAGGCGTGGGCCAGCGCGGTGTTGCCGCGCGACACCGGGCGCGCCACCCGCATCATCTGCTGGGCGGGGCGCGCCTTGCGCTGACGCGGCGCGGCCGAGGACGGGCTCTTGGCACGGCCGGAAAGACCCAGCCGGTGCACTTTGCCGATCACTGCATTTCGCGTCACATTTCCAAGTTCCGCGGCGATCTGGCTGGCGGAAAGTCCGCCCTCCCAGAGCTTCTTAAGCTGCTCGACGCGCTCGTCGGACCAGGTCAATACCGTCATCGCATTCTTCCCTTCGCACAGAGCCGGCCAATTGGGGGGCAGCGCTGGCGATGCCAATTCTCAAAAATCCCAGCGGGCAGAATCCCTTAGCCCTCGCCGGGCGCATAAAAGCCGCCCGAACGTTTACGCCTTACAAAATGGACTCTAGGGGTCAGTACTTCCGCACGAGATGTCGTACCCGACAGCCCAGACGCTACAATATGGCGGGACTCTGGCGCAAGAGTCCGCGTCCGTGCGTCCACATGTTCCGGTATTTATGCATTGCAATTAGAGTTTTCCACGGCACCGGAATGCTACGGATTGCTTTATCCTGCACTGCAGGAAAGCCGTTTTTAGGCGTGTTGACACGGTCCAAAGCCAGCATAGAATGCCTGTCACGTGCCGCCCCGAAAAGGCGGCACGTTTTGTTTTCGCAAGACCGGCTGTGCCGCGTTCGCACCAATGCACGCTATGTGGCCGGTCTCTAACCGTCAGTGATGGCCATGACCAACAGCGCCCCGTCGCATCTGCTTCCCGTTTTCGCGAGAGTCGATCTCGGTTTCGAACGCGGCGAAGGCGCGTGGCTGATCTCGACGTCGGGCGAGCGCTATCTCGACTTCACCTCGGGTGTGGCGGTGAATGCGCTCGGCCATTGCCATCCGCATCTGGTCGCAGCCTTGCAGGAGCAGGCCACCAAGCTCTGGCACATGTCGAACCTGTTCCGGAGCCCGGACGGCGACAAGCTTGCAGCAAGGCTGTGCGAACAGAGCTTTGCCGATCTGGTGTTCTTCTGTAATTCCGGCGCGGAAGCGATGGAATGCGCGATCAAGGTCGCGCGCCGCTATCACGCCGCCAAGGGGCATCCCGAGCGCTACCGCATCGTCACCTTCGAGGGCGCGTTCCACGGCCGCACGCTGGGCACGCTGGCGGCGACCGGCTCGGCCAAATATCTGGAAGGCTTTGGTCCGCCGCTGGATGGCTTCGACCAGGTCGCGCATGGCGATCTCGAAGCGGTCAAGAAGGCGATCGGGCCGCAGACCGCCGCCATCCTGATCGAACCGGTGCAGGGCGAGGGCGGCGTCCGCAGCGCGCCGCATGCGTTCTACAAGGCGCTGCGCCAATTGTGCGACGACAAGGGCCTGCTGCTGATCTTCGACGAGGTGCAGACCGGCATGGGCCGCACCGGCGATCTGTTTGCCTATAAGCGCCTCGGCGTCATCCCCGACATCATGTCGCTGGCAAAAGCGCTCGGCGGCGGTTTTCCGATCGGCGCCTGCCTTGCCACGGCAGAGGCGGCGTCCGGCATGACGCCGGGCTCGCACGGCTCGACCTTCGGCGGCAACCCGCTGGCGATCGCCTCCGCCAACGCGGTGCTCGACGTGATGCTCAAGCCCGGCTTCTTCGAGCACGTGCAGAAGGTGTCGCTGCTGCTGAAACAGAAGCTCGCTTCCGTGGTCGATCGCTATCCTTCCGTGCTCGCGGAAGTGCGCGGCGAAGGGCTGCTGATCGGCGTCAAGGCCGTAGTGCCCTCGGGCGATCTCGTTGCCGCGCTGCGCGACCAGAAGCTGCTGACGGTCGGCGCCGGCGACAATGTCGTGCGCTTCCTCGCCCCGCTGATCGTTTCCGAAGCCGAGATCGAGCAGTCCGTCCAAAGCCTCGAGCGCGCCTGCATCGCGCTGTCGGGCGACAAGAAGAAGGCGGCGGGGTGATGAGCAAGTCCCTACGTCACTTCCTCGATATCAGCGAGCTGCCGCCGAAGGAATTGCGCAACATGCTGGACCTGAGCGTCGCCATGAAGGCGAAGCTGAAGGCGCATGAGAAGAACAAGAAGCCGCTCGAGGGCAAGACGCTGGCGATGATCTTCGAACGGCCGTCGACCCGCACCCGGGTCTCGTTCGACGTCGGTATGCGCCAGCTCGGCGGCGAGGCCATCATGCTGACCGGCGCGGAAATGCAGCTCGGGCGCGGCGAGACCATTGCCGATACCGCGCGCGTGCTGTCGCGTTACGTCGATGCGATCATGATCCGCATCCTCAACCACGATGCGCTGCTGGAGCTTGCCGCCAACGCCACCGTGCCCGTCATCAACGGGCTGACCCGGCGATCGCATCCCTGCCAGGTGATGGCTGACCTGATGACGTTCGAGGAGCATCGCGGTTCGATCGAGGGCCGCACCGTGGCCTGGACCGGCGATGACAACAACGTGCTGGCGTCATGGGCGCATGCGGCGGAGCGCTTGAAGTTCAAACTGAACGTGGCGACCCCGCCGCAGCTCGCGCCGAACAAGGCGATGAAGGACTGGATCAAGGCGACGCAGGCGCCGATCGTGCTCGGCAACGACCCGGAAGCCGCCGTCGCCGGCGCCGACTGCGTCGTGACCGACACCTGGGTGTCGATGGGCGACAAGGACGGCGAGCATCGCCACAACGTGCTCAAGCCCTACCAGGTCAACGCCCAGCTGATGTCGCTGGCCAAGCCTGATGCGCTGTTCATGCACTGCCTGCCGGCCCATCGCGGTGAGGAGGTCACCGACGAGGTGATCGACGGCCCGCAATCGGTGGTGTTCGACGAAGCCGAAAACCGCCTGCATGCGCAAAAAGGCATTCTGGCCTGGTGTTTTAACGAAGTGGCGTAGGTCGTTCTTCGTTTTTGCGTTCCCCGGACGCTGCGCAGCGCGCCGCACTTGCGACGTGGTGCGCTGCTGATCCGGGGTCCACGTTGTTTTGCCGCGATGGTCCCGGCTCTGCGGAGCAGCGTTGCACGCTGCACCGCGTCCGGGACACGAACCACCCCTTTCGATTCCCGTCCCCCGACCCCAGATAAAGCGCCATGACTCAATCCCCCGACATCAAAATCACGACTGAGGCGCCGATCCGCGCGCCATCGGCGGTTCCCATCGACGATGCGGCGTTGCCGTTCGAGGTCAATGCGCTCGACCTGCGCGGACGGCTGACCCGGCTCGGCCCGGCGCTCGACGACATTCTGACCAAGCACGATTACCCGGCGCCGGTCTGCAAGCTGCTCGGCGAGGCCATCGTGCTGGCGACGCTGCTTGGCTCGTCCCTGAAGTTCGACGGCCGCTTCATCCTGCAGACCCAGACCGACGGCCCGGTGTCGTTCCTGATCGTGGATTTCCAGCTGCCGGATCGGCTGCGCGCCTATGCGCGCTTCGATGCGACGCGGCTGAAGGAGGGGCAGGATTCGGGTGCGTTGCTCGGCAACGGTCATCTGGCGATGACCATCGACCAGGGCGCGGACATGAGCCGCTATCAAGGCCTGGTGGCGCTGGAAGGCGGCAATCTCGAAGACGCCGCGCATGAATATTTCCTGCGCTCCGAACAGATCCCGACCCGCGTGCGCCTTGCGGTCGGCGAGGAATGGCGCGGCAGCGGCGACGGTCCGAAACACCGCTGGCGCGCCGGCGGCATGCTGCTGCAATTCCTGCCCCAGGCGCCTGAGCGGGCGCGGCAGGCCGACCTCGATCCCGGCGATGCGCCGGAAGGCGCCGTGACGCATGCGGTGGCCGAAGACGACGCCTGGGTCGAAGGCCAGTCGCTGATTTCGACCGTCGAGGATGTCGAACTGCTGGATCCGGATCTGTCGGGCGAGCGTTTATTGTATCGCCTGTTCCACGAACGCGGCGTGCGCGTGTTCACGCCGTTAGCCCTGCGCGCGCAATGCTCCTGCTCGCGCGACGCGGTGTCATCGATGCTGAAAAGCTTCCAGGCGCAGGACCGCGCGGAAATGGTCAAGGACGGCAAGGTGGTGGTGACCTGCGAGTTCTGCTCGTCGGTCTATGAGTTCACGCCGGATGAAGCCGGTGTGGAGTAGGGATGCAATTCTGCCTACCACCGTCATTGCGAGGAGCGTAGCGACGAAGCAATCCATTCCTCCGATTGCGGCGCTATGGATTGCTTCGCGGAGCCTGTCATCGGGCGCGCATTCGCGCGACCCGTTGGCTCGCAATGACGATGTGGGGCGAGCAGCCGCGACAAATTGGCCCGACGGGCAAATCACTTCTGTTTTACGGAAATCATGTCAAGCCCAAAATTTCTGTAAATCAAAAATATTTCCCTTTCTATCTGACCCAAATCAGTGCGCATCTATCGCCATCCCGTCCTGGTCAGAAGGGCGTCGGCCGTCGTCACGGACGTTGGGCGG
>NZ_JAFCMD010000025.1:0-127343 GCF_018130105.1 Bradyrhizobium sp. AUGA SZCCT0160
CACGGCATAAGCCGTAAAGCCATTGCGCAGGGAAGGCCGGGTGTTCTCCGCTGCCCTGTATGCTCGTGTGCAGCTTTCTTTGCACTATTCGCACACGAGACCGCGGGTGCAGCGCGCACCCGGTCTTCCCTGCGCCCTCAGTTTTCGAGGGCAAGGAGTTTTTGGCAAAGCTCGGGCGCAATGCGTCGCGAGAAGGCGAAGGTGCGTTTGCGATGACCCATCCACGTCGTCCCGGCCTTGAGCCGGGACCCATACGCCGCGGCCCATCGGATAGAGCGCCGGCGTTAGAGATCTTCTTCAAGCAATGTCCGCCGCGGAGTATGGGTCCCGGCTCAAGGCCGGGACGACGAGTGGCCGGGACGACAGCAACGCGCTACTCCGCCGCCTCGATCCATTCCGCCGCCCCGCGCCACAGCGTGTCGCGATGCTCGGGGCGGAAGAAACCAAAATGGCCGATCCGGCTGGCGCCGGTGTCCTTTGGCGTCACCGTGATGATCTCGGGTTTGGCGGCCGTAAATCCCGAGCACAGCAACTCCACCGCCGGCCGCGTCGCCCAGGGATCGTCAGACATGCACAGCGCGCGCAACGCGCCTTTGTAGTTCGGAAAATTTTGCAAGGCCGCCAGATTCTTGTCGTCGAACATGTAGCGCGGGCTCATCACCCAGGAGACCCATTGCAGGAACACATCCTTCGGCATGTCCATGCCGAGCCCGAGCCAGCCCGGCGTGTAGCCGAACGCGCGGGTGAGGGGGACCGCGGCATTGAGCATCGCATAGACGCGATAGCGCTCGGGCACCGCGATCAGTTTCCAGGTGCCGGCTTGTGCTGCGATGAACAGCGCGCGCGAGATCTCGGTGTTGTTGGGCAGCAGGCCCAGCGCCTGGCCGCCAAAGGAATGCCCGACATAGGCAAACGGCAGCGCCTTGTAGCGCTCACGCATCCAGGCCACCGCGGAGGTCACATCCTGCGCGGCCCAGTCCGACATCGAGGCCTTGAAGCCGACCAGCGATTTCGGCTGGTTGTAGCCGGTCATCGATTTCTGCCTGCTACCGCCGGTGCCGCGGTAGTCATAGGTCAGCACCGCGCAGCCGCGCTTGGCGAGGTAGCCGGCAAAGCCGCGATAGACCTTGCGGTGGACCGCGGTCGCCGAATTGATCAACACGGCGTGGCGCTTGGTCCCGCGCGGCAAAAACAGCGTCGCCCCCAGCGGATAGCCATCCGCCGCGGGAAGCGTGATATCGTCGATGAATACGTCGTCCAGCCCCAGCTCGGCCACCCGCGATTTCCTTCCTCGCTTTTCGCGATTTGGCCCTAACAAATGCGAATTCGGCTTTTGCTGCAAGGGCTTGACTGGACAGGTGGAAATCTAATGGCGGTTGGCCATCGCCCTGTGTATAACCCGGCCCTTCGTAACCGCGGGTAAGTCGCGGTTTTTGCTCAGGAGTTAACGTCATGTCCGAGCGGTGGACACCCGATAGCTGGCGCGCCAAACCGGTGCTGCAGGTGCCCGATTATCCCGATGCCAAGGTGTTGGCTGATGTCGAGGCGCAGTTGGCTACCTTTCCGCCGCTGGTGTTCGCCGGTGAAGCCCGCAATCTGAAGAAGTCGCTGGCGCGCGTCGCCGCCGGCGAAGCCTTCCTGCTGCAGGGCGGCGATTGCGCCGAGAGCTTTGCCGAGCACGGCGCCAACAACATCCGCGACTTTTTCCGCGTGCTGCTGCAGATGGCCGTCGTTCTCACCTATGCCGGCGCGCTGCCGGTCGTGAAGGTCGGCCGCATCGCCGGACAGTTCGCAAAACCGCGCTCGTCGAACACCGAGAAGATCAATGGCGTCGAGCTGCCGAGCTATCGCGGCGACATCATCAACGACATCGCGTTCACGCCCGAGGCGCGCATCCCCGATCCGCAGCGCCAGCTGATGGCCTATCGGCAGTCGGCGGCGACGCTCAACCTGCTCCGCGCGTTTGCGACCGGCGGCTTTGCCAATCTCGGCAGTGTGCATCAGTGGATGCTCGGCTTCCTGAAGGATTCGCCACAGTCCCGCCGCTACAAGGAACTGGCCGATCGTATTTCGGACGCGCTGAATTTCATGCGCGCCTGCGGCCTCGATCTCGAAAGCCACCCCGAGCTTCGCGCCACCGATTTCTACACCAGCCACGAGGCGCTGCTGCTGGGCTACGAGCAGGCCTTTACCCGCGTCGATTCCACCACCGGCGACTGGTACGCGACCTCCGGCCACTTCATCTGGATCGGCGACCGCACCCGCCAGCTCGACCACGGCCATGTCGAATATTTCCGCGGCATCAAGAACCCGATCGGCCTCAAATGCGGCCCGTCGCTCAAGCCCGATGAACTGCTGAAGCTGATCGACATCCTCAATCCGGACAACGAGCCCGGACGGCTGACGCTGATCAACCGCTTCGGCTCGGACAAGGTCGGCGATCATCTGGCGCCGTTGATCCGCAGCGTGCAGCGGGAAGGGCGCGTCGTGGTCTGGTCGTGCGATCCGATGCACGGCAATACCATCAGCTCGAATTCGGGCTACAAGACCCGCCCGTTCGACCGGATATTGTCGGAAGTGAAATCGTTCTTCGCCATCCATCAGGCGGAAGGCACCCACGCCGGCGGCATTCACCTGGAAATGACCGGGCAGGACGTCACCGAGTGCATTGGCGGTGCCCGCGCCATCACCGACGAGGATCTCAACGACCGCTATCACACGGTCTGCGATCCCCGTCTGAACGCCGAACAATCGATCGACATGGCCTTCTTGATCGCCGAACTGCTCAAGCAGGAACGCGCCGGCAAGGTCAAACCGATACCGGCTGCAGCGGGTTTCTGACTTGCTGCGACTCTGGCGCGCCACGATTAACACGCGTAACGGCCTCGCTTTTGCGATCCGCTCGGAGCAGGCCGTCCGCGAGGAACTGTTTGCGCTGGCGCTGTCGGTGCCGCTGGCCTGGCTGGTCGGCGCCAGCGTGATGCGCCGGGTCGAACTGGTCGCGGCGGTGGCGTTCGTCCTCGTCGTCGAGATTCTCAACACCGCGATCGAAAAGCTCGCCGACCGGCTCACCACCGACCATGATCCGCAGATCGGGCGGGTCAAGGACATGGGATCGGCCGCGGTCGGCGTGGCGCTGTTGATGTCCGGCGCCTTCTGGCTGTTTGCCATCGCCGAACGCATAGGCGCGTTCTAAAGGCGGCGATTGAAGTTTCGGCGTGTGCAGGGCACCATTGGCATATGAGCGAACCGAAATTCACAATTACGCTGGCGCAGTTGAACCCGACCGTGGGCGATGTCCCCGGCAACGCCGCGAAAGCGCGCGCCGCGCGTGAGCAGGCGAAAGCCGACGGCGCTGATCTGCTGGTGCTGCCGGAATTGTTCATCACCGGCTATCCGCCGGAAGACCTGGTACTAAAACCGGCGTTCCAGGCGGCCTGCCGCTCCGCGATCGAGGAACTGGCACGCGAGACCGCGGGTGGTGGTCCGGCGGTCCTGATCGGCACGCCCTGGGTCGAGGACGGCAAGCTCTATAACGCCTGCGCGCTGCTTGACGACGGCCGCATCGCCGCGCTGCGTTTCAAGGCCAATCTGCCGAACTACGGCGTGTTCGACGAAAAGCGCCTGTTCGCTCGCGGTCCCGCCGCGGGGCCGGTGACGGTGAAGGGAGTCCGGGTCGGCGTCCCCATCTGCGAGGACATCTGGCTCGAAGAGTCCGAGGAATATGAAAACGTCGTCGAGTGCCTGGCCGAGACCGGCGCGGAAATTCTGGTGGTGCCGAACGGCTCGCCATATGCCCGCGACAAGAACGATCTGCGGCTGTCGATCGCGGTCGCCCGTGTCACCGAGAGCGGGTTGCCGCTGGTGTATCTGAACCAGATCGGCGGGCAGGATGAACTGGTGTTCGACGGCGCATCGTTCGCGCTCAATGCCGACCTTTCGGTCGCGACGCAAATGCCGGCGTTCGAGGAAAACATCACGACGCTGGTTTGGACCAAGGGCGCCGACGGCTGGCGCTGTAATGGACCGGTAGTGCCCCTAATCGAGGGCGACAAGGGCGATTACGCGGCGTGCGTTCTCGGCCTGCGCGACTACGTCCGCAAGAATGGCTTTCCCGGCGTGCTGCTCGGCGTTTCCGGCGGCATCGACTCGGCCTTGTGTGCGGCGATCGCGGTTGATGCGCTCGGTGCGGAGCGTGTCCGCGGCGTGATGCTGCCGTTCAGGTTCACAGCGCAGGTGTCGCTCGACGATGCGGCAAAACTCGCCACTGCATTGGGCTTCCGCTACGAGGTGTTGCCGATCGCGGACGCCGTGAACGGGTTCGAGAAGATTCTGTCCGGCACCTTCGCCGGGCTACCGCGCGACATCACCGAGGAAAACCTGCAGGCGCGCACCCGCGGCACGCTGCTGATGGCGATATCGAACAAGACCGGCGCGATGGTGGTCACGACCGGCAACAAGTCGGAAATGTCGGTCGGCTACGCCACGCTCTATGGCGACATGAACGGCGGCTTCAACCCGATCAAGGACATCTACAAGACCGAAGTGTTCCGCCTGTCGAGCCTGCGCAATGAATGGAAGCCGGACGGCGCGCTGGGACCGTCGGGCGAGGTCATTCCGGTCAACATCATCGTCCGTCCGCCCACCGCCGAATTGCGCGAGAACCAGACCGACCAGGATTCGCTGCCGCCCTACGAGATACTCGACGGCATCCTGGAACGGCTGGTCGAGCGCGAGGAGCCGCTGGCCTCGATCATCGCTGCGGGCTACCCGGCCGATGTGGTGACGCGGATCGACCGCCTGCTCAACATCGCCGAATACAAGCGCCGCCAGGCGGCGCCGGGGGTCAAGGTCACCGAGAAGAATTTCGGCCGCGACCGCCGCTATCCCATCACCAACCGTTTTCGCGACAACGGCAAGGCGTTGCCGGCACCCGACGAAAAACTGGTCGCCCGCGCGGGGCGCGCCTCGGCTGATGTGTTCGACGGGTAGAGCGTTTTCGAGCGAAGCGGACACCGGTTCGCGTGAAGAAAACGCGTCAAAACAAGAATCTATTGCTTCGGCGGGATGAAGGTCGGCCCAACGGTGCGGATCTGCTTCTTCTCGTCCGTCGCGCCGGTTGAGTCGGCGGCAGGCGCGGGAGTTGCAGGAGCGGGCGCGGCGGCCGTCGTGCCTGCGGGTGCCGTGCCCTTCTTGGCGACGGGGGCCGTCTTCTGCTGAGGCATCGCGCGCTGCTGCATCCGCTTCGCGCTCTCTTCTGTGACGATGATGTCGCCCTGCTGTTCGGCGGCGGCTTTCTCGTCGATCGATTTCAGCGCATCCGACCAGGTCTGGCCCGCGGCCTTGCAGGCGCACGACGGGTTGAACTCGGTGCGGAATTTGAACGCATTGGGCAGCGACGAGTAAGGCTGGCCGCTGACCGAGACCGCCTGGTTGATGTCTTCGCCGGGATTACGATAGGTGAACAGCGATGCTTCCGTTGCCGGGCACAGCGCCTTGCAGGTCCTCTCATCGTCCTGGAAGCGCGCCTGGTAGGTGGCGAACGAGACCGGGAAATAGGCGCCGTCGCAGGTGCGCACGCACACCGTCCGGAACGTGCCGGATGGCGCACCGAGATCGGCGCTCGGCGGAGGGATGGTGTTGTTGCCGAACAGGTTGTCGATGAAGCTGCCCCCGTTGCGCGCGGCAGCGGCGTATTGCGGGCCGCAATTGTTCTGCGCGAGCGCCGTCAGCACCGAACGGCGCTGGTTTTCGCGGTCGGCGCCGCCGATGCCACCTGAGCGCAACCGCTCGAGGCTGGTCGTCATCTGCTCGAGATTGGCGCGCATCTGCTGGATCTGGTTATTAACCGGTCCGCATTGTGCGGACTGGCCGTTGAACAGCGAGAAGAAGCCGGAACTTTCGCAGCCCATCCGCTTCGCTTGCATCGTGACGCGGTCAAGCTCGGCCTGCTGTTTGGTCGCCGCTTCCTGATAGCGGCGGATTTGCTCTTCCTTGGCAGGATCGCCGCCGCTGGCACCGCGGTCGACGGCCGCCAATTGTCCTTCAAGGCGGATGCAGATCGGGTTGGCTTGCGCGCCCTGTTGCTGGGGAGGCGGAGCTGCTCCGGGGGGCATTTGTGCGAGCGCGTCCATATTCGATGGCGCGGGATCGGCTTGTGCGATCGCAGCCGAACTCGTCCCGGCGATGCCAGCAAGCAGCACGGCGCAGGTCAAAATCCACCGGGAGAAGGGAGCAGTCAGCGTCAGGGGCATATCCAGCCATCGATAACGAATCCGCGCGGCTTTATAGCCGAAAAGGCGCGGCCCAGGCGGCACGGTGCGGCCGAGGCCGCATCTGATAGCTGCTTCTCGGGGCAGCGTCACGTCGTTTCCGCGGCGCCGGTGTGGCAATGCGGCAACGGCCCGCCGCGTCGATCCGGTTCAGCGCTGGCAGGTAATGGCGACGTATTCGTCGCAGCCGCTGCCGCTACATTTGTCGTTTCCGCCCCTCGGTACCGATCCGGTGATTTCATCGGGATCGACGCGGCGGTAGGCGGTTGCGGAAGCAAATTCGCGTGATTGGCAGTAGGAGCGGGCGGCATGGGCGCCGCATTTGTCGCCCTTGGCGAGGCACTGATCGATGCCGTAGCCGTCGGCCTGATTGGCAATGATGAAAACGCGGCTGTCGCCATAAGCGGCCGAGGCGGTGAGCAGGAATGCGCTGGTAAAAAATGCTGCTGAAATTCGCATGGGGGCACCCAATAAGGAAAAGGGATCGCCCCTCTCAGATAAGTCCAAAGTCTTAATAATGATTAACCATGAGCCCGTCGCCGGGCGTCCCGCGACGAATTTGGTTCAAAAACGGCCGCAGGCGGGCCTTGACGGCATCCCCCGGGCTGGGACATGGTGGAACCATGAACGGTTTCCTCGCCATCTGCAGCATTTGCCGCGAGATTATTAGCTAGCGATTCGCTGGCTGAGGCCGTCTTTTCTCAAAATGAGATCACTGGACGCCCGGCCGCAAGGTACGGGATTCCCATGCAATTACGACTCTACGATACGTTGACCAAGGAGAAGCGGCCGTTCACGCCGCTCGATTCCGATAATGTCCGCATGTATGCCTGCGGGCCGACGGTCTATGACTTCGCCCATATCGGCAACGGTCGCGCCGCGATCGTGTTCGACGTGCTGTTTCGCGTGTTGCGCCATCGTTATGGCGCTGATCATGTGACCTATGTACGCAACATCACCGACGTCGACGACAAGATCAACGTGCGCGCCGCGCGCGACTATCCCGGCGTGCCGCTGAACAATGCGATCCGCAAGGTCACCGAAACCACCTATCAGCAGTATCAGGACGACGTTTCGGCTCTTGGCTGCTTGGCGCCGACCGTGCAGCCGCGTGCGACCGAGCATATCCCGGAGATGCGGGCGATCATCGAGAGACTGGTTGCCGGCGGCTTTGCCTATGCCGCCGAAGACCACGTGCTGTTCTCGCCGCAGGCCATGAATGCCGCAAACTCGGTGATGCCGCGCTATGGCGCGTTGTCGAGGCGCTCGCTCGACGAAATGATCGCAGGCGCCCGCGTCGACGTCGCGCCCTACAAGCGCGACAACACCGACTTCGTGCTGTGGAAGCCGTCCAAACCGGGCGAGCCGTCGTGGCCGTCGCCGGCCGGTATCACCGTGGAAGGCCGCCCGGGCTGGCACATCGAATGCTCGGCGATGGCCTGGAAACATCTTGGCGAGAAGTTCGACATCCATGGCGGCGGCATCGACCTGGTGTTTCCGCATCATGAGAACGAACTGGCGCAGACCTGCTGCGCCTTTCATTCCGACCGCATGGCAAATGTCTGGATGCACAACGGCTTCCTGCAGCTCGAGAGCGAGAAGATGTCGAAATCAACAGGCAACTTCTTCACGATCCGCGAGATGCTGGCCGATTGGCCGGGCGAGGTGCTGCGCTTGAGCATGCTCAAGACGCATTACCGCTCGCCGCTCGACTGGACCACCAAGGGGGCGGAAGAAAGCGCCAGGACGCTGGACGATTGGTACGCCATCGCAGCCGACGCCGACGCCGGTGAGCCGTCGCCGGCCCTGACCGAAGCGCTCTATGATGACCTCAACACGGCGCAGGCCATGGCCGTCTTGCACGGCCTGCGCAACGCAGCAGCGTCCGGGGGGGAGCGCGAACGCGGCGAGTTTGCCGCGTCCCTTCGGCTGCTCGGTTTCCTGTCCGTGAGCGCGGCCGACTGGAAGGGACGCAAACAGCAGGCGAGCGGCATCGATGCAGGGCAGGTCGATCGGCTGCTCGCCGACCGCGCGGCCGCGCGGGCGCGAAAGGACTTCAAGGAGTCCGATCGGATCCGTGACGAACTCGCCGCCATGGGCGTTGTCATCAAGGACGGCAAGGACGCGGAAGGCAAACCCGTGACAACCTGGGAGATTGCGTGATGACCAGACCCGATACGCCTTTCCCAAAACACTGGCGCTACTACATCTTCATCAAATGGGCCGTGATCGTTGCGGCGGTCGTGCTCGTGCTGCGATTGTTCGGAGTGTTTTGAAGCGATGGGACAGTCGTTGCCCAAACCCGCACTACGGCCGTTTCTTGCGGCGGATACCCCCGTTGTGGCGGCGATCTTCGTTGCCGCGATCCAGGAATTGACCGGGGATGACTACGGCGAGGCGCAGCAGGAAGCCTGGGCATCGGCGGCCGATGATGAGGAACAATTCGGCAAGAAGCTGGCCGGTGAATTGACCCTGATCGCGACGCTGCAGAATTCGCCGGTCGGATTTGCTTCGCTGAAGGGCGCCTCGCATATCGAGATGCTCTATGTGCACCCGAGTGCGGTGGGGCAGGGCGTCGGCGCGATGCTGTGCGATGCGCTGGAAAAGCTCGCCGGTGGGCGCGGCGCCAAGATTCTCACGGTTGACGTCAGCGACAACGCGCAGGAATTCTTCCTCAAGCGCGGTTACGTCGCCATGCAGCGCAACACCGTCACCATCAACGGTGAATGGCTCGCCAATACCACGATGCAGAAGACGCTGGCCGAGGCCGCGCCGGGAGCGCCACAATGAGCCGCGAACGCCTCTATCTGTTCGACACCACGCTGCGCGACGGCGCGCAAACCAACGGCGTCGACTTCACGCTGCATGACAAGCAGATCATCGCCGGCATGCTCGACGAACTCGGCATCGACTATGTCGAAGGCGGCTATCCCGGCGCCAATCCGACCGATACCGAATTTTTTGCGACCAAGCCGAAGCTCGACCATGCGCGCTTTACCGCATTCGGCATGACGCGCCGTCCCGGCCGCTCGGCTTCCAACGATCCCGGGCTGGCAGCGCTGATCGAGGCCAAGGCGGATGCGATCTGCTTTGTCGCGAAAGCATCCGCCTATCAGGTGCGCGTCGCGCTCGAGACCACCAATGAGGAAAACCTCGCCTCGATCCGCGACAGCGTCAGTGCCGCCAAGGCCGCCGGCCGCGAGGTGATGGTGGATTGCGAGCACTTCTTCGACGGCTACAAGGAGAATTCCGAATTCGCGCTGGCCTGCGCCAAGGCGGCTTATGAGTCCGGCGCGCGCTGGGTCGTGCTGTGCGACACCAATGGTGGCACCATGCCGCATGAAGTCGAGACCATCGTCGGCGATGTGATCAAGCACATTCCCGGCGGAAATGTCGGCATCCACGCCCATAACGACACCGAGCAGGCGGTCGCCAACTCGTTCGCGGCGGTGCGCGCCGGGGCGCGGCAGATCCAGGGCACGCTGAACGGGCTCGGCGAGCGCTGCGGCAACGCCAATCTCTGTTCGCTGATCCCGACCTTGCGGCTGAAGAACGAATTTTCGAACGCCTTCGAGATCGGCGTCACCGACGAAAAAATGGCGACCTTGATGAAGGTATCGCGGACGCTCGACGACATGCTGAACCGCGCGCCGAACCGCCACGCCGCCTATGTCGGCGAAAGCGCCTTCGTGACCAAGACCGGCATCCACGCCTCCGCTGTCATGAAGGACCCGCACACCTATGAGCACGTGCTGCCCGAACTGGTCGGCAACCATCGCAAGGTGCTGGTGTCCGATCAGGCCGGCCGCTCCAATGTAATGGCCGAACTCGATCGCGCCGGCATTCCCTACGAAAAGAGCGATCCGAAACTGGCGCGGCTGGTCGAGGAACTGAAGGAGCGCGAGGCGGCCGGTTACGCCTACGAATCCGCCAACGCGTCGTTCGATCTGTTGGCGCGGCGTACGCTCGGGCGGGTGCCGGAATATTTCCGGGTCGAGCAGTTCGACGTCAATGTCGAGCAGCGCTACAATTCCAACGGCCAGCGCGTCACAGTGGCGCTTGCGGTGGTCAAGGTCGATGTCGCCGGCGAGCGGCTGATTTCGGCCGCGGAAGGCAACGGCCCGGTCAACGCGCTCGACGTCGCGCTGCGCAAGGACCTCGGCAAATACCAGAAATACATCGAAGGCCTGAGGCTGATCGATTATCGCGTCCGTATCCTCAATGGCGGCACGGAGGCGGTGACGCGGGTGCTGATCGAGAGCGAGGATGAGAACGGCGATAGCTGGATCACGGTCGGCGTGTCGCCCAATATCATCGACGCTTCGTTCCAGGCGCTGATGGATTCGGTGGTCTACAAGTTGGTGAAATCAGGCGCGCCGGTGTGAGGCTTAGGCGTCAACTCCATCGATCGTCATTGCGAGGAGCGTAGCGACGAAGCAATCCATCTATCCGTTATGCCGCACGATGGATTGCTTCGCTTCGCTCGCAATGACGTGGAAACACTTGGGGCTCATTCATGCTCGATCACGTCTCCGTCGGTGTCAGCGACCTCGAACGCGCGGCGCGCTTCTATGAACCGACGCTGGCCGCGCTCGGCCTGACGCGGCTGGTGACACGCCCCGCAACAATCGGTTTCGGCAAAGCCTATCCCGAATTCTGGATCAACCTGCGCGCCGGCATGCCGCCGGTCGCGCCGGAGAGCGGCGTCCATATCTGCCTTCGCGCACGGACTACAGATGCCGTCGACGCCTTCCACGCCGCGGCGCTGAGCGCCGGCGGCCGCTCCGACGGTGCACCGGGTATCCGCCCGCATGACCGCGTCAAATATTACGCCGCGTTCGTCATCGACCCCGACGGCAACCGCATCGAGGCGGCGACGTTTCCGAGTGAATGACAGCGCAAACTCCTAAAGCCGTCGCGCGACGTCCGGCGCCATCTCCTGGGTGCCCGCGGGCGCAAGGGCTGCGGCGGCGCGCAGGCGCGGCAGGATGTCCTCGACGCGTTCGGCCTTCAGCACCTCGACATCCAGGGCAGGGCGGATGAACTGATTGGCGCGCATATGCGTCAATAGCGCGATCAGCGGCTCCCAGAAATTGTCGATGTTGGCGAGCAGCACCGGTTTGGTGTGCCGGCCGAGCTGTTGCCAGGTCATCTGCTCGACCAGCTCTTCCAGTGTGCCGACGCCGCCGGGAAGGGCGACAAACGCATCCGAGCGTTCGAACATCAGCCGTTTGCGCTCGTGCATGTCTGGCGTGACGACCAGTTCGGTAAGGTTCGGATTCATGCGCTCGCGGTTCGCAAGAAAATCCGGAATGATCCCGGTGACGGCGCCACCGTGGTCCAGCACGGATTTGGCAACCGCGCCCATCAGGCCCACTGAACCTCCGCCATAGACCAGGCGGATACTGTTCTCGGCGAACACCTTGCCCAGAGCGGTCGCCGCTTCGAGGAAACGGTGGTTGGAGCCGGAGCCGGAGCCGCAATAGACGCAGACGGTTTTGATTTGGTTCATGCAATTCATGTGGCACTGCAGCGTAAAAAGCTCAAGTCCGAGAATATACTGCCACAGTGGTTTTGAACCCGAAATACGGGCAAACCGGAGAAAGTTTTGCCTTTCAAGGCTGTACGCGGCGTTTAAACGCTCTATATGACGAGCAGAATGACGATCAATGGAAAACATGCAGCGGCGAACGGGCGCGCCATCAGACTTCTGGGCGCTTGATCCATGGCCGACACTGATTCGCGCGCCGACGAAGCGCCACTGGCCACCAGCGACCCCCTCGAAAAGGCTACCCTGATCGGGACGCTGGCGCATCTGTGGCCCTATATCTGGCCCGGCGACCGCGCCGACCTGAAAATGCGCGTGGTCTGGTCAATGGTGCTGCTGCTGGTCGCGAAGCTCGCGACGCTGACGGTGCCCTTCACCTTCAAATGGGCGATCGACGCGCTCAACGGCCACGGCAGTGCGCCGGTGGAACCGTCGAACTGGACGCTGTGGCTGATCGCGTCGCCGTTACTGATGACCGCAAGCTATGGCGCGGTGCGGGTGCTGATGGCGGTGCTGACGCAGTGGCGCGACGGCATCTTCGCGCGCGTTGCGATGCATGCGGTGCGCAAGCTCGCCTACATCACCTTCGTGCACATGCACGAGCTGTCGCTGCGCTTCCACCTCGAGCGCAAGACCGGGGGACTGACCCGCGTGCTGGAGCGTGGCCGCACCGGCATCGAAGTGATCGTGCGGATGGTGATCCTGCAACTGATCCCGACCATCGTCGAGGTGTCGCTGTTGATGGCGGTGCTGCTGTGGCAGTTCGACTGGCGCTACGTGCTGGTCACCGCGGTCACGGTCGTGATCTATATGTACTACACCTACATCGCGACCGAATGGCGGATCGAGATCCGCCGCAAGATGAACGATTCCGACACCGAGGCGAACACCAAGGCGATCGACTCGCTGCTCAACTACGAGACCGTAAAATATTTCAGCGCCGAACAGCGCGAGGCCGCGCGCTACGACCGCTCGATGGAGCGCTACGAACACAACAGCGTGAAGACTTACACGTCGCTGGCGGTGCTCAACACCGGGCAGGCGGTCATCTTCACGCTCGGTCTCACCGCGACCATGCTGATGTGCGCGATCGGCGTGCGCAACGGCACCAACACCGTCGGTGACTTCGTCATGGTCAACGCCATGATGATCCAGCTGTACCAGCCGCTCAATTTCATGGGCATGGTCTATCGCGAGATCAAGCAGGCGGTGATCGACATCGAGAAGATGTTCAGCGTGCTGTCGCGCAACCCCGAGATCAAGGACATCCCGGGCGCCGTGCCGCTGGTGGTCGGTTCGGGCAATGTGCGTTTCGAAGACGTGCAATTTGCCTATGACCCCGAGCGCCCGATCCTGAAAGGCCTCAGCTTCGAGGTACCGGCCGGCAAGACGGTTGCGATCGTCGGGCCCTCGGGGGCGGGCAAGTCGACGATCTCGCGGCTGCTTTTCCGCCTTTACGACGTTTCCGGCGGCAAGATCCTGATCGACGGCCAGGACATCAGGAACGTCACCCAGGCGTCGCTGCGCGCCTCGATCGGCATGGTGCCGCAGGATACCGTGCTGTTCAACGACACCATCCGCTACAACATCCGCTACGGCCGCTGGGACGCCAGCGATGCGGAGGTGGAGGAGGCCGCGCAACTGGCGCAGATCGACAGCTTCATCCGGATGTCACCGCTGGGATATGAGACCCAGGTCGGCGAACGCGGACTGAAATTGTCCGGCGGCGAGAAGCAGCGCGTCGCGATCGCGCGCACCGTGCTGAAGGCGCCGCCGATTCTGGTGCTCGATGAGGCGACCTCGGCGCTCGATAGTCACACCGAGCATGAAATCCAGGAATCGCTCGAACGGGTCTCGCGCGGCCGCACTTCGCTGGTGATCGCGCATCGGCTCTCGACCATCGTCGGCGCGGACGAAATTATCGTGCTGGATCAGGGCCGCATTGCCGAGCGCGGTACGCACGCCCGGCTTTTGGCTTCCGGCGGACTTTATGCCAGTATGTGGAACAGGCAGCGCGAAGCCGAGGAGGCGCGGGAGAAGCTCGCGCAGATCGACGACGACAACGAGGCGCCCAACCGCATCCCGCCGCCGGTCCAGGATCCTCTGGTCACCGCTGCGGAATAATTGAAATACCGCTCGATCCCGAAGCAACGGGACCGGGCCAGCCAATAGTGAGCCTTGATGTCGATTGCCAATTCCATCCGCGCGCAAATCCCGCCTGTTCATCCCGAGGGCTATCCCTTCATCGGCGGCTTTGCGCTTGCAAGCCTGGTCCTGTTCTGGATCTGGACGCCGCTCGGCTGGATCGGCACGATCCTGACGGTATGGTGTGCGCTGTTCTTCCGCGACCCCGTGCGCGTCACGCCGGTGCGCGAAGGCGTCGTGGTGTCGCCGGCCGATGGACGGGTCTCGATGATCTCCCAGGTGTTGCCGCCGGCCGAGCTTGGTCTCGGCGACCGGCCGCTGCTGCGCATCTCGATCTTCATGAGCGTGTTCAACTGCCACGTGAATCGCAGCCCGGTGGCGGGCCGGATCGACCGCATCGCCTATCGGCCCGGCACCTTCATCAATGCCGAGCTCGACAAGGCCAGCGAAGACAATGAGCGCAACTCGCTGGTGATCTCGACCGCCAGCCATGGCCGCATCGGCGTGGTCCAGATCGCAGGCCTGGTGGCGCGACGTATTGTCTCGTTCGTGCGCGAGGGGCAGACGATCGGCGCCGGCGAGCGGTTCGGCCTGATCCGGTTCGGTTCGCGGCTCGACGTCTATTTGCCCGAAGGCGGCAAAGCGCTGGTTTCCGAGGGCCAAACCGCGGTGGCCGGCGAGACCGTGCTGGCCGATCTCGGCGGCGCCAGCGAGCAGGGGCGGACCTTCCGCGCCGATTAACCATCCGAATGGCCAAGGCGCCTGCCGGCCGCCACAATGGCGGCGCAGGCTGGCGCTTGCTATATATTGGCGAGCCATGATGACACCCGATCCCAAATCTCCGGAAATGCGCCGCCGCCGGTTTCGTCCGATTCCGATCCGGATGCTGGTGCCGAACTTCATCACGTTGCTGGCGATCTGCGCCGGGCTGACCGCGATCCGGCTGTCGATCGAAGGCCGCATGGAGCTCGCAGTCGCCGCGATCGTGTTCGCGGCGGTGCTGGACGGGGTCGACGGCCGCGTCGCGCGTATGATCAAGGGCCAGTCGAAATTCGGCGCCGAACTCGACAGCCTCGCGGACTTCGTCAATTTCGGTGTCACGCCCGGCCTGATGCTGTATTTCTGGCAGTTGCATGATCTCGGCAATGGCGGCTGGATCGCGGCCATGGTGTATGCGATCTCAGGCGGCCTGCGGCTGGCGCGGTTCAACGCCAGCATCGACGATCCGAACAAGCCCGCGTTCGCGGCAAATTATTTCACCGGCGTCCCGGCGCCGCTCGGTGCGCTGACCGTGATGCTGCCGATCTATCTGGTCTTTTTGGGCGTCCCGCAGCCGCCGGCGATACTGACCGCATTCTATACGCTGCTGATCGGATTCCTGATGGTGTCGCGGCTGCCGGTGCTTTCCGGTAAGACCGTGCGCATGCGCGTGCCGCCGGAAATGGTGCTGCCGGTTTTCGTCTCGGTGGTGTTCTTCATCGCGCTGCTCGTGAGCTACCCCTGGTACATTCTCTCGGTCGGGACCGTGCTGTATCTGTTGAGCCTGCCGTGGGGCTGGAAAACCTATCGCGATCACGAGCGAAACGCTGCTGCCGCGCTGGCGGCTGCGACCACCGATGCCGCCGCACCCGCCGGTCCGGCACCCGTATTCCCGGCGGCTCCGGCCGACGCCGAGCATGACGACCGACCGGCGCGGCTGAACTGAGCCGCCACGCGACTTCCGATATAGCTGCCAAGATAGCTGCCATGAGCGCTGGCCGAGTTGGGTTCGATCCCAATCTCGGCTATAGGGCTTGGCGATGTCAGGCCGTCCAGAATTCCGGCCCAAAAATCAGGAGAGAAACGCAGTGACCCAGTCCGCTTCCGCCCCGCTACCGGCTTCCGTGCTTGAAGCGTTGGCCCGCTACGACACGCCGACGATCTGCAATGCGATGGAGATCGTGGCGCCTGAGCGCCGGCTGATCGGCTACACCACCAAGCCGCTGGTCTGCCCGTTTCCCAACCTGCCGCCGATGGTCGGCTATGCCCGTACCGTGTCGATCCGCTCGGTGCTCAAATCAGGCCTTCCGGCCGACGAGCAGGCAAGGCGCCGCATCGCCTATTATGAATATGTCGGCACCGGCTTTGGTCCGCGCATCACCGTGATCCAGGATATCGACGGCGCCGACGTCGGCTACGGCGCGTTCTGGGGCGAAGTGCAGAGCAACGTGCACAAGGCGCTCGGCTGCCTCGGCGTCATCACCGATGGTTCTATCAGGGACATCCCGCAATGGGCGCCGGGCTTCCAGGCGCTGGCCGGATCGATCGGTCCGTCGCATGCCTGGGTGCATGCCGAAAGTTTTGGCGGCGAAGTGCGCGTCGCCGGCATGACGGTGCATTCCGATGATTTGATCCATGCCGACCAGCATGGGGCGATCGTGATTCCGATCGATATCGCCGCCAAGATTCCGGACGCCGCCGAACTCTGCGGCCGTCGCGAGACGCCAATCCTCGATATTGCGCGCAGCCCGGACTTCACGCTCGAGAAACTGAAAGAGGCGCTGAAACGTTCCGCTGAAATCCACTGACGAAAACAACCACCGGCGAAAAGTTGGGGTAATTAACACACGAGGGGAGACGTCATGAGAGCCTTTTGGGCGGCGCTGTCATTGCTTGTCATTGCCGGCGTCGCGGATGCGAATGCGCAAACCTATCCGTCGCGTCCCATCACGCTCGTCGTTCCCTTTCCGCCGGGCGGCTCCACCGACGCCGCCGCCCGGATCATGGCCGAGCGGATGCGCAGCAACCTCGGCCAGTCGATCGTGATCGAAAATGTCGGCGGCGCCGGCGGCAGCATCGGCGTCGGCCGTGTCGCCCGCGCCGCGCCGGACGGCTACACCTTCGACATCGGGCAATGGGACACCCATGTCGGCAGCATCATCTACAAGCTCGACTATGATCTGGAAAAGGATTTCGAGCCGATCGCGCTGATATCAAACAATCCGCAGCTGATGGTCGCCAAGAAGGATCTGCCGGCGAACACGCTTGGCGAACTCGTAAGCTGGATGAAGGCCAATCCCGGCAAGATCAATTTCGTCAACCAGAACGCGGCCGCCAATGTTACCGGCGTGATGTTCGAAAACCTGACCAAGCAGAAGGTGCAGTTTATTCCTTATCGTGGCGCAGGGCCGGCGATGACCGATCTCGTCGCGGGTACGGTGGATCTTCTGGTTGTGCAGGGTGCTGTGGCGCTGCCGCAAATCCGCGCCGGCGCGATCAAGGCGCTGGCCAATCTGTCGGTGGCGCGCTCCGCCTCGATGCCTGATATCCCGACGGCGGATGAGACCGGCGTGCCCGGACTTTACATGTCGGGTTGGTTCGGCTTCTGGGCGCCGAAGGGAACGCCAAAGGAAATCATTGCCAAGCTCAACGCGGCAACCGTCGAGGCGCTGGCCGATCCGGCGATCCAGAAACGCTTTACCGAGCTGGGGCTCGACGTCGCCCCGCGCGCGCAGCAGACGCCGGAAGGACTGGCCGCATTCCAGAAGGCCGAGATCGACAAATGGTGGCCGATCATCAAATCCGCCGGCATCGGCGTACAGGCCCAGTGAACTGACCGAGCGAGCTGATCGATTGAACTGACTGCCCCTGCGCTCCGCGGTGGCCGGCGCATTATGGTTAGCAAAAGGTTGCGATCGCGCCAGGGCCCTTGATCCGGCAAATGGCGCCGATATTGGACTGATTGCTGAGCCCGGGATGCCGGCCCTCGCAATTGTACGGCACAGCCGCGGCTTAACCTTTACGCGTCTACAAGGTCGTTTGGTAAGTTGTGCCCATTCTACGGGGCTTTCTCGCTTAACTAGACACTTAGAATTATAGAAATAGACACTTCGCGTTCACTTTCTGATCGGCATTGACGCGATTCCGTCGTC
This sequence comes from Bradyrhizobium sp. AUGA SZCCT0160, assembly GCF_018130105.1. Classification (NCBI taxonomy): domain Bacteria; kingdom Pseudomonadati; phylum Pseudomonadota; class Alphaproteobacteria; order Hyphomicrobiales; family Nitrobacteraceae; genus Bradyrhizobium; species Bradyrhizobium sp. AUGA SZCCT0160. Next base: position 17,877 of record NZ_JAFCMD010000025.1, read on the forward strand.
AGCCAAAGTCTGCTGGTCGGCCGCGGCGGTGTAGCGATCGAGTTCCTTCGTCGTCTTATGGCCGGAGACCGCGGCAAGCCGTTTCGCGCTCGCGCCGCCTTCCGCCATGGTCCGCAGCATCGCCTTCCGGAGACCGTGAGCGACGCATTTTGCCGGCAACCCAGCATCCTTGACCGCCGCCCGGATCAGGCCCGTCAGCGCCGCGCGCTGGATCGGCCGGCCGTGCTCGTCGCCGATTAGGTTGAGGCCCTTTGTCGGGCCAGCCTTGAACGCCCGAGCAAGGTCCGGGTGGATCTTGATCTTGAGCTCAACGCCGGTTTTCTCCTGGGTGACAGTGATCCTGCCGCCAGCGATGTCCTTCCGGCGCATCCGGACCACATCCCCGCCGCGCTGGCCGGTATAGAAAAGCAGGGCATAAGCGAGGCGCTGGCGGGTTCCCAGAGGCCAGCGTTTCTCGAACTGATCGAGCTCGTCATCGGTCCATGTGTGGCGGGTGCCGATCTTGTAGGCCGTGACCTTCTGCGCCAGCGGGTTTACGCGGATGGCGTTTCGCTCGAGCGCGCACTTCAGCATCTTTTGCAGGACCGCCCGGGTGAGGTTTGCCATCCCCGGAGCCTTCTCGCCGATCTTCTCAATGACGGCGATCAGGTTTTCCCGGGTCATGGTGGCTAGTGCCCGGTGGCCGTGCTTCGTCCGGACTGGCTCGAGCGCATAGCGGTACAGTCGCTTGGAATTTGGCTTGAGGTTGGTGAACTCGGTCCATGCGTAATAGCTCGAGATCAGGCTGCCGAACGTGCCGGCGGCGTCTCGAGCTCGAGCAAGTGGCGCGGGCTTGCCGGCCATGAATGCTTGGTAGGCCTCAAGGAACTCGCTCGAGCCGATCGGACCAGGCAGGGGCCCGCCCTTGTAGCCCTTCCGGCGGAAGTACCGCCTGCGGATGCCGCAATCGTCCGTGTATTCCTTGACGTAGGGAAGTTTTGCCATGGGCCCCCGGGGCATCAGGCATCCTCCCACGGTTGCCCGACTGCGGGCGCATCTTCACGGGGAAGGGCCTCGAAAGCCACATCCAAGTCGCGTATGTCCCAAAGTTTCCGGCCCCGGATCAGCCGCGGCGGCTCGATCTGGCCTCGAGCTCTCATCTCGTCAAACACTGTCCCGCCGATGCCAAGATACATTGCGGCTTCCTCTCGAGAGAGGCCTCGCCTGGGAAGGCTGGTCGCGCGGATCTTGGAAAGTGAGCGGCTCATGGTGTCCCATTGTTTGCCCGAAGGCGGGAAAATTCCAATCGAAATTCGCCGGCTGCGACGCTGCGCCGGGGTTCAGCGGTGTTTTTCGTTGGGGGTCGGAGCAGCTCCCACAGGATGTTCGGCCTGCGCGGCATACGCCTTACCGATCAGACTACCGCGCCGCAGCTCCCAGCGGGCGATAGATTTCCTCTCTTCGTCGTCACGCAGGGCGTCGGACGACTTCAGCTTTTCGGCCAACTTCTCGCATGCTGCCTTGTCGGCGGAGCTGAAGATCACTTCATCGAGCCGGGACCGGCGCTCCCGGCCAGAACCTTCACCTTTGTAGAAATACATTTGCTCCGTCAGCTTGATGATCTGACGAATTTCGTATCGGTTGAAGGACCACCGGCCATCGATGACGACATATTCGCCGTCGCTTGGCCTGATGCTAGCCATTTTCTCTCTCCTGTGGGGATCGCGCTACCCACGTCGGGCAATCTTTGCCGTCGCTCGCCGCCATGGCGTGGCATTCGCCGCCGGCCTTGTAGGCCGATGAAATCGCGAGCGCTCCTGGGAAAAATCCCCAACTGCAATAACTGCGATGGCCGAATTCCCAGTAGTCGCAAGAACCGCAGCGGCGCGCGGCTTGGCTCAACGCCTGATTGGCGCGCATCGAGTCGGCGTCGCCCGGCACCCAGTCACTAGCTTTTGTCATTAAGTTTCTCCGTGTGGGCGCGGGACCGAGGAGGTGCGACGGTCAGCGCGGAGTTCGCGGAGCGCAGCAGCTATCACCCTGCGCTCCTCTCGCGTGAAATTCTTGATCGGCTTGTAGCCTCGCAGTTCGTCGGCATCGAAGCACTTCGCCAGTTCTTCTGCATCAACCATCAGATTGGCTCACATACTTTGCGGACCACGGAAAGCGGCGCGTAGGCCATCATGTAGTCCTCCGCCGGAACCTCTACGCCGTATCGCAGCGTGACGTATCCCGGCCGGCTGCTCACGATGTCGTTGGGGTGCTTTCGAACAGCATCTTTGGCTGTGTCGGATGCTTGTCGGTTCTTCCTCTTGACGGTCTTGACCATGATCCACCTTTTGTTTCGCCGATCATCCGCCAACCGGCGGCGTTGAGTGTCCCGCCAGTTTCACTGGCGAGGATGTAAGTGCCAATTCGTTGGAAGCCGAGCGCGAACGCAGCTCGAGCTGAGGCGCCATAGAGAAACGAGCAGGCGTTCCGGGTGCCATCCGTACAGAGGCGGGTTACTTCCGCCGTCACGCCATCGTCGCGCATGCGGGCCACGGGACGGCCCACGATGGCCACCCCGACCAGCTTGTCACCCATCACCGCGCCGATCGAGAACAGGTGCCCGACAACCGGCTTGTGGTGCCGGTGATGCTCGGAGACGAAAGCGTTCGCCTCTGGCAACCTGACCCGGATGTGGCGCAGTTTAGTCATGCTCGATCCTGCGAAGGAATCTGTGAGGTGCGGCAAAGGGGACATCGCGTCGCTTCGGCGGCGTCTTCCGCCATCAGCCTGTCTTCCTCTTCCTCCAAAATCTCAATGTCCGTCTTCCTGAGAGCTGCGCGCCCGATGTATTCGGCAAATGCCGGCGGGATCGCCTGGGACATCTCGGCGAGCGTCATCCAGTCGATGCCCATGGCTTCCGACGCGGCGGCTCTGTGCCCGCCTTCCCAAACGTCGCGGGTGCCCCGGCCGCCGGCAGATGCCGCGCGCTTGCGTGCGTGGCCGCCATAGACGCCGATCACCGGGCCTTCGTGCTGGCATTCCGGCTGTTCGACCGGGAAGCTGCATTCGAACAGCCGATGCCGCTGCAACTGACACCCTTGCGCGCCCAGATCGAACATCGACCCGCAGAGCGTAATGGGATTCCGGAGCGCCCACGCTGCGCCTTCGACGTTTTCGATGACGTAGGGGACCTTGGCGCGGATGAGTTTGTTACGGACAGGCTCGATCAGCCTCGGATGCTCCTTGGCGCCCGGCGCGTGCTGCATGTCGCTGTAGCCCTGGCAGGGCGGGGAAGCCCATACCAAGCCGAAGTTGGCGAACGAGATGTTCATCACGTCTGCCTGAATGAAGGCGTAGGGGTAGTGCGGCTGTGGGTTGATATCGACACCCACAACATACCATCCGGCGTCAGTCAGCCCCTTGGCGACGCCACCGGCACAGCAGAAAAGGTCAAGCGCCAGCTTCATTTGCAGGCCACCGCGCGAGCCATTTCCAGCGACGGGCAGACGCGCGGACCGGACACCATCACGCCGTAGACGTAATAATCGACCCCATAGGACTCGGTAACCGCCCAGATTTCGATAGCGCCGCTTTTGAAAAGTAGCGTCATGTTGCCTCGCTGTTTCGGTGAGCCGGAGACTGTGCTTGACCCGTCGCAAGCGAACGGTTCTTGCGCGGGCACATTGAATTTTCGCAGGTTTTTTCGCTAGTCGGCGGGCAGATGCAGCCCATAGGGATCGGCGGAAAGTTGTAAACGGGAGGCTGCGACTGGAATGGCTGCGGGTTGCGCGCGCAATTCAGCATCCCGCAATTGACGCCATTCCATCCGCAAGGGTATCGGCTGCAAACGTTCATGCCGCAGGCCCTCGGGTGGTGGAGGAGAGGGCAACAGTGACGCGAACGATGCGCCACCCGTGCTTGACGGCGTTCTTCCAGAACCTGTTTTGCGAGGTGCCGGGCTCGCCCCGAATATCGACGGCGCGCTGGCGCACCCAATGCGTATTCAAACCCTGAAGTGGGTGGTACGAACAGAACATCTGCGCCTTCTTGATGATCTTGAGCTTACCCACGCTTGCCCTCCGTCGATGACACTGAGGGGGCGGGCATCCAAAGATCGAAGTAGTTCTTATTGAAATACAGCGCATCTCCGGACGCCGTGGCGGCGTCACACCACCCCGTTTCCGGGTTCATCATTTCGTCCAGCCAGCGAACCATGACCGGAGGCAAATCGGGGAGGCGGGAGTTGGCGGCCAGTATCGGCGTCGCGTCCCTGGGCGCCGTCTCGATAGGCTGCCACGACGATTGAACTACAGCATTCTCGTACAGGCTCTTGTACATGCCGGCCTCGTACTGAAGATCGGCAACGAACTCTGGAGATGCGTAGGCGTTACTGGCGGGCTGCGGCGCGGCGTAGAGGGGGCGGATTTCCCAACCCGACATTTCCAATGATCGCAGGCACTGATCGGAGGTATCGTGAATGATGGTCCAATCGTTCCCAGCATTCCGACGCTGCCATGCCACCGCCTCGCCCTTGCCGGCGTCCTGAACGGGCTGGGCTTCCTTCGCGTTCCAGCCTGCGACGTAGCCCTGGCTGAAGACGTGCTTGCGGGACGGGGTGTCAACCACCGTCAGTGATTTCGACCACTCCGCAAAATCTCGATCGATGTTCTCGACGGTCAGGCCGCCGCTATCTCCAGCCCCTTGGGCAACATCGCGGGGGTGCGTTTTGTTAGACATCTGCCGGCCTCCGCGAAAACCATTCGGTCTGATCCGGGCCTACTATCGAATAGCTTTGCTGAAAAAGCTGGTGCATCAGGCTTTCAGCCAGAGCCAACGCTCGCTCGTGCAAAGCCTCCCGCGTGGTTGGGAAGCGTGGATAGCTGATGAGCCCTATGCGGAATCCGGTCTCTTCGCCGCCCGTGTAGATGAAATCTACCGGCTCGATGGTTACGCATAAGCCTACCGAGAAGCAGAAATCGCGGCATACATGCTTTGCCTGCGCAATATCGCCCGCCATGAAGATATCAAATCTGATCGTGTCGGCTGTCCTCGTGATCATTCTGCTGCCTCCGCGATTTGCATTTCAGCGGAGTGACACATCACGGAGCATTCAATATCTGGCTCATCGTGCATCACGCCGCGGTTGGGGTCGAGCTTGTCCAAGGTGAGCTTGGTGCCGTCCGGCTCGCGCCAGAACGCGGAGCCCTCGCCAAGATGGCGCTGTAGGGCAGCCATCCGCTCGAACTGCACCGGGAAGTGCTTCCGGATCATGTTCCAGTAGCCGCGCCCGCCCTTAGGGCACCCGATGCAGTTATTGTTCTGAAACCCAAGCAGATACATCGCCGGGAGCGCGATGCCAGCTCTACTAACAAGGCCAAGGCAATCCGCCTTACTCATACCGGCGTCTATCAACGGAGCCTCGATAGTGCGCTCAAAGTTCTCTTTGCGCAGCCGGTCGAAGCGGTGCTGTTCTTCGCTGGTATAGCCGAACACCATAATATCGGTCGGGCGCTCAAACGGGAAATGCGGCTCCCGCTTCAAAAGGCCAGTGCAAGGCGCTCCTTGCATAGATTTGATGAAACGTTCCTTTTCCCAAACGGCCCAGGTGTCTGCGTACTTCGCTGACTTCACGACCGTGATCGGGTGATTGAACCAGCGGATGCAGTCGGCCATGAACCGCTTGTTGTCCGGGTGCTCCGAGCCAGTGTCGGAATACGTGATCTCGACGCGCTCGTGACCGTACTTGCGTAGCGCCAGCTTGGTTGCGACGGCGGACGCCGCTCCGCAAGAGAACCGGCAGACAACGCGGGGTCTTTCACTGCCAGTGGAAGAGGGCAAGTCCGTCATGGTTTGGCCTCCAGGGCGGCGCGGGCAACGTTCGGGCCTTCAAACCGCGATGAATTTGGGTCGCACTGGCCATCCAGCATCCAATGGCCGTCGCAGGCATAGAACCGCAGCGCCGCCTCCAATGCCTCAATGCGAGCCTTCAGGGAGGCGTGGGAGACGACAAACGCCATCGCCTCGTCCTTGGTCTGGGCTTCAGCGACGCTCAGCGCGTAGACGTCGCCAACGGTTGGTCTAAGGCGCTCAGCCAGCGCACGGACCACGCCTCCCTTGCCGCCGGCAAGCAAGCCTGTTTTGCTCCAGCCCAAAAGCTCTTCGCAGCGGGTGCGGAGATCGTCGCAGCTAGGCTGGGAGCGTGAGACCGTCATTACAATATCGCTCCGATGGCCTTGGCGATGCTCTTGGCCTCGGTGATGCGGCCTCTGGCATAAGCTCCTTGCTTACCCTCATGGTCACGCTCGGCAATAGCGTGATAGCGCTCCACCGTATCCTCGTGGAGGGCAAACACCTCTCTTGCCAACTCACGCTTGGCATCGGAAATTTTCCTCTCATAAAGAGGAGCGAGCCGAGCCAATTCCAAGGCTACGTCGTGGATTTGTGCCGTGCCCTCGTCGTTAGCCAACTGGAGAAGCCGGTCGGCTAGAATCTGAAATTCGCTCATCCTTCGTCCATCATCTGTTCGTATTCGGCATCCGGGTCGCGCCACCCGTGGCGGCAGTCGCCAGTGCACTGATCTGGCTGCCATCCGCCGCGACACTGCCAAGGCGCGACGCCGCAAAACTCACAGCGGTCGTCATCTGGATTGTGGGTTTTCCAGTCGTCGTAGCTCATGGGGTTTTTCGATCTCCCTTCAGCACCGAGGATGCCCTCGGCTGATCCGCCCGGTATAGAAATTCCGCGAACCGCTCGACGGCAACCGCCAGAACGATCAGCGAGCAAGCAACCGGATGCACCGCGAACGCCGCCGATGCGAGTATGAGAACGCCAGCACAGAAGACGATCCATGACGGGATTTCGGGGCGCCGGATCATTTCGCGCGCTCCTCGAACTTTTCCCAAAATTCGTCGGACGTGTAGAAGCAAACCCATCCATCAAGCTCACGAACAAGGTATTCGCCCTCGTTCACGACCTGCGTTCCGGAGTAGCGGGTGTGGATCAGTTCGCCCGCATCGTTGCGCGAGCAGCTTCTCTGAACCCACGCGGGCGCGCCCGATAGATTTCCTTCGTAGCGCCAGGCTTCGAATGGCTGCTTGATTTCTTGAACCAGCATTCCGGTCATGACGGCCTCCGTTCGAACCCGCGAGACTGCAGCGGCCGTCCGGCCGGGATCTTGCGGCGCTGCTCTGGCGGCTTGCGTGGTGCGGTCCTGACGACGCGTAAAACGAGCTTTGGTTTCAGCGCACGTTCTGCGCCACCGGATTCGATCCAAAGGCGTTCGGCGATATCGAACGGGTTGCGGCCGTGAACTTCAAACCAGAACGCCTGCTCGCCGATCTTGTGCTGAGCCATGATCCCAGACTGGTGATGGTAGTTGCAAAGCGGCGTCGACCAGCGGTCGTCCGGCTTTTCCTGCATGCCCGTCGGCGGCTTACCGCGGGCCGGGCAGGCCATCCGGATATGTGCGGCCTCGACGTTGCGCGCCGATCCGCAGACGCAGCACGGCTTCGCGCGCACGAACGCTAGGTGCTTCTCGTCTCGTTGCCTGGGTGATCGCTGGCGCAGCATCAGAATGCGCGCCTCGCGCGCTTCTCGACGTCGTCCGGACCGGAGTGAACGGCGCGGGCTGGCGACCGTCGGCTCTTGCGTTCCTCGTTGACGATGTAGGCGAACACGACGAACGCAGCGAACACAACCAATGCCAATGCGGCAACCAATGTCTGGTCCATTATGCATCTCCTAGTTCGCGGGCTATCAGTTGCTGCTTGGCCTCGTACAGCGCGTCGTCGAGGTGGTTCAGCACCACTCGCGACTGGAAGCGTTCGGGCGTACTGAGGAGGCATTCGATGACGTCGATATCGCTGGACGTGTCGAGGCCGTCGTGAAGGATCGCCGCGATCAAGTACTCCGACATGACCTTCACGATCTCCCATCGCGGCACAGCCTCGAGTGGTCGGCGGAACGGAACGACGGTTTCGGATGCGACGTGTTTGTTCATGTGACCCTCAAGCAAAAGCGTTGCCGCTGAAACGATCGAACTTGTGATTGCTGAGATGCTGGCCGGGCAGGAGCCGGTACTTGTTCTGCTGGCTGGCGATGTATTCCGCCAAGGCTCGCTCGCCTTCGTCGCGGATCATGTCCGGCGTTCGCATGTCGTAAGAACGATCGCGGCAAAACGCGCTCATGAGGGGCGGAAGGTCGGGCTTCGACCAAAGCATCTCGCGATTGATCAGCCAGCGCGGGACGGAGATCGCGGCCCAGCGGCGCGCGTCCGGCGTCTCGAGGACGATCAGCTTCCGGGGAAGGTTGACGACCTTCTTCAGGCCGTAGGAGTAGACCTGCAGCGAATTCTCACGGGCGCGGCCGCGGATATCCAACATCAGGCACACCATCGCGTCGGTGGCGGCTGCGTACTTGGTGCGGCGAACGGCGGAGGGCATTTCGGTCTCCCGGCGCCCGGCTGGTTGCCTGAGCGTGGGAGAATGATAGTGGAAGAAATCCCACTTTGCAATAGGAGGGGTGGGAAATATTCTACCGATCTTTGTTCTTGAAATGTTCTGTTTTCGGAGTCACCCTCCCGGGCAATCAAAAAAGGGAGTGCGGCTGTATGAATACCGCGACGTATTACGTAGCTCAGGGTTTCGAACTGACGAAGGGCGGGCGCCTGGTAGCTGGCCAGGCTCAACAAGCGCAAAGCGCATCCGCAGCCATTCGGCGGGCTGAGAACATGGCAGGGAAGGGCGGGGCGATTGCTTTCAGCCGGACAGGCGATCCGGCTTCAGGAGATTTTGAGGATGCCAGAATACTGAAGACTTTTGGCTTAATTCCCGAAGATTTCGTATAGCGCTCCCCGGGAGCGTGTTAATCAAGGTGCATCGGACACAAGGTTGAAAATGGACCCGACTTACAATCTCAATGGCGGCTTTAAGCCGACAATGAAGCGATTCGCCGACCTTGATGGTCCAGATTTTTTCCCCACGCCTGCTTGGGCAGTGGAAGCGCTAATGGATAACGAGCCATTTGAAGGACAAATCTGGGAGCCGGCATGTGGTGACGGCACAATGGCAAAGGTGCTCGGTAGCCGCGGGAACGACGTGATTGCTTCAGATCTTTACGACCGTGGTTACGGCGAAGTCGGTATCGACTTCCTTTCATGCGGCAGAGAGGCCGACAATATCGTCACGAACCCTCCTTACAATGCAGCAGAGGGTTTTCTAAGGGTTGGCCTATCGAGTTCAAAAAGGAAAGTCGCCCTTCTACTGAGGTTGGCTTTTTTGGAAGGTGCCAATCGGTACAAGACGATTTTTTCGAAGAATCCACCCTCAAGAGTTTGGGTTTTCAGTGAGCGCATCACATTCTACCCTGCTGGGGCGAAGCAGCAGGGCACTGGGACCACAGCCTACGCTTGGTTTGTGTGGGACAAACTGGCCGTGCCAGGTGCGTCGCAGCTTTGCTGGTTGGGTCCAGGCTACAAGGCGGCTTCGGCCAAAGAAAAGCCGATGCTCTGAAGGTACTCGACTCCCTTTCCCGTCACGATGATCTCGTTAGAAGCGGTCTTTCTTGCATATCCCATCGTGAAAATACTTCTAGACGCCTCTGCGTGGGAGACAACATTACCGACGATTTGACGCCATCTTGGCTCGGTGGGCCGTGAGGGGAACGGTCTCAAGTCAATCTCTGAGAACTCGATAATGCTTTCAATGAAATCCTTGATTTGTGCGGTTGTCGCTCTGCGAGCAGGAAAGCAACTGGCGGCCTTTAAGACAACATCTCGCGACTCTCGCTCTTTCAGCTGGTGATTTAGCGGTTCTAATTGCCCATAGACAAATTTATTTCCTCGGATCCAGTGCAGTACGGACTCCTCAACGCCAAATTTTTCGCAAGCGAGCTTCACAAGCTGCACGGCCTCAGCTTGCTCCATGGGCTCAGTATAAAGCGAAGTTATTTTCTTCGGGTCGTTCCGATAATGCCGAAGGCTGAAGTGCATGGAGTTGTTTATGCAGAACGCAGCATACTCAAACTCGTCTAGATCGTCAGAGTCGCTATGTACGTTCATCGTAAAAAAACGTAGAGCGCGGCCTAGAACAGCTTGGGGTTCAAGTTCGCTATCAAGTTCATGCTTGTTTTGCCGTATGACCTTCAGGGCTGCTTGTTGGTTACGTTTGCCTTTAGGCATGCGTAGTCCTCTCCATCGACCGTGATCAATGTGATCCCCGGCGTTCGATCCGCGTACCAATTAACGTGAAGTGGTCCTTGATTAGGCTCGGGCTTCACCTCAGTGGTGAACTCGATCCCCCGTTCGGTATCCGCCAACGGAAATGCGTACCCTCGCACAGTTGGGCCATAATTAAACCGACCCGCGGTTCCTCTAATCTCCGACGTTCTTGCCTGTATGATCGCAATTTCCTTCGATTGGAGCCTAGTTTCCTTACGGCAGTAAACTCCATAAATCATCCGCGCACCTTGCCTTCAAATCAAAAAACCGCAGGAACAGTACTGCATAAAACGCGAACTCAACTATAGATTATAAAATTATAATCCGCTACCTTCGCCCCTTATACATTCCGACCACCTGATGGCAGATCGGCCAGTCGGCGCGGTGCTCGGTGAAGGTCTTGGCGGGATTGTACTGCTCGAGCTTGAACGAGCGGTCGTTAAAATTGACCAGCCGCTTTATCATTGCCTTAGCGTCGCCGGTTCGGTGATCGTGGTCGTACAGGACGACGTCGGCATCCCGTTCGATCGGGCGCCGCGGGTGGACCAGCGCCATGTCTCCAGGGCGATAGGCCGGGACCATCGATTCGCCCACCACTAACACCCCGTAGCTCTCTGGCACGCCCTCCAGAATAACCGGTCGCTTCACGTACTCCATCACGTCGGTGTGGACGATCATGAAGCCTTCCCCACCGGCGGCGGCGGCGTAGATCGGGAAATCTCGGGCGCCGACGAGTTGGTCGCCGGGAATCGAAGTCGGCGGTCCAAGTACGGGAGGCCCGCTAGCCCCCGGCCTTGCAGATACTCCGGTCGCACCAATTAGATCGACCACGGTCCAATCAAGCGCTCGGGCCACCTGTTCATTCTTGTCCGATCGTAGGGAAGCCTTTTTGCCCTCGATGAAATCGCGGATGTAGGTGCGATCCAGCCCGACCTTTACAGCCGCGGTTATCGGCGATCGGTCAAGTTCCGCGAGGCGGGCCCGGACCCTTTCCCTGAGTATGTTGCTGTCTGTCATGTGGAATTTATCCCATTTCTCAGGGATTCTTTCCAATGGGATCGTTCCCACGTTTTTCCTTGCAAAGTGGGAATATTTCTACTATACGATCTTCCCCATGGAACAGTCGTTCGAAGAATCTTGCAAACAAAACTTGCTCAAATGCGCTGAGGCATACGCGGGTCGTAAAGAGGTCAAGCTCACGACTTTGGGCCGGATAATCGCCAACGACTCTCCCTTCTTTGCTCGGCTTCATGATGATCGAAAAAACTTCACGGTCCGGAAATACGACGAAGTAATCAATTGGTTTTCGTCAAACTGGCCTGATGGTCTCGACTGGCCTTCCGCTGTTCCTCGGCCGACGCCGAGCGCCTCTGAACCGGAGCGCGCAGCATGACCCCTGAATATCAATTTCAAATTCCGCCAGCCTGTATCGCGTCTGGTGAGAATGCATCCGCCGCCGAATGCTCAGCCCCCAGCCTCGCGGCGGCGGATGCCCTCATTTCAACTTCGGCGACTGTGCGGGTCCATGCCCGGCAGATGACGGTCGCTGCAGATCCCCCGCCGGGGAGCCAGGCGGTCGTCACTGCATCGGCGCCGAACACGTTCGGTGCGGTGGCGGCCGTCACTCGCGACATCATCAGAAATTCAATTGCGTTCCGCGTCACTGCGGCGAGTTCGATGAAATCCATTTCGTCTGCGTAAGGCCGTTCCATAGGCCGGAACAAACACGAGAGCGCGGTACTGCGGCAAATTAATAGAAGCGCGAAACGTTACGGGAACAATGATGTCAGCACTCACCGACGCGCAGTATGCACTGAAGGCAGCAACACGGCGCGCCGTGAAATTGGCTGGAGGCCCTAACGCAGCGTCGGAAGTGGTGCGGGCTGCTGCATCCAGGCTTTCGCAGTACGGCAACCACGACGTTCCGATCTTCGCGCCAATCGATGTTTGCGCTGAACTCGATCGGGCTGCAGGCGATCCCGTCATCCTTCGCGCATGGGCAGACCTTCTCGGCTTCGACCTCACGCCGCGCAATGTCGACGCTGCCGTGGCGGCCGATCTCGCGCACGCTGCCGGTCAGGTGGCGCGCGAGTCCGGTGAACTGATCTCGGCTGCGATTGATGCCAGCGCCGACGGCAACCTTACACCGGCCGAAGCGCGACGCCTCGACGAAGAGGCTGCCGACGTCGAGCAGAAGGTTGTCAATCTTCGCAAGATCGTCCGCCCCGCGATGGGCGGCAATCGCAACTCCAACTGAGGGCAGCGCCATGCTTCAAGCTCTGACACCAAGGCAAGCAAAGGCGGCCGAACGCCATAGGCAATTCCACGAGGCAATTGCGCGGCGCGCCACAATGGTCGTCCCTCGTCGAGACGATCGCAGCTATTCGATACCGAACACGCCGTTTGGCGTGCCCAAGATAGCGGAAGAGAATGTGGTGCCCGTCCTGCGATACGTCGCTCCCGCGTACTCCTACGTCTGGTGTTACGAACTCGTCAGGTTTTCCGAGACCTACGCGCCAGGAGTGTTCGCGCCCCGCAAACTGCAGGTCCAAGACATTCAGCGCGCCGTATCGGAGTATTACGGCGTCACGGTTCGCGACATGCTCAGCGCGCGAAGAACGGCGAACATCGTTCGGCCTCGGCATGTCGCATATTTCTTAGCGAAGGAGCTGACCGGGAAATCTCTTCCTGAGATCGGCCGACGCTTTGGCGGGCGTGACCACACGTCGATTCTGAGCGGCATTCGAAGGATCGACCACCTTCGAACGAGAGACACTGCGTTAGCCCAAGAGCTTTGCGCCTTAGCCATCTCGTTAGGTGGGAATCTTGCGTGATGGCGTACAGGCCGGACCTCGTCTGGACGGACGAAAAGATCGAAGAACTGAAGCGCCACTGGGATGCGGATCGAACCTGCAGCCAGATCGCGGCCGCGATGGGCGTCACAAGGAACGCCATCATCGGCAAGGCGCATCGGCTCGGACTGCCAGCTAAGACCATCAAGCCGCGTATGGACCCAGCAGAGGCCAGAATTCGTCGGCTCGAACGCCAGAAAATATACGACGCGAGGCGCCGCGGCAAACCAATCACAGCGAGGATTATCATGGAAGCTCCAGCCCCGATCGTTCCGCCGGACTTCGTTGGCGACTTGCGCATCCCGACTCGCGATCTTCGCGACTGGATGGAGTTCTCACCTAACCAGTGCCGGTTCATCGCAGACGAGCCGCCCGGTCCCGATTATCTCGCCTGCGGTAACGAGACGATTCCGGGCGCCAGCTACTGCCCGCACTGCGCCGAGCGGCTGAAGCCGCCGAAGCAGATGACCCAGGCGGAGCGCGCGCACCACATTCAGATGCGCATTCGCAAGTATCAGCGCGATCTGCGGAAAGTGGCATGATGGACCTTTTCGAACTCGCAGAATCGCGAGCACAGCGCGACGCCGGCATGAAGCTGGCGGCGGATCATGCGGAAGACGAGCATGTCGGCTGGAACGACCGTGCCTATGCGTTTCTCGTCGAGTTCGCAAAGACCCATGACAGCTTCATTTCGGAAGACGTGAGCGACGCTGCCATTCTCGCTGACGAGCCCCAGCCACCCACGCTGCGCGCTTGGGGCACAATTTACCGAAGGGCGGTCAAGAATGACGTCATCATTCAAGTTGGGGCAGGGCGATCCCGGCGACGTCACGCGTCCATCTGCCCGCGGTGGGGCTCACTGATCTGCAAGGTGCCGGCATGAAAGCTAAGACAGTAGCAGAGAAGGCCGCCGGGCTCGTCAGCGGCGACAGGAAGGCCGCCTATGGCGATGTCACCGAGGGCATCGAGCGCATCGCCGCGATCTGGAACGGCATCCTTGCGGCCGCCGGAGCCGCGCCAGCGCGCCCCCTGAACGCACATGACGTCGCGAACATGATGGAAGGTCTGAAGATCGCCAGGCGCTACACGGGACCATATCGGGCGGACAACTACATCGACGGCGCCGGCTGGTCTGCCGTGGCCGGTGAAGCAGGGGAGAAGATGCGGTGATCCATTCACAGACGCGCCAGCGCGCCGTGAGCGCGGGATAAACGATGACCATCCGCGCTGCTCGCGGTGCGACCAACCCAATCCGCGGCCCAATCAGCGCTACTGCGGCGACTGCCACGCCTTCTACATGAGGGGTTGGCGCAAGGCATCGCGGAATGTTGCACATGAAACGTTTTGTTCCACGCTCAGGGGTATAGACGCATGAAACCAGTCACCGACAACCGAATGAGAGACGTCAAGGCGGGCATCGTCAACGAGGTCGCGAAGATGCTGCCGAAATCGGAGCGCGTGGCGTCCGTAAAGGGCTTGCTTCGGTGCGATGAGGACGAGGCGAGGGCTCTGATCTCCCGCGGCCGTCGGCTTGAGAAGGCAAAGGAACGGGCGGCATAAGTGGCGAAGCCAAAAGACAAGCACCCGTGGTTCAAGTTCTTTCCGGCTAACTGGCGCGGGAATACGAAGCTGCGCCTGTGCAGCATCGGCGCGCGCGGCCTCTGGATGGAGATGCTCTGCATCATGCACGATGCGGAGCCCTACGGCCATCTAGTGAACAACGGCGTAGCAGTCAGCAACAAGCAGTTGGCGCAGCTCGCTGGAATCGGTTTGACCGAGGTCATGAAACTGATGTGCGAGCTTGAAGTCGCTGGAGTGTACAGCCGCACCGACGACAAGGTGATCTACTCACGAAAGATGGTCCGGGATAAGGCGAAGGCACAGCAGGCCAAGGATTGGGGTTCGACCGGGGGTAATCCTGAGCTGGTCGGTGAGGATAAGGAGGGGGTTAACCCCCCTGTTAAGGGTAAGGATAAACCCAAGAAGCAAGAACCACATTCCAATTCCAAAGCCACAGCCGCTGCAGAGGCGGTCGTTTTGGACGAAGGGCAGGAAAAGCAGGCCTTGGCGCTTCGCGTCATGCTGGCTGCGATCCGATCTGGCAAAAAATGGTCGGTGCCTGATCTAAGCCCGATCGACGTCTGGGTCTACGAGGGCATCTCGACGAACACGATCCAGACCGCTTGCACGCCGCTGCTGAACCGCAAAGAGGACATGGCCTCTCTGGCCTATTGCGATAGCGCTGTGCGGGCCGCACACGCGATCGCGCCGCATTTGCAGGTCGTGGCGTCAGGAAAGGTTTGGGTCGACGAGGGGACGCCGGAGTGGGCTTGCCACCAGGCGGAGGCGTTCCGGCTCAACCGGCGCGGCACGCCATCAACCGACCATCGCGACGAAAACGGACAGGTCACGGGGCGTCGAGGCTGGTACTTCGCATCGCAATGGCCAGAAGGTTTCAACGATTTCGGCGAACGCATAGCGCCGGCAGAGGAGAATGCAGCGTGATGATTGTGAAGGATTTGATTGACCCGCAGCCCGTCGCGACATCGATTCCGGACGCGCCCTGGTACGTCATGCTGACAGAACCGCAGCAGGATCTGACGACGGTCTGGCGGCTGCATGAACTCGGGCTTGAAATGTTTGTACCGGTGCTGCGACGTCGGGTGAAGACTGGACGGCTCGGGAAGAATGGCCACAAGGTAACGCGGGTGATCGCGAAGCCGATGTTCCCAGGATACGGCTTCCTCCGCTACGGAGCGCCGCTATCGTCGGTGCTGGCGACGCGCGGCGTCCGCGACTTCATGCGCAACGAGGAGGGAAAGCCGGTCATCCTGCCGAACAGCGCCGTTCAATCGGTCTACCGTCGGCAGATGCAGGAGCATTACGAGTTCCTGAAGCGGTCTCAGTTCAAGCGGGGCGAGAGGGTCCGGATCGACGCCGACGGAGGTGTCTATGCTGGTCTCGTCGCGACCGTCGATGAGGTCGACAGCAAGGGCCGAATACAGGTACTCTTCGGCATGATCCGCCACACATTGAGGGCGGATATGGTGGTGGCAGCATAAAATGGATGAAATCGAAGAAGTTAAAGCCGCTCTAGTCCAACACAAACAACAGATTGATCTATTAGCTGCCGAAACTATGGCGCTACAGTTCATCGTATCTGGTGTTCTCAGCGAGGTTATCAAAGCGCTTCCACAGGCAGAGACGGTCATTCTCAGCGCTTTCGATGCGGCCGCCAACGCCGCAGAGCGCCTCAGCATTGAGCACGGCAAACAGTCAGGGCATATGCCCAAAACGCTCGAAATTGTCGAGCAGCTGAGGCGATCGGTCAAAGGCAAGGACAAGCCTCGCCACGGTGTCTGACGATCTGTGAACAACCACAATAATTAGTTGCGGAATTGTGGCAAATCGAATAGCGCTCGAATTGTCTTGTGCGGATACCCAGTTCAACTCTGCGCCTGAGGGCGATAAGTGGAACGCCTTGACACCGGCTAAGGCCGGTTTTTCGCCGCTTCTGCGGCGTGGCGGCTCGTCGCCTCAAGGATGGCTTATCTCAGAGATCGCCGAAATCATAATATTCATCGTCCGCTGATTGGTCGGGCCCGCGCTATCCTGAAACCGTATGAAGTCGAGGAATATGGTTACGGGTTGGTACGCGTTGTAACTTTCTCCATTCACCGTTTTTATAACTAATTCGCCGTTATTCGGCAGGCGCTTGAAGACTTCAATCATCGCGTCGCGCATCGACTGACCGCTGTACAAAACCTGCATTTTCCATCTCCATTTGTAAATGGAGGCTACCCCAAGGTGCGCTGGATGAACAATGTAATTCAGTTTCCAGGCCCCAAAGCTGAAGATGGCGGAAAGTCGCGCATAAGGGCTCGTCGAGCTATTATCGGCCTAGTTGCAGGATCGGGGTTCTTTCGAGATGAACTCGCCATGGATCATGCTGATCCTGAGGTGCCATTCGATAGCGCTCCCATGGTGCACCCTGCCTAAGCCGCTAGAGCGCAGGCAACGTAACCGGGAATACGACACCAAGCGTAGGGCCGAGAACCCCTGGCGTGCATGGTACGGTACCGCTAGGTGGCAGGCCCTACGTGCATCTCAGCTGGCTAAGCAGCCACTATGTGAGCGCTGTGCATCAAGGAACAGAGTAGTGGCAGCATCGGTTGCGCACCACACCTCACCACACAAGGGTGATGCAGCGCTGTTCTGGGATCCCACCAACCTAAGCTCCAGCTGTGCTGACTGTCATGATGTGGATGAGCAGCGCATCGAGCGTGGTGGTCGAGCAAGACAAGAGGTCGATGCTGATGGATGGCCTCAAGAAATAAAATAACGTGAAGTTTTATTTCTTTTCGCGTTTCTCCCCCGCCCGGGGGGCGGTCCAAAACTTCGGAGCCCTTCGCGGCTAGACCGGCGGCCCCCTGCAAATCTAAATTCCGCAAGTTTTCACGTCGGGGGTCTTGTTTTGGGTAAGAGAGGACCAAAGCCAAAGCTCGCGGCGCTCGAAAAGCTCGAAGGGAATCCCGGAAAGCGGGTGATCGAGGAGAGCGGAATTGAGGCTCTCGGTGAACCGTTCATCCCGGAGCATCTGTCCGACGACGCCCGCGGCTGCATCGAAGTGATCAAGCAGTCGATGCCGGCGAACATCTATTCGGCCTTGGATAGCTTCCTTCTCTCCGCGTTCGGCACGGCCTGGGCGCTGCACAAGCTGGCGGCCCACACGATCAATGACCCGAACTTCGAGCACGTCATCACCGTGGGCGACAACGGCGCCGAGGCGCAGAGTCCATGGCTGGCAATTCTAAACAAGCAGGCAGCCCTGATGGCAAGCCTCGGCGACCGGCTCGGGCTCGATCCAAAAAGCCGCGCCGCGCTCAAACTGCCAGGCGCAAAGCAGCGGAAAAGCAAGTTCGCCGGGCTGCTCGGGCAGACCGGGTCATCGCCTTCATTGAGCAGCTAGTCGTTCCATCGGGCGAGGGGCAGGGAGGCCGGTTTCGGCTCCGCGAGTGGCAGAAGCGGTTCATCCGCGACATTTACGAACCGCACGGCGCCAACGGGCTACGGGTCGTGCGTCGTGCCATCCTCTCGATCGCGCGTAAGAACGGAAAGACGGCGCTGATCGCGGCCCTGGTGCTGACGCATCTGATCGGGCCGGAATCGATCCAGAACGGTGAAATCTATTCGGCCGCCAACGATCGCGAGCAGGCCGCGCAAGTTTACAAGATGGCGTCGCAGATCGTGCGCGCCGATCCTGAACTTTCCGAAATACTGCGGTGTGTCGACTCCACGAAGACCATCGCCTGTTACTCGAACGGCAGTTTCTATCGCGCGATGTCCAGCGAGAGCGGGACCAAGCACGGCCTGAATCCGACATTCGTCGTCTTCGACGAGCTGGCGCAGGCGAAGAACCGGGAACTGTACGACGTCCTCGATACCTCGTTTGGTGCCCGTGCTGATCCGCTTTTTGTGGTCATCTCTACGCAATCGAACGATCCAGAACATATTCTGTCGAAGCTTATTGATGACGGTGTTGGCGCCAAGGATCCGCGCATCGTCTGCCATCTCTACGAAGTCCCGGAAGACTGCAAAGACGTTTTCGATCCGAAGGTTTGGAAGAAGGCCAACCCCGCTCTAGGCGACTTCAGGTCGCTCGCCGATCTCAAAGCTATCGCCGACAAAGCGGAGCGGATGCCGGCGGAAGAGCCGAAATTTCGAAACCTGTATCTGAACCAGCGTGTCGCACCGATCGCGTCGCTGATCTCGCGCAAGGAGTGGATGGCCTGTGCGGGTCCAGTGGACTTCGCAGAAAAGGAAGAGGTCTATCTGGCGCTGGATATGTCGGCGGTGGTCGACCTCACCGCGCTCGTCATGGGTAGCGCTGGAGAGAAAACAAAGGTCCGGCCGTTCATCTGGAAGCCGGAAGAACTTCTGAAGGATCACAGCGACCGCGACTTCGGCTCCGGCAATAACCGGTACGGTGAATGGCAAAAGGCCGGACACCTGCTCGTCTCTCCCGGACGATCAATTGATCCTGCGGTGGTGGCGAACAAGATCGCCGAACTGGTGAAGTCCTTCAAAGTTCTCGGGCTCGCATACGACCGCTGGCGCATCGCTGATTTGTTGCGGGAGTTCGATCGCATCGGGCTCGCGGCCTGGGAAGATAAGGGCCAAGAGAAGCAGGGAAGCGGGCTTCGCCTGATTCCGTGGGGGCAGGGTTTCAAGGACATGGCTCCTGCGATCGATGCGCTGGAGCTTGAAGTCATCGAACGCAACCTGATCCACCCATCAAATCCGGTCCTAACCTGGGCGATGGCTAACGCAGTCGCAACGATGGACCCGGCCGGCAACAGGAAGCTGGACAAAGACAAAGCGCGCTTCCGCATCGATCCCGCGGTGGCGCTGACAATGATGGTCGGGTTGAAAGCGCGAGATCGCGCCACGACCGGGCCGACGATTGACGACTTCCTCGCAAGCTTGGCTGGTTGAACATGATGGGCTTGCTGCGAAAGGCGGTGACGACGTTTCGCCGTCGGACGCTGGACATCAAAGACCCGACGGGCTGGAACGGGGGAGACACCAAGCCGGCGGGAGAAGAAGTGACGCCTTCCGGCGTGCTCGGCCTGTCTGCTGCTTGGGCTTGCGTCAACCTGATCGCAGGCACCATCGCAACGCTGCCGCTGATGGTCTACCGAACGAAGAAAGACGGCTCGCGGGAGGTCGCAAAGGATCATCCGCTTTACCGGATCCTGCACGACAATCCGAACTCGGATCAGACCGCGGTCGATTATCTCGAGTTCGTACAGTCGAGCCTGGAGTTCTGGGGCAACTCCTATTCGCGGATCATTCGGTCCGGTGAAAAGCCGGTATCCCTCCTGCCGATCCGGCCGGACATCATGTCCGTCGATCGCGCTGACAATGGTCGTATTCGTTACCGGTGGTCGGAAGACGGTCAGTTCTTCGAGCGCTTCGATGATACGGTTCTCCACATTCGCGGCTTCGGCGGCGGTCCGCTGGGTGGTCTGTCGACGCTCTCGTTTGCTCGCAACACCTTCGGTCTGGCACTCGCCACCGACCGCGCCGCGCGCGACACGTTCTCAAACGGGATGCGGCCGTCGGGCCAGTTCGTTTTCAAGGAATGGCTGACAAAGGATCAGCGCGAGATGGTCGAGCAGCGCTTGGCCGAGAAGTATATGGGCGCCATGAATACCGGCCGCCCGTACATCGCGGAAGGTGGGCTCGAATATAAGCCGATCTCGATCAACCCCGAAGACGCGCAGATGCTGGAGACGCGCGGCTTTTCAGTCGACGAGGTCTGCAGGTTCTTCGGGGTTCCGCCGTTCATGATCGGACATACCGAGAAGTCGACGAGCTGGGGCACCGGTCTTGCCGAGCAGGTGCTCGGTTTTCAGAAATTCAATCTCCGGCGCCGCTTGAAGCGGATCGAGCAGGCCATTGAGAAGCGGCTGCTCACTGCCGCCGATCGCGCTGCAGGCGTGACGGTGGAATTCAATCTTGAGGGCTTGCTCCGTGGTGATAGCGCCGCGCGCGCGGCCTTCTACAAAGCCGGCCTGAATGATGGCTGGCTGAACGTCAATCAAGTTTGTGCCTGGGAAAACCTGCCGCCGGTCGAAGGCGGAGATATCAACCGCGTGCAGATGCAGAACGTGCCTCTCACGGAAGCCGGCAAAGAGCCGGAGCCCAAGCCAGCACCAGCCGCGCCGAAACTGCGCGTCGTCGGGAGCGAATAGATGAAGCACTTCGATTTCACCTTTGAGACCAAGAGCCTCAGCGAGGCTGGCGAGTTCGAGGGCTACGCTTCAACCTTCGGGAATGTCGACCAGGGCGGCGACATCGTCGAGCCGGGCGCGTTCATCGAGAGCGTGGTGAAGGCGAAGAGCGACGGCCGGACCATTCCGATGCTGTGGCAGCACGATCAGCGGGAACCGATCGGCGTCTGGAAGGACATCGCCGAAGATTCCAAGGGCCTGTACGTCAAGGGCCAGCTCATTCTTGAAGGCGATCCGACCGCGCAGCGCGCCTATGGAAAGCTGAAAGCAAAAGCCTTGGGTGGGATGTCGATCGGGTACGGGATCCCCGCGGGTGGTTCCGAGCCGGACCCGAAGCGCCGCGGCGTCACCAGGCTTTCCAAGATCGATCTCCGCGAAATCTCGCTCGTCACCATGCCGATGAATATTCAAGCGCGGGTGACCGGCGTCAAAGCAATTTTGGAGGGCGGCGCATTGCCGACCGTCCGCGAGTTTGAGGACCACCTGCGGGATGCAGGTTTCTCGAAAAGTCTTGCCGCGGCAATCGCCGGCAAGGCAGCGCCACATCTTCGGGGGGAGCCCGACGTCAAGGCGAGTGACGCAACCGCATTCCTGCAGGGTCTCCTGAAGGCCGGTTGATTTTTTCCTCCTCTGCCGAAAGGGCAAACCAATGACCGACAAGACCGCTGCCGAACTGGCTGGCGAAGTGAAAGCCGAGTTCCAGAAGTCCTTCGATGCCGTCAAGGAGATCGCCGAAAAGGCGCTCGCCGAGGCCGCCAAGGGTGTCACCATGTCCACCGAGCAGAAGGACAAGGCCGACGATACGATCATCAAAATGAACGTGCTGAACGAGCAGCTTGCGACGCTCGAACAGAAGGTTCTCGAAGGCACCAAGGGCGAGCAGGACAAGCCCAAGACCATGGGCGAAATGTTTGTCGGCGACGACAAGGTCAAGCAGTTCCTGGCTCAGGCCAATCCGCGCGGCCGTATCGACCTGCAGACCAAGGCCACGCTGACGTCGCTCACCACCGATGCCGCCGGCTCGGTCGGTGACGCGATCCAGAACACCCGTCTTCCGGGCATCCTCCCGCTTCCCCAGCGCCGGATGACCGTCCGCGACCTTCTCTCGCAGGGTCAAATGGACGGGTCGACGCTGGAGTACGTCAAGGAAACCGGCTTCACCAACAATGCCGGCATGGTGGCGGAAGGCGCGGCCAAACCGTCGTCGGATATCAAGCTGGATCTGGTGTCGACGTCCGCGAAGGTCATCGCGCACTACATGAAGGCGTCGCGGCAGGTGCTGAGCGACATCTCACAGCTTCGCTCGATCATCGACCAACGCCTTCTGTACGGCCTGGCCTACAAGGAGGAATCCCAGCTTCTGAACGGTGATAACACCGGTCAGAACCTGAACGGCATCATCCCGCAGGCGACCGCCTATTCGGCGCCGGTGTCCCTGGCTGACCTCAACATCATCGACGTGCTTCGGCTCGCGATGCTGCAGGCAGCGCTGGCGGAATATCCGGCGTCCGGTCACGTCATGCACCCGACCGATTGGGCGGGCATCGAGACGCTGAAGGACACCACCGGTCGCTACATCATCGGCAACCCGCAGGGCACCACCACGCCCACGCTGTGGGCTTTGCCGGTGGTCGCCACTCAGTCGATGACCGTCCGCAAGTTCCTCACCGGTGCATTCAAGCTCGGAGCACAGGTGTTCGATCGCTGGACGGCGCGCGTGGAGATCGCCACCGAGAACGAAGACGACTTCATCAAGAACCTCGTCACCATCCTGGCCGAAGAGCGCGTCGCGCTCGCAGTCTATCGGCCGGAAGCGTTCATTTACGGCGACTTCGACACCGCTCTGGCGGCCTAACGCAATCTGATCGGCGGCCTCCAGGCCGCCGGTCTCCTCTCATTGGAGATCGCGACCATGGCCGACAAGATGAAATTCAAGGTGCTTCGCCGTCACGAAGGCGACCGCATGTACGAAGAGGGCGACACCCGAGAGGGCACGCAGGCCGAGCTAGGCCACCTCGTCCCGAAGGTGCTGGAGCTTCTCGGACCCGCGGATAGGCCGCTTGATCCCGCGAAACCGGCCGAGCCGGTTAAGGCGGAACCCGCGCCGCTGAACAAATCCGAACCAGCGCCGGCTAACAAGGCCGAGCCGGTACCGAGCACCAGCAAGACGCACCACCCGCGCAACAAGCGCAAGTAGGCCGCAAGGCCGCCACCTGCGCTCCGGCGCCGCACCACCAGGAGAACGACCATGAAGCGATACAAAGTCACCGTCACCACGGCGGCCGACGGCACCGTTACGGCATACACCCCGCGCATTTCGGGCAAGATCCACGGCGTCAACTACGTCAAGGACGGAACGACGCCCTATACCGACGGCGTGGATTTCACGATCACTGCGGAAACAACCGGTGAGAATATCTGGACCGAGGCGAACGTGAACGCGTCCGCAGTCCGGTACCCGCGTGCTCCGCTCCATTCACAGGTCGGCGTTGCGCTTCTGTACGCGGCCGGCGGCACTGCCGTTACCGACAAGGTTGCGGTGGGCAATGATCGGGTGAAGATCGTTCTGGCGCAGGGTGGCGCCACCAAGGTTGGCGTTTTCTACATCGTGGTTGACTGATGCCTGTTGTTGTTATCGACGCGCCGGTTGGTGATTTGGTTTCGCTCGACGAGGCCAAGAAGCACCTGCGCGTCGATTTCGACGATGATGACGAGTACATCGAGGCGCTGATTGACTCCGCTGTTGCCCACATTGATGGGCCTGCGGGATGGCTCGGCCGTGCGCTCCTGACCCAGACATTGGAGTGGCGCGGCGATGAATTCGGAACCTGTGACATCCGGTTGCCGTTTCCGCCGGTCGCCGACCTCGTCAGCGTTAAGTACGACGATGACGACGGGGTAGAGCAGACCGCGCCTGACACAATTTATCGGTTGGTCGGCCAGCCTGGCGCGCCACGCGTGACGCTCGCCTATGACGAGACATGGCCAACCGTCCGCGCTCAAAGCGAGGCTGTGCGCATCCAATACACGGCGGGATATGGCAACCCGGAAGACGTTCCGGCACCGATTAAGCACGCTATCCTTTTGCTGATTGGGCATTGGTACGCGAACCGTGAACCGGTCAACATCGGCAATATTGTAACTGAAATTCCTATGACGGTTCGGGCGTTGCTGTTTCCGTTCCAGATCCTGGCCTGATCCATGAAATCCGGTCAACTCGATCGCCGCGTCACTATTCGTCGAAAGACGTCAGGATCTTCTCCGTCTGGAGAGCCGATTGACACATGGTCCGTGCTCGCTGTGCGCCGAGCTGCGTCAATGTGGCCCGTGCGCGCCGACGAGCGGTTTTCTGCACCAGAAGAGACGGCTTACGAACAGATCGAGTTTCGAGTCCGACATTCGGCGGACGTGGCTGCGTTGACGCCCTTGGATCAGATTATCCACCCGGCGCTGACTGAAGCGCAGGCGGCGGATGCTGGGTATGTGGTGCCGGAGCGATCAATTCACGACGTCCTCGGCGTCAGCGAAATCGGACGCCGCGAAGGTCTCAAGATCATCACCCAGCGGCGCGCGGACGTAACTACCTAAATTCTCAACCAGAAAGGAATTCGACATGGTCGACATCACCATCACGGCGGCAAACGTGCTTCCCGGCGCCGGGGCCGTCACCGAGCAGGGAACAGCAGGGGAAACAATCACCGCCGGGCAGGCGCTCTACAAGGATTCCACCGGAAACTGGATGAAGGCCGATGCTGACTCCGCGGTCGCCGCGGCTCGTGATGCGAAGGCGATCGCGCTTTGCGGAGCTTCAGCCAACCAGCCGATCACGGTGCAGAGGTCCGGCGAGATAACTCTTGGAGGCATGACCGCCGGTGTGACTTACTATCTGTCCGGCGCAACTGCCGGGGGAATTGCCCCGATCGCGGACGTAGGCACCGGCGAGTATTTCGACGTGATCGGCATCGCTAAGTCGACCACAGTTATGAAGCTGCTGTTCGGCTACTCGGGCGTCTCGGCCTGATGAAGGACATCCGCCCGGCGCTTCGCGAATTTCTGCTGGGCGATGCCAATATTTCCGCCTTGGTGGTCACGCGGGTATTCCCGATCGTGCTTCCCCAGGGTGTGAAGCTGGCAAGCGTCGTCTACAACCGGATCTCCGGGGCGGGCGACTACGATATGCAGGCGTCGACCGGCTATGTCCGGCCGCGCTTCCAGATCGCCGCATGGG
Organism: Bradyrhizobium sp. AUGA SZCCT0160; assembly: GCF_018130105.1. Classification (NCBI taxonomy): domain Bacteria; kingdom Pseudomonadati; phylum Pseudomonadota; class Alphaproteobacteria; order Hyphomicrobiales; family Nitrobacteraceae; genus Bradyrhizobium; species Bradyrhizobium sp. AUGA SZCCT0160. The sequence continues at coordinate 42,939 of NZ_JAFCMD010000025.1, forward strand.
CTCCTGGCGCCGACGCTGCAGTGACGCTCGCGGGGCGGTTGAAGGATCGCCTCGACGGATATCGCGGTGTGATGGGGTCGGGTGGCTCCGCTGTGACGGTACAGGGCGTGTTCATGGCCGACGAACGAGAAATGTTTGACGATGCCGTGCAGATGTACGGCGTGATGCGGGACTGGTTCATCCATCACGAGGAACTGTAATGGCCCGGCAGACCTTCAAACTAGAAGGGCTCGCCGAACTCGACGAGGCGATGACCGAACTTCCAAAGGCGACCGCTAGAAACGTTTTGCTCCGCACCCTGAAAGAGCAAGGCGTTCCGATCAAGGAGGCAGGCGAGCGCAATGCGCCGCGCCTCAAAGGCGGACTTCGGGAATCTTACACCGTAGGGCAGAAGCTTTCGCGCAGGCAAAAGGGCCTGAACCGCAAAGAAAGTATGGTCGAAGTTTACATCGGCCCAGGACCGCACGCGAAGGGCGTACAGACTGAATTCGGTAACGCGCACCAAGCCGCGCAACCACATCTCCGGCCGGCATTCGACGGCAATGTGATGAAGGTGCTGAGCGGGATCAAAGACGACTTGGCCAAGCAAATCGAGAAGGCGCGCGTCCGCCTCGCCAGAAAAGCAGAACGGCTCGCAGCCAAGATCGCAGCCGGAAAATAGTTCCCCATCCCCGCCGGGGCGACGTCGCGGGCTTCCCTAAATCAGACATGGAGTAATCCCGATGGCGACCAGTGCCCGCATTGGCTATCAGACGTTGTTCAAGACCGGCAATGGAGCGTCGCCGGAAGTGTTCACCACGCTTGCGGAGGTCACCGGTATCACGCCGCCGGCCATGGCGCGCGATACGGTCGACGCTACCCACGAGGAGAGCCCCGGCGCCTGGCGCGAGTTCATCGCGGGCCTGAAGGACGGCGGCGAGGTCGGCCTCGAACTGAACTTCATCCCAGGCGGCTCCGCGACAACCGCGCTGATGGCGGAGATGGACCTCGACGGGCCGCTGGCCTCGAAGAACCGCCAGATCCTGTTTCCCGACGGCTCCTACTTCTCATTCGCTGGCATCCTGACCGGCTTCGAGCCGGACGCTCCGCTCGACGACAAGATGGCGGCTTCGGTGACGTTCAAGGTAACCGGCAAGCCCACGCTGGTGCAGGCGTAACGGATGGACAACAAAGAGAATGGCGAAGTCTCGTTCGAGGCTTCTGGCAAGTCCTACACGCTTCGATACACCGACGGAGCATTCATTGCTCTTGAAGAGTATCTAGACCGCGGCATCTTCGACATTTTCGGAGAGCTGTTGAGTTGGGGCCCGAAGTTCGACGCGAAAGGCAAGCCCCTTCCGGAGACGCAGGCGGACGTTGAGGCCCGCATGAAGAAGATGCGGCTAGGCTTCTGCCGCGCTGTCTTCTGGGCTGGCTTTCACGACCTGCACAAAGACGTCACCATCGAGCAGGCCGGTACGATCATGAAAGATATTGGTGGCGTGCTCGGCGTATATGCCTTGATTGTGAACGGCTTTGCTGCAGCGTTGCCGGATTCGAAGGGTGAGAGTGAAGCGCGCCCTCCGAAGAGGCCGATCAATCATCGAAAATAGATTGGCTCGGTCGGCTAGATGAATGGCTGAAGGTCGGTTTCAAGGAATCCGACTTCTGGCGCTGCACTCCTCGCCAATATATGCGGCAGATGAAAGCCCGCATCGCCGAACTGGAGCGTGAGCACAATGATCGTGCCTGGCTGGCTTGGCATACCGCGGCCCTCCCGCGGTCAAAAAAATTCCCTGCTCTGAAAAAACTTATGATCCGCGAGCGTCACACGCAGACCGCAGAGCAAATGCTCGCGGTCGCAAAGCAATGGACCGCTGCCCTGGGCGGCGAATTCAAAGGCAAGCCGAACTGAGGCACTGAATGGCCGGTCAATCCGTCATTGGCGCGCTTCGAGTCGTTCTCGGAGCAGACACCGCCGCGCTCGATAAGGGCCTGAAGGATTCGCAGTCCAAGCTGGGCGCGTTCGGCACAGCCGTTACGGCCGGCATGGCGGCTGTCGCGGCTGGCGTTGCGGCTGCTTCTGTGTCGATCGTGGGCTCGATCCAGAGGGCGATCGACAGCGCCGACAAGATGAACAAGCTGTCGCAGTCGACCGGACTGACGACGCAGGAGCTATCAAAACTCAGCTACGCCGCAGAACTCGCCGACGTGTCAGGCGAGGCGCTCGGCAAGTCGATGGGCAAACTGTCGAAGGCGATGACGTCGGCGGCTGTCGACGGCGCCGGGCCGGCCGGTCAGGCGTTCAAAGACATGGGCGTCGTGGTCAAGAACCAAGACGGCACCATGCGGTCGTCGTCGGATGTTCTGTCGGACGTTGCCGGGAAGTTCGAGAATTACCGCGACGGCGCCGCAAAGACCGCGCTCGCGATCGAACTATTCGGCAAAGCCGGTGCAGCGATGATCCCGCTGCTCAACCTGGGAAAGGACGGGCTGAAGCAGTCCGCCGACGAGGCGGAACGCTACGGTCTCGTGCTCGACAAAAAGACCACCGTCGCTGCGGAGAACTTCAACGACAACCTGAAGCGGATGGACAAGATCAAGGAAGGTCTGTTCGTCACCATGACGGCAAAACTTCTGCCGTCGTTCGAAACTCTGTCGGCGGTGATGCTGAAGTCGCGCGAAGAGTCGCAGCTTTGGAGCAAGATCGGCGACGGGCTGGCTACGGTTATGCAGGGTATCGTCACCGTCGGAATCGCATTGATCACGACATGGGAGCGCATTTTCGCGACCGCATCGAACCTGATGGAAGGTCTGTCTCAGCTCACCAAGGGCGAGTTCACCGCCGGCTTCGAGACGATGAAGAAGTCCGCCACGGAGACGAGCGCGGCCTTTTCCACTCTCGGCGAACGCGTCCAGATGATGTGGAAGCCGGACGCGACAGATCAGGCCATGAAGGAAATGTCCGCGAGTGTGGACGGCTTCATGGGTACGGTTCGGAGTGCGGGTGAGTTCCTGAAGAAGGACGCACCGCTGCGCGTAGCCGATACCACGGACGCGGACGCGCTGAAGAGCTATCTTGCCAATCAAGCCAAGAAGGTCGCCGCACAGAACGCGGAGACCGAAACAGTCGGTAAGAGCGTCGGCGAGCAAGCGCGCCTTCGGCTGGCCTATGAGGCGACGCAGATTGCGATATCCAAGGGGATCGCATTAGGGCCGGCCCAGGTCGCCGCAATCAACGCTGCAGCGGCTGCCTCCGCGCAAGCGGCGCTCAATCTCGAAGCGGCCAACATCAAAATGCAGGTGATGAACCCGGCCGATAAGTTCGCCAACGATATGGCCCGGCTGCAGGAGGTCTACCAGACCACGAATATGACGATGGAGACGTTCGCCGCGCGTCAGCAGCAGATCGCGGAAGCCGCCGGCGCAACGTGGGGGCAGGCCAGCGAGTCCATTGCAGGAAGCTTTGCCACCATCTCGAGCAGCTTCAGCAAGGAGTCGTCCGCTATGGCGACCGCTGCGAAGGTGTTCGGCGTCATCCAGGGCACGATCTCAATGTTCACCGGCGCGGCCAAGGCGCTGGAACTGCCTTTCCCGGCCAATATCGCTGCGGTCGCTGCCGTGCTCGCGAAGGGCGCCAGCCTCGTCGCGTCGATCAAATCCCAGAGTGTTCCAACCGGCATGATGACCGGCGGTTCGTTCACGGTTCCGGGTAGCGGCGGGCCGGACTCCCAGCGTGTTGCGCTTGATCTCTCGCCGGGTGAGCAGGTTGACGTCTGGCGTCCGGAGCAGGGCGGAGGTGCAGATCCCCGCCGCGGCGCCGGCGGGGCGCAGCCGATTAATCTCTCCATGCCGATTGCCGTGACCCGCGACGCGTTCCGGGCGCTGATCGACGGCCTGAATGACATGACCCGTGACGGCTACCGTTTGAACGTGGTGCCGGCCTGATGTCGATCGTTATCTCCAGTGCAATTGTTCTGCAGGCGGCGTCTCCCACCGGGTTACCGGGAGGCGTTACGCTCGATCATCCCGTCATCGGGTGGCACAACCTCGTCACCGCATCCACCATCGTCGCCGATACCGAGGAGGCGGGATTTCCGGCGTCGAACCTTGCCAACCCAGCGACGCATCTCGAATGGCGGGCGGAGGACGACAGCGAGCAGTATCTGACCATCACCACCAACGAAGTCGACCCGATCGATTATGTCGCCGTCGCGCGTCACAACTGGGGATCTGCGCAGATTCCGGTTTCGATCGAGGGGTTCATCGACGGCGACTGGGAGGAGATTGTTGAGGAGGTGATCCTGCCTGACGATGGTCCGGCGTTGTTTCGTGCCGACCTGCAATCGCTAGCGCAGATCAGGATCAGGCTACAGGAAGGGACGGCTATCCCGCGCGCGGCTGTGGTCTATGCTGGGCGGCTCCTGATCATGGAACGTAAGCTATATGTGGGGCACGTTCCGATGAAGCACGGTCGGCGAACGCGCGTCATCGACAACATGAGCGAAAGTGGCAACTTCCTCGGAGCTATTGAACTTGGGGCCTGGCGCGAGTCTGTAGCCCCGTTCTCGCTGATCTCGCCGGACTGGTACCGCAATTACATGGACGCATTTATCGCGGACGTCGGAAAGCGTAAGCCGTTCTTTTTCGGCTGGCGGCCGGGGACCTATCCGCTTGAAATCGGCTATGCCAGGCTGACCGAGGATCCAGACCCATCCCCGGTTGGTCCCTCCAACTTGCACGCCTTCGACTTGAAGATGAAGGGCGTGGCTTGATGCAGTCGCTCGAATTCATCGAGTTCGAAATTCCTTTCTGCTCGCTTACCTATGGCGTCGCGCCGTGCACGGCGTCGATACCGACGACCGGCGTGATCAAGTGCTTCAATTGCAAGACGACCTGTCAGGATACGGACAATTTCGATCCCGAGGACGTCACGCTGCGCTTTGCTAAACAGGCGGATTTTCTCCCCGATGAGATCGCCTGCTTTCCGTTCATCAGCGAGATTGCATACACTCCGGCAACGATCTCGCTTGGAAAGGACCTTGGCACGCGCGCGACGTTGAGCGTCACATTTGTCGATGCGCCACATTCCGACACGGGCGAGGGGTTCGACAAGTACCTTGCTGACCGGGATTATGACCCCTACAGCCAAGGGACGTTCTGGGGCAAGTTTCGCGCGCGTCAGCCGTTCCTGCGCGGTCAGGCGATCCGCTGGATTTCCGGCGTGGTTGGTGAAGAGCTCGCCGACATGGAGACGCGGCATTTCATCATCGATAGCTTCGATGGGCCGACGCCGGACGGCAAATACACCATCCTGGCAAAGGACGCCTTAAAGCAGGCCGATGGTGACCGGGCGCAGGCGCCGCTGTTGTCCAATGGGTTTTTGTCGGCGGACATCAATGCAAGCGCGACGTCCATCGCGCTGCTGCCGTCAGGAATTGGCGCGGAGTATCCGTCCTCAGGCTTCGCCTGCATCGGCGGCAACGAGTGCGTTTCCTTCACGCGCTCCGGCGATACGATGACGATTACACGCGGCGAGCTTGGGACGATCGCCAGTTCGCACAAGGCGCAGGATCGTGCGCAGCTGGTGCTTCGGTTTCAGAACGGTGACGTTGCCAACATCATCTCCAACCTGCTGAGAAACTTCACGCTGATCCCCGACAGCTATATCGATGTGGCGGATTGGCAGGCGGAGACCGCAGCGTTTCTTGGAACGCTCTACAGCGCCGACATCTGCGAGCCGACGCCCGTCAACACGCTGGTCAATGAACTGATCGAGCAGGCCGCGCTGGCGATCTGGTGGGACGATCTGGCGCAGAAGATCAGGTTTCAGGTGCTTCGTGGCGTCATCACCGATGCCAACACGTTTACGCCTGACAACACGCTGCAGGGCACGCTGACGATCAAAGAGCAGCCCGACCTGCGGGTTTCGCAGGTCATCACCTATTTCGGACGGAAGGACCCGACCAAGCCGCTCTCGAACCTCGACAACTTCCGGTCTACGTCTCTGGTGAAGGACGACGAAGCCGAGGAAGACTACGGCTCGGCGGCGATCAGGACCATCACGTCCAGATGGATACCCGAAGCCGGCCGAACCGTCGCCGATCGGTTGGGCGAAATTATTCTCGGACGATTCCGCGATCCGCCGCGCCGCTTGACCTTCGCAACGGCGCGCCATGCCGAAACGGATATCGAGATGGGGGTGGGCTATCGCGTCGAGGCCTTCTGTGTTCAGGACGCGACCGGCGCCCAGTCCAATATTCCGATACAGGTCACCCGGCTCAATCCGTCGCCGGAGCGATTCACCGTTGAAGCGGAGGAAATGCTCTGGACGGCGCCGGAAGCCGATCTGACCGACCGCCAGATCATTTTCGACGCGAACAACTTCAACATCAACCTGCGGACCGCGCATGATTCCATCTATGCATCGGCGCCGCTGTCCGGCGACACGGTCACCATCACGATCAATGCAGGGGTCGTGATCGGGTCTGTCTCGACGGGGTTGCCGGCTGTGCACGTCGGCTCCTGGCCTGCCGGCGTCACGGTCAACCTGGTGGTTCTCGGAACGGTCCAAGGCAAGGGCGGTGCAGCGGGCGCTGGCGGTGCAGGCGCGTCAGGCGGAGTTCCTCCTTCCGTTGGTTCACCCACTGCGGGCTCGCCGGGAAGCCCGGGCGGTACCGCCATCTTTTCCCGTGCGCTGTTCAACCTCAGCTATCCCGCGGGGGCCAAGATCTGGTCCGGCGGTGGCGGCGGCGGTGGCGGTAGTGGCGGCAGCGCGTCTCCCTCCTCGACGCCATCGATATGGTTCAACGGTCCCGGCGGCGGCGGCGGCGGTGGTGGTTCGGGTACGGCCGCGGGATCGGGTGCTGCCGGCGGCGCTGCCGGCGGAAGCTTTGGCAGCTCGACGGCCGGATCTTTGGGGGGTGATGCCTCGGCGCTTGGCGGCGGCGGCGGTGGTGCGCCTGGCACTGGTCCCACATCGGGTGGTTACGGCGGCGACGGCGGATCGCCGGGCGGTCCCGGTTTTGATGGTGGTGCCGCCGGTGCCTCCGGCGGCGCAGGCGGCGCGGCTGGTGCGGCGGTCGACGGCTGGGGCTACGCCACCGTCACCGCGAGCGGCGGCTCACTCCTCGGCGGCACGATAAACTAAAAGGGCGACCTTCATGACCTTGGCGGTTTACAATCGAACGGTGCAGGACACGAGCGGCAATGCCGTGCCTGGCGCGCATATCGAGGTGCGCCGTGAAGTGCCGGGTCAACCTCTGGCAGCGATCTTCAGCGACCGGGACGGAACGGTGCCTCTCTCCAATCCGTTCGATGCGGGTGTGGACGGAAGTTTTTCGCTATACGCGGTCGGCGGAGCCTACCGAGTCCGTGCCTATCTCGGCCCAAGCGGTACGCCAACGTTTGAGAAAATCCTTCGCTATGAGGCCATCGGCAAGAATTCGGAGTCGGACAGCCTCGCGCAGCGGACACAGCGCGTCGTGACGGCGTCCGGCACTGACGTCATCTCGACGTCGGACGCCGACCACATCATCGTCGACAAGACGGTCGCGGGGGCTTCGCGCGAGGTGATGCCGCTTTCGTCGCTGGTCTCCTCGACGTCGAAAAAAATCGTCGACGGCAAGTTTGATGCTGCGACCAACAACATCACCATTGTACCGAAACGGCCGGCCACGTTCACGGTCACGATTGCTTCTCCTGCCGTCTTCACCTTTTCGCAACATGGACTTTCGGTAAATCAAACGGTGAGCCTGGAGACGACGGGCGCGTTGCCGACCGGCCTGTCGGCTGACACGCTGTACTATGTGAAAACTACGCCAACCGCCGACACGTTCACGATTTCGGCGACACCAGGGGGTTCGGCGATCAACACGACCGGATCGCAGTCCGGCGTCCATACCTATGGCTACGAAACCATCATGGGCGGTGCCTCCTACGTCATCGATTCAAACGGGGCTTCCATTGAACTCAGCCCGCGTTCCGGAATCGGTTGGTACTGAACTCATCAAGGATGCGGTCATGAAACTTCGCAGTCTCATCGCGGGCGCGCTCGCGCTTGTTCTGTCGGGCTCGCTCGCCTGTGCTCAGACCAACCCGGGGACGTCGCCGCTGTCGGTCGTCAAGGGCGGCACGGCCGCATCGACGGCCTCTGGCGCGCGGACAAATCTGGGACTTGTGATCGGCTCGGCCGTGCAGGCCTGGGATGCCGATCTCGACGCGCTGTCGGCACTTTCTGGCACCAATACGATCTATTATCGCTCTGGCGCTGCCGCATGGTCGGCGGTTTCCATTGGAGGCTTCCTGTCGTTCTCCGGCGGGACGTTGAACGTCGGCGACGCCGAGCTAACCGCACTCGGCGGGCTGACTTCGGCGAACAACAAATGCTTCTACTGGACCGGCTCGGGGACTGCCGCGACCTTCGATTGCAGTTCATATGGCCGGTCGGTTGCCAACACCGCGGACGCGTCAGCACTGCGGACCCTGGCCGGCATCGTCATCGGAACTGATGTTCAGGGCTATGACGCTGACCTTGCGGCGCTCGCCGGACTGACATCGGCCAACAACAAATGCTTCTACTGGACCGGCTCGGGGACTGCCGCGAATTTCGATTGCACGTCGTTCGGACGTTCGGTCACTAATGCGGCCGATGCCTCTGCATTGCGGACGCTCGCCGGAGCTGTCATCGGCACCAACGTTCAGGCGTGGGACGCCGATCTCGACTGCATCGCGGCCAATTCGACCGCGGGCCTGATGGCCTATACGGGCGCCGGCACCTGTGCATATCGCACACTGACCGCGCCGGCCGCGGGCTTTACGATCACCAACGGCGCGGGCACTGCGGGCAATCCGACCTTTGTGCTTGCCAATGACCTGGGGGCGCTCGAGGCGCTTGGCAGCACGGGCTTTGCGGTCCGCACTGCGAGCGATACCTGGGCGCAGCGCACCAACACCGGAACCGCCAACGAGGTCTGTATCACCAATGGCGACGGGGTTTCCGGCAATCCGACCTACGGAATCTGTTCCGGCTTCCTCTCAACTGCGCACACATGGGCCGGGGCGCAGACCTTTGTCTCGCCGATCACGACCGGCACGCTCGACGTTCAGCAGGCCCAAGTAGTCAGCGGCGATATCTCGCCGTCGCAGATCACCTCGGATCAGAACAACTACGCGCCCACCGGATTCTCGACGGCGTCCGTGGTGCGGGTCAATTCGGATGCGAGCCGAACTGTCACGGGTCTCGCCGGCGGCAGTGATGGGCGCCTGATCTACTGGTACAACACCGGCTCACAGAACATCATCCTGTCGTCGGAAAATGCGGCGTCGACGGCGGCCAATCGGTTTGGGTTCAGCGGGGATCGAACGCTCAGCGGTGGCGATGGCGTCACGTTGCTGTACGACGCCACCGCCAGTCGCTGGCGGCTGGTCGGCAGTAATCCCTCGGCGAGCGGCGGCGGCGGCGGCGATGTTACCGGGCCTGCATCATCCACGGACAACACTCTTGCGCGGTACGACGGCACGACCGGGAAGGTGATCCAGAACTCAGAGATTGGGCTTGGCGACACCGACGGAAAGTTGACGCGCGCTGCCGGTATTTCGATTTCCGGAACCAACACCAATGACAGCGCGGCAGCGGGGTACGTAGGCGAGTATTCGGAAGCCTCACTTGCGTCCGGCTCTGCGCTGTCGATGACAACGAACGTAGACATTAACGTTATCTCGCTATCGCTGACGGCTGGCGATTGGGACGTGGAGGGCTGGGCATGGTTCAACCAGAACAGCGGAAGCACGGTCACGACAGTAGTCCAGGCGTGGATTTCCACGACATCAGCTACGCGCCCTACACCGCCTGCGAGTGGCTTCCTTCAACAACAGGTCAACTTTACGGCGGGAAACCAGCACGCGATCGCGACTGGGCTAAAGCGCATCAGCCTGTCGGGGACAACCACCGTTTATCTTAGCGGCCGCTCCACTTTCACGACCAGCACGCAGGTCATTTATGGCTACATCACGGCACGACGGGTGCGGTGATGGATACCTATGCATTCTTGGCCGTCCCGCCCGCCGCTTCTCCAATCGTCGCCGGTGCAGCGTTTGAAGCCATCCCGGGCTTCTCGATCTCCAAGACGATCGCGGCGGGTAATAAGGCGAAAATTTCTATCGTGGGATCGCTCAACCTGCAGTATTTTTACGGCGACATTTGCCAAATCACGCTTTGGCGTCAGATCGCAGACGGTCCGTTTGTTGATTTAACGCCGCCCAATGTTTCGTCGTTGGATGGAGAACGAGCGATCAATTCCGACGAAATGCGCCGCTATGCCATCTCGTTGATCGACGTTGAGTTGGCTCTGACAGAACCGCAAGCCGTGACCTATCAACTTGCGGCCAAGTCCAACAATGGAAATGTCTGGTTCGGCCGTCGCTTCGATAACACGGACAAGCTGCGCTCCGGCACGACATTCATTCTGGAGGAAATCGGCGGATGACCGATGAACCGCTAGATCCTGCGCAGTTCCCGACCGGGAGCGCATGGCAGGCCGTCAGGTCGATCGCAACCGCTCTGGCCCCCTCGCTTGCCGCGACTCCGAGCAAGATGGCGGCCGTCTTGATCCTTCGCGATCAGGTCTATTGGCGAGTTGCACTTGGCCCGACGCCATCGGGTTACTCGCCATGGATGACGCCCGATGTAGCCTATCGCGACAACGTGCGTGACCAGCTTTACACCCACGAATGCGGCGGTCGGTGCCTTCTGTTCCTGATTGCTTGCCGGGCATTTGGTATCAGGGCGCGATACGTCGGCTTGTGGGATGGTGTCGTTAACATCAACTCGGACACGGCATTTGTTCACGCGTCGTCGGAAATCTTGATCGGCGGCCGGTGGATCGTATGCGACGGCCACTACAATATCACGCTGCGCGATCAGAAGGGCTGGCGCTTGTCTTGGATGGACGCGCGCGAGCGGCTATTGCGCAATGAGCCGGTGACATTCTCCACCGATGGCTACACGCAAGGCTCCATCACGCCAGAACATTATCTGAACGATGTCTATCACGAAACGCTGACGGACCTGACGAGCTTCATTGCAACGTCGGTCCATCGTGATCGCAAACTGAGCTATCCGGCGGCGGCAAACACGCCAGGCTGGACTGGCATGCTTTCCTATATCGGGGGCGCAACTTATGACGCGGTTGCCTCAATCAATGGCGATCCCTACGCCATGTTGGCACAACCCTAAAACGCCTTATTCTGCAGGCGCTGGAACAAGTGATTTGCGGGACGTCGTATAGCCTGATGCAAGTCGCTTCCGTAAACTGTCGATGGGATAGACGATGCCCAAGACCAGCAGCGCGCTTACGGTGACGACCACGGCCACATATAGGAGATTATCGGGGGTCACCATACTGGGCGCCTGTCGAGTTAGCATGGTCTGAATCAGGAGATGCGAGACATACATCGGGTAGCTCAGTTCTCCGATGAACCGGTCGATCACGCTGTTTCGGGTGGCGTAAAAGAGCGGAGCCGCTGCAACCGTCATCAACACCAACGCGGGACCGTTCAGGATCAGCAGATGGTCGAGTGCGGCCGCGGAGTATCTGTTGGTTAGGGGCAGCCCCAGCACGACGGCCCCGATCGACGCCATCGCCAAGACGCAAGCAACTTTTGTCGTGAGCGGATACCGCGGGCAGAGGTTCCGGCCCGCGAAATAGGCAAGCCCGCCAGACGAAAACAACAGCATTTCACTGGGCGCGAAGCGATACATCCAAGGGTCAGGCGGGAGATCGAGCGCCGCCGTGACAATGCGGCTGGCGAGCCCGAAGGCGAACAGAAGCGAGAGCCCCCGCCAACTTCGGCAAACAAATGGGGCGATCACGTAGAACGTCAGTTCAACACCAATGGACCAGCACTGCGGCACCAAAAGGAATCCATGGAGAGGCGGTGGGGTGGCCGATGCAAAATCAGACGTCGGCAGGAGGCTGCTCCCGTCAAGTCGCAAGAACAGAAACCAGTCCTGAAAAAACAGTGTGAGGTTGGAGATTGCGACAAACGCGACCGCGGGCCAGTCGGCGACCTTCGGCAACTGCGTGAACATCACATCCCAATAGACCACGTACAGGGACGCAACAGCGACGACGATGTAGACGGGCCACAGGCGAAAGTACCGGCTCAAATAGAAGTTGCCGAGGCTCCGATAGCCCGCCCGCTCATTCAATACCATCGTGATCAGGAAGCCGGAAATTACATAGAAGCACTGCACCGCAGTGGTTCCAGACAGCAACTGTACTCCGAGAACGCCATGCGAAGCCGTGTGCTCGGCGACGACGCATAGGGCGAGCAAAAATCTGACTATTCCCATCGGGCAAGGCTTTAACACTACAACCCCACGGCGATCAACTCAGGATCGCGATCGTCCAGCGTAACAATTCACGCTCACAACCACAGCGAAAACCCCTGAAATCGGAGAGTTCCATGGCAATCCCCTATGTCGGGAAGTGCTTCCCCACGGCTGCGGCCTTCCTGGCCTATCTGGAAACCATCGAATTTAAGTCGTGGACCCCGAAGTTCATCACCATGCACCACACCGGCGGGCCCAGCCTGGCGACGTGGAAAACCTACGCGCACGGCAACCGCAAGGTGCCGATCACCGACGCAAAATGGATGTCGAACCTGGCCGGCTACTACGGCAATGAATTGGGCTGGAGCGCTGGACCGCACTTCTTCTTCACCCCGGAAAATTTCTGCGTCCTGTCGCTGCCGGAAAAGCGCGGCGTTCACGCGGTCTCGTTCAACGCCAATTCGTGGGGCGTCGAATGCGTCGGCGAGTTCGACAGCGAGCCGTTCACGGACGCGCTGCGCGATCGGTACGCGGAAGGTTTCGCCTGCCTGTACTTGGCGCTGGGGCTCACGCCCGACAACTTCGTCAAGGGCGTTCGTGGTCTGCACTTCCACCGCGACGATCCGAAGACGTCCAAGACGTGCCCGGGCAAGCGGGTGAGCAAGGATGCGATGATCGCGGCCATCCAACTCAAGATGGTCGCGCTCGCTGGCGGCGAGCAAAGCCACGATGACGACGATCCGCCACCGGCCGTGGTGCCCCAGAAGCGGAAGGGCGTCGTCAACGTCGCGGCGGATGACTTTCTCGCCGTCCGGGATGAGGCCAGCGGCAAGTCGCCTGAGACGCGCCGGCTGAAGAAGGGCGACACGATCGACATCATCGGCGAGGCCAAGAACGGCGCGACGCTCTGGTACCAGATCGCCGGCGATGACTACGTGGCGGCCCGGTACGTCACCTTGAACTAATCCGCCGCGCGACGGTATCGCGCAATCAAACTATCATCATTGGAGAACTGGAATATGAACTGGGAACAGATCAGCAGTATCTTGCGCCACATCCTCACCTTCGGGGGTGGCTTCATCGTTGCGAAGGGCTGGATCAGCGCCGAGGCGCTGCCGGGCATCGTCGGTGCCATGATCACGATCGGCGGCGTCATCTGGGGCATGTTCAACAAGACCCAAAGTTCGATCGTTGCGTCCGCGGCCGCGCTGCCTGGCACGACGGTCGTCACGACGCCCGCGCTGGCGGCCGCAGTTACCTCGCCGGATGCCGTGTCTTCGGCTGAAGTGAAGGTCGTCGCAAAATGATGTCCTGGATATCGCTCGCGCTCACGCTGCTCAAGATAGTCAACCAGATCATGACGTGGGCGCGTGAGCGCGAGCTGATATCCGAGGGCTACGACAAGGCGATTGCGGAGGTTTCGCAATCCATCCTCATCAAGACGACCGCCGGCAAGGCGATCATGGAGAAGGTCAATGCGATGTCTGATCAAGAGGTCGATGCTGGTTTGCGCGGCCTTGAGCCTGAGTAGCTGCCAGCATGTGCCACCGCCGGTCGATTCCTTCTGCCAGATTTACAATCCGGTCGTGGTGCAGAAGGGCGACGGCTCGATCGCGGCGGCGTCCGGGGTCAAGAAGCGCATTCTCGCGAACGAACTGACGTACCGCGATCAGTGCAAGAAGCCGAAATGAAGCGGGCCGCGCCTTCGGTGCAACGTCGGCGCAGCCCTGACCCTCGATCGTTTCGTGGACGATCTCAGGCTGGGAATGATCCTAGCAAGCGGCGGTAGCTAGGAGCTTAACGCCAATGAATGAAGAGCTTCTGAAACTTGGTACTGCCGGCATCGTCTGCCTGGTGCTGCTCTGGGTGATCTATCGATCGGAGCAACGGGAAAAGCAGAAGGATAGCCGGATCCAGCTGCTCGAAAACCAGCTGACTGAAAGTTACGATGAGCGGATTGCTGCCGCTGATCGCATGGCCGAAGCCATCCATAGCACGCGCGGCGCGCTTGTAGCCCTGACTAACGAACTAAGGGCTGGCCGACAATGAATTCGATTCTCAACAATATCCGCCGCATCTTTACAGATGACGGGCGAAACGATCGGGATTTCACCGATCAGGAAAGCCGGCTGCAAACGGCCCGCGACGCGCTCATGGTCGAGGCGGACGAACTGAAGCGCGCAGCCGAACTGCTCGCCGACATCATCAAGGCGCGCGCCTAACCCATAGAAAGCATCACCGCATGATCCGGACCGCACTTTTCGCGGTGCTGGCGCTTGTCGCGCTCGCATCAACCGCGCTCGCCGAAACCTGCACCGCCAGCCAGTACGGCATCGGCGACGGCTACCACGGCAAGCGCGCAGCCGACGGCTCGATCTTCAACACACATGCGCTGACGGCCGCGATGCGTAAGCCGGTGCCGTTCGGCTCGATGAAGACGATCACCAACCTTGCGAACGGTCGCAGCGTCACCGTGCGCATCACGGATCGCGGGCCGTTCGTGAAGGGCCGCTGCATCGATCTGTCGCGCGCCGCGGCCGACGCGATCGGCATGGGCGGGCTTGCCCGGGTCAGCGTGCACTGATGGAAGCGCACAAGCTCGCGCTGACGCTCCTGGTGCTGCTGGCGATCGGCGGCTCGGCCTGGGTCGTCGAGATGCTGGTCGACCGATACCGGCCGGACATGGGGCTGATCAACCGTTTCGGGTTCATGCTAGCGCTGGCACTCGCGATCGGCTTTGCCGCGGTGAAGGCGGCCGGCGCACATGAGCCCAACTACCCGCACCGCGACTGCGCGAAGTCCTGCCATATCCTACCGAAACCGTATGAGGAAGCGTTCGGGCATTCGGTTTCGCTATGGTATTGATTTATTCTTGGCCGGGCGGGGTGGCACCTTGAGCGCCTTCACCTGCTCGTCAATCACGAAGGCGCGGTAGAGGAAGTGTTCAAGAATAGCCATCATGGTGTCGAGCTCCTTTATGCTCGGTTCCCATGCACGGTGTGCTGCGGCGCTGCCTGCATCGACAAGAACGTTCAGATTGCTGCGTTCCGTTACGCCAATCTTTCCTTTTGTCACCAGATCATCGAGCTTTTTTGTAAAGGGCTTGTCCGGGTCGATCCCGAGCAATTCCGAGGCGCGATCAAAAGTGGTGCGCATGCCGGTTGCGGCTAGCACAGTCAGATCATGGTCGAGTGCGGTGTATACGCTTCCGGCCAATTTGTAGAGGAGACGATCGACGGCAATAATATTGGCACCGAACCATTCTGGGCGGTCGCGTTTTGATTGGGCCGGCCAGTACTGCTTATCGACCTTATCCCAAACCTCAGAAAATGCTGTGTCACGGCGATGGAATACCGTGTCACAACCCCCACATTTCAAGATGAAATGGTCATTCTGAATGTAACCTCCCTCGTCACCCGAAACGAAATTCCGAAGTGAGTGGTGTGCAATAATTTCCGAGTTCTGCTCCCTGCGACATGTCGGGCAGAAACCTTTCGTTTCCGGCATCGTTTTTCTTCCCCGTCAAATAAAGGCAAAGGCATCAATGTGCTTTGTTCGCACACCCCACGCAGATACGCTATTCGCATAGCGAGCGGGGCGACGGTCCGGAATACGCTCGGTACTCTCAGGCAAATGAATCCATCACCCGCGAAAACGCCGGATGCTTCCGGTTCTTGACCTTGATCCAGTCGCAGCTGCGCGGCCGGTAGCGCCGCTCGCGGTGCTTTGAGACCAGGCCCTCGAGGCCCATGCGGCAGGCGGCTTCGAACAGCCCGGGCCCGATCTCGCCGGCCTCGAATGGCGCGACGAAGATGCCCTCGGGGCGGCCCTTCAGCAGCTTGCCGAGCCGGGCCTTGCGTTCGAACAGCGGCATGTCCCGCAAGTCGTCGCCGTCGATCGCGACCAGGTCGAAGGCGTAGAGCTGTGCTTCCTCGTTGTGCCGGTTGGAATGCAGCGCGTTGAAATCGGAGACGCCCTGGACGTCCAGCACGCAAATCTCGCCGTCGATAATGAATTGCTGCTGTTTCATCTTCAGCGCGGTCTCGACGATGAACGGGTATCGCCATGTCCAGTCGAGGCCGCTCTTCGAGAGCAGCTTGACGTCGCGGCCGTCGCGGACGATGCGCCCGCGGTAGCCGTCGTATTTGACCTCGTGAATCCAGTCGGGGCCGGTGGGGACTGCTTTCGCGAGAACCGGCTTGCAATACTCAAAATTACGCATGTTGATTAGATAGTTGAGGGCAATCCAATTGCGAGTCCGGAACAAAGCAAAGCGTGCATGGATTGGTGAAGGATGATCGATCCCGATTGCCCCATCTGCCACGGCCTCGGTTGGGTGTGCGAGAACCACCCGGACAAGGTTTGGGACCGGGATAAGGGCTGCGAATGCGGCGCGGGGATGCCGTGCGAATGCCAGCGTGCCAATGGTCTTGAGCAGCCCGACATCAGCAAGGTTATAGATGAACGCTAGATCTGCAGCGGTAGCGGCAGCTGCACGCCGATCTTTCGGCCCAGCTGGCCTTCGATGAAGTCCTGCAGGCCTTCGGAGACCTCGCGGCCCTCGGCGCTGATGCGGCGCTCGAGCTCGCGGGCGACGTCTTCGGAGGCGTCGCGCGACCAGCCTTCGGACGGGTTGAAAGCCACGACCCGCAGCACTGTGCCATACTCGCCGGCAAGCAGGTTCTGCATCAGGACCCGGTAGTCGATGCCTTCATCGGTCTCGCGGAAGGCCGCGCCGCTACTGAAGTCTTCGAGAACGATGTAAAAATCCCGGTCCAAACGATCGTTTGGAATGATCGAAGGTGAACTCATTACGCAACTCCACACGCCCCGATCCCAAGATAGGGCAGGTTGTTGAGATTGCGAATCGAGGACTTGGTTCCGCTTTCCGCGCCGCAGCATATCAAATGTTATGGCACCCCACCGGGGTTCGTGCGTTAATGATTTATCACAGCCCGGTTCGTGGCATTCATCTGTGATGAGAACGCCCATCACGCGCTCCCGCCCCCTCTAATGGAAGGAGCGCGCCATGGGTACACGGCGACGTGTCAAACATCTTTTATCTCTTAACGAGCGTCTTGAGCAGGAAGCCGCGCGACTGCGCGCTCAGGCTGAACAACTGCCCTATGGTCCGGTGCGCGATAAGCTCATGCGCAAGGCTCGCCAGCTGGAAACCGCAACGCACGTCGATGAATGGATTTCTTCGCCCGGCCTGCAGGCCCCACTTTGAGCGAGAAATCGCCTCCGATCCTGATCCATGTCGAGAACCCAACAGCATTCTCAGGCAAGGGAAGCATAATCATCCTTGAGCTAGCGGATGAGGCTGCTGCTTTAAGGGTCGCGCGAAAAATCGCTGACGAAACCGGGCGCGGCGTGACAGTGCGCCATGCCGATATGGGCTTGATAGGGACCATATCCGCCGCCAAAACCCACTAGGAAGAAAAATCGCCATGACCGAAGGACGACGTTTCAAACAAGTCGATCCGCTAGATCACAGCCTTCTGAAGGAGGCTGAACGTCGCTGGAGGGAGGCTCGGAGGGTGCTGGTGGAGCGCGACACGCTTGCTAGCGAGGTGCGACTTGCAGAGGCGGCGGCGTCTAACAAGAAGGTTGCGATGTCTAAGCGAATAGATCAGAGCCGGCCTGAGTAAGCTTCACGAATGTCCCGCTCTCGTGCAGCACCAGCCAGCCCTTGTCGATCGCGTATTTGAGGCCAGCGCTGTATTGCGCGGGCGTGGCCTTGTCGCCGAACAGGAAGGGACCGTTGATCTTCTCGATATAGATCCGGTTGTCCTGGATGGGCTCGAAGGCCTGTGCGTGCTCCATCAGGCGTCGGGCTGCTTTTTCCGGATCGGAGTAGGGGCGGGCTTCGGTGTATTTCATTGGCTCTTATCCACCTTCTGCTGCTCCGCTCTCGCCAGATCCTGCGCGGCCTTCTTGGCCTGTTCCTGATCCACCTTGAGTGTAATGGACCGCCGGCCTGGGTTATCGTCCCAAAAGAAATAGGTCGGGTCACGTCCGTCCGGATACCTCACCTCGAAGCTTCCGCAGTCTGGAATCCCCGCGGGGGCATGCGGGATGATCCGAATGCGGTCAGGCACCGGCATCAACCGGCTTCAGGATGCCCGTCAGTTCGACCACGCGAATAAAATCCGCCAGCGTCTTTTCGTTGATGATCGACGGGGGCATCGGAGCCTCCGGTTGCTCGATCCTCGGCACGTTGCGGCCGGTCAGGATGGTGCGGAATCGGAATGTCATACGGCCATCAAGCGCAGTGCGACCGCTAAGGCAAATTGCCCAACATGTTGAGCTTGCCCCAGCCGAATCCTACCGCGCGTAGTTTTCAATCATTTCTGAAGCGTCGATATTTCTTTGACGATGCCAATAAGGCCAAAGGTCGATGCGTTGATTGTGATAAGGAGGAGGACCAAAGCCGGGATAGTGATCGCAAGGCGGCGAAGGAGCGATGAGCTAGGCGAGTGGTATCGATCAATCGTATGGGCATAGAACTGCGCAAAATACGAGTACACGTATCCGACTAGCGCTAGGGTGACGATGGTGGAGAAGATCGCCAAAATCTTGCTATCGCTCTTCTCGGAGAACGCCCTGACAATCGCAACGACCGCAAGATTTCGGGCGAGGTCGAGCCACCATTTCGCGAAGTCTCGGAGTTCAGTAAACCTGTTGCCCTCCCAGTACTCCTGCATCCAAGCCTTCGAATCGTTCCACATGATTCCCCCTGATGCATGCACCCTATATCATCAGGGTTGTAGACCTTAATTGCCGCGATAAGGCCTCGGAGCAAGCTTCTGATGCTCTGGCTCCGCTGACCCAACAACATAGGCATGCCAGCCGCAATCGCGGCACACAAGAACTTCGCACCGTCCAGGATTCCAGTCTTCGGTGTTCAAAAATGATTTATGACGGTGGTGGAAGCAACTGGGACACAGCTGGGGGAAAGTGCCTACTTCGCCGCAAGACTCCTGCGTGTGCGCGTAGGTGAATAAGCCTGGTGCAGCTGGGTAGCGCGTATACTCCTGACGTTCCGCTTCCCAGTTCTCGAGTTCTTTAACACGCCCTTCAAGAGCCTCGGCTTTTTTTAACGCTTCCTGCTGCGCCGCCTGGGCGTCAAGAATCGTTTGCTGTAGGTCTATGATGGCAGCGTTGCGCTTCGCGGTGTCATCCATGTCTTTGAGGGTGCGCGCGATATCAAAGGCCGACTTTAAAGCGCTAATTCCCCCAAGTATTTCTGCTGGCATCGCAATTCCTCAAAAAGTGAACACCTAAAGGTAGCAAAACCGTAGGTTGGTGCAAGGAGGACCTAGCCACCTCGGTCCTGAAGGGAAGCGTCTGCTCCGCTTTTCGCAAATTCAGTCATGTTTGCCTCACTGTCGAGCTAATCGCTTAGAAATGCCGGCCTGCGGGTAGGGTGCGCATTCTGATGGCGTCGTAATCAGTTCCGCTTACGATGACCGTATCACAATCAACGTCTTCCCACGGCGCAGTTATCGGGCCGACCCACACAACACTGCCGCTGCGCTTCAAGGCCACTTGTCCAGGCAATAAGGATTCGCTTTGAATGACTAACATCTGACCCTGCCTGTTTAGAAGTGTTGTACTGCGGCTTCGCCCCAATTATGCTAACGATCGCCGCAGAGGTTGACGGGCTCGACGTAACGGGGCACCGGGTATCGATTTCGACTGCGCCCTTTAGCCATGTGGGTGAAAACCTCCACTAGGGGACATTCGTTGCCTGCTCATCACGTCGGGGGCTGCGGCATTTAGTCGAATCCGTACATATGCATGCGGGCATTCTGAAATTCCTCGTTCCATTCCCATTCGGTTCCGTCGCCCTTCGCGCTGCCGAACAGCATCGTTTCCTTGCCGTCTGCGATCCGGTTGCTCACCCTGTGCTTTTGCATCTGCGTCATCCCGGCAAACGCCAGATTGATTGCATCCATGTGCCTCGGACCGGCCACGTACACCTTGCCGCGGAATTGCACAGCGGTATAGCGGACGTTCACGACGCCCTGATCCTCTGCGAAAAACTCAGCAACCGATTTGCAAACCACTGCGCGCATGCGCCGCGTCTCCTCGATGTTCGGTCAACACGTTCTGGCTAATCGCCGTGGATCATCTTCTTCTTGGCGCGGTGCTGGATTCTGGTGTTCTGCACGCTCGCGATTTTATCGGTAGCGTTGCGGCTATATCGCTGCGTCTGGGCAATGTCGCTGTGCGTGGCTGCGTGCTTGACGTGCTCGAGATCAGCGCCGGCCTCCGTCGCTTCGGTGATGCCGCCGGCTCTCGAGTCCATGGACTTGATCGCCTTCGGCACCTCGGCCTTGTTGGCCACCAGACGCCACTTCCGGCGAAATTCGGTTGCCTTCCAGGGCTGTCCGGTAATTTCGCAAATAAGCATCGGCCCGAAAGCTGGTAGGGACGCGCGGGTACCGTCAAAGCCCTCCATCTCGAGTTCTGAAACCAGCATCGGAGCGAGTTTGAGGTCTATCTCGAGCAGCTTCTGCCGTTTGCTGGTGACGTGGCGCAGGATCATGTTTTCATCGATCTCTTCCCAGCGAAGGCCGCGGCCCCACTTCTCGCCGTCGCGCCGAACGTCGCTTTCGCCGGGCTCGTTCTCAGGAACCCAACTTCCAATGACGTCACCCTGCCTGAGCAGGAGCTCGAACTGGATCGCCTGGGCCAGCGCGATCGACGGCCAGCCGAAATGAGCTCGAGCAACGTCTCGGATGGCGTTGGCCTGATCGGCCGTCATGTGCACGCTGCGGGGCGGCCCATGCTGGAACCGCATGCGGTGCAGGACCATCGAAATCCGCTCGCATTCGGGGTGCTCGAGCATGCTGGCGCCGAACCCCATCATGGTCCGGATCTGGGCTATGAAGGAGTGAGCCATCGAAAGCTTCCCGCCGGCCGACCAGTCGAGATACCACTCGGTCAACTCGCGACGTTTGATGGTGCTGAGCTCAATGTGGCCATGGCTGGCGACCAGTCGCTTCAGGATGCTCGCGGCGTTCTTCCGGGTGTGGTAGCGCAGCGCATGGTAGGTCGAAACTCTATCGGTGGTGTAGGCTTCAACCAGGTCCTTGATGGTCATGCTCATCGTCATCTCCGACTAGACACAGGGGCCAAGAAACCTATGAAACACAGCGAAACCGCTGAGTGTCTAGTTTCCCGTTAACTTATTATTCAGCGTTACTTTTCTGGTAACGCGTCTTTAACAGCGCCGACGTAGGGTTCAATTGGCGCGGCCCGTTTGGGCGCGCCACCGTCCAGGACGGGCAGGTCGTTCGCGTACGCGTCGGAGTTCAGAATGGATATCACCACGCTCATTGGCCTGGTCGTCGGCGCCATCGTGCTGTCGACGCTGATTTTGATGGGTGGCGATTTCCGGATGTTCTACGACATCCATGCCGTCATCATCATCTTCGGCGGTTCCATCGCGGCGACACTGATCCGGTTTCCGCTCAGCGCGATTCTGCATGGCATGCCGCTCGGCGCCAAATTCGCCTTCACGATGAGCCGTCTGTCGGCGCGCGACCTGGTCGATGAACTCGCCCGCATCGCCGAAATCGCCCGCAAGCAGGGTCCGGTCGGTTTGGAAAAGGTTGATACCAACGAGCCGTTCCTCGCCAAGGGAATCCGCTACGTCGCCGACGGTTACGATCTCGAATTCATCCGCGACAACCTCGAGCGCGATCGCGACAATTTCCTGATGCACCTCAACGAAGGTTCGAAGATCTATCGCGCCATCGGCGATTGCGCGCCGGCGTTCGGCATGATCGGCACGCTGCTCGGCATGGTGCAGATGTTCTCGAACATGCAGGATCCTTCGAAGCTCGGTCCCTTCATGGCCGTCGCCTTGCTGGCGACGCTCTACGGCGCGCTGGTCGCAAACCTGATCTGTCTGCCGATCGCCGACAAGCTGCATGGCAAGCTGCTCGACGAGGAGACCAATCGCACGCTGATCATCGACGGCATCCTGATGATCCGGGATTCCAAGAGCCCGGCGCTGGTGCGTGAGATGCTGCTGGCCTATCTGCCCGAGAAACATCGCCACGAGGAAGGCGAACTGGCGCCGGCCTGACCCTTCGGCAGCATCCAGGCGCGGATATAGAGCATGGCCAAGAAAAAACGCGAAGAGGCACATGGCGGTCACGGCTGGTTCGTGACGTTCGCCGATCTGATGGCATTGCTGCTGGCCTTCTTCGTGATGCTGGTCGCGTTTTCCAGCCAGGACAAGGACAAGCTGAAGATCGTCGCCGGCTCGATGCGGGAAGCGTTCGGCGTGCAGACCGAAGTCCGCTATTCCGGCATCGTCGAATCAGACGGTCTGCCGACGCGGCCGAAGCTGAAGAACACCGCTCACATTTCGCCGGAGGAATCCTCTGCCACGCCGACCCCGGACGACAAGGAGCGCTCCCGCGAAAGCGGCGCCCGCATCGCGGTCGATCGTGAGTTCGCGCTGGCTTCGGCGTCGTTGCGGCAGGCGTTGCAGGACCTGCCGGAACTGACCGAGATGTCCAAGCACATCATGTTCGAGGAGACCAGCCAGGGCCTCAATCTCGAGATCGTCGATCAGGAAGGGCGGTCGATGTTTGCCGATGGCTCCAAGGTGCCCCATGACCGCACCCGCCGGCTGATCCAGAAACTCGCGGTTCCGCTGAAGGCGACGCCACTGCGCTTGTCGATCGTCGGCCACACGGCGGCGGGTTTCCTGCCGGCGCGAAGCGACTATGGCGCGTTCGATCTTTCGGCCGACCGCGCCAACACGGTGCGTCAGATTCTGGAGCGCGAGGGCCTGCCGCCATCGCACGTCTTTGCCGTATCCGGCAAGGCCGACAGCCAACCGCTGTTTCCCGATGATCCGACGTTGCCGGCAAACCGTCGCGTGACCATCACATTAATGCGCGAAAATCCACCGCTTCCACCTGGTCTGAAGCCATAATTCGTCGCAACTACTATCTTACCTCTCGAATTGTGCGATGAAATTTGCTTTGCTTGGGTGCCGCATCCCCAGCGGTGCTATGCTTGCCAATGATTGACAGGCGACGCAGAAGCGTCGATAGCCGCCCATAACTGAGCAAATAACTGAGAGCGTGTTTCCCGCGTCATGACTGTCAGCGCCACATCCACCGAGGCCCATGAGGGGCAGGTCACCTCAGGCTTTTGGGCCCTGACACTGGGCAGCATCGGCGTGGTGTTTGGCGACATCGGCACGTCGCCGCTGTACGCATTCCGCGAAGCCGTAACCCATGCGGCGGCGGGGGGGCCGGTGTCGCGCGAGATCGTGCTCGGCGTACTCTCCCTGATCCTGTGGTCGCTGTTCATCGTCGTGACGGTCAAATACGTGCTGCTGCTGCTGCGCGCCGACAATCATGGCGAGGGCGGCACGCTCTCCCTGATGGCGCTGGGTCAACGGGCGATGGGCCGGCGCAGCTGGGTTTTGATGGCGCTGGGCGTCGTCGGCGCCTCGATGTTCATCGGCGATTCCATGATCACGCCGGCGATTTCGGTGTTGTCGGCGGTCGAAGGTCTCAAGCTCGTCGCGCCGGCGCTCGACCATTATGTGGTGCCGCTGACGATCTTCATTCTGGTGCTGTTGTTCTCGGTGCAGAGCAGCGGCACCGCGCGCGTCGCGTCGGCCTTTGGCCCGGTCATGGTGGTCTGGTTCGCGACGCTGACGACTTTGGGCCTTATCCACATCAGCGACGATCCTACCGTTTTGCAGGCGATCAATCCTTATTACGCGATCCAGTTCGTGCTCTCGCACGGCATGATCGGACTGGTGACGCTGGGTTTGGTGTTTCTGGCAGTGACCGGCGGCGAGGCGCTGTATGCGGACCTCGGGCATTTTGGACGCAAGCCGATTCAGGCCGGATGGTTCTATCTGGTGATGCCGGCGCTTCTGATCAACTACTTCGGGCAGGGCGCGCTGGTGCTGGCCAACCCGGCGGCGATCGTAAGCCCGTTCTACCGGCTGGCCCCCGAAATCCTGCTGTTGCCGCTGGTGATGCTGGCGACGGCGGCCACGGTGATCGCGAGCCAGGCGGTGATCACGGGCGCCTATTCGCTGGTGCGGCAGGCGGTGCAACTCGGCCTGTTGCCGCGGTTCGAGGTTCGTTACACCTCCGAGACCCATGCCGGGCAGATCTACCTGCCGCGGGTCAACCGGCTGCTGCTGCTCGGCGTGATCCTGCTGGTGCTGCTGTTCCGCACCTCGAGCGGATTGGCGTCGGCCTACGGCATCGCCGTCTCCACCACCATGGTCGTCGACGGCATCATGGGCTTTGTCGTGATCTGGAAATTGTGGAACTGGCGCGCGGCGACAGCGGCCGCGTTGATCCTGCCGCTCGTCGTGGTCGATATGGCGTTCTTCACCGCCAACCTGTTGAAGCTGCTCGAAGGCGCCTGGGTGCCGCTGCTGTTCGGGGTCGCGATGGCGGTGATGATCTGGACCTGGCGCCGCGGCGCGGCGATCCTGATCGCCAAGACGAGGCGCATCGAGGTGCCGCTGATCGACCTGATCAAGAGCCTCGAAAAGCGTCCGCCGCACATCGTTAAGGGTACCGCGGTGTTTTTGACCAGCGATCCGAATTTTGTGCCCACGGCGCTGCTGCATAATCTCAAGCACAACAAGGTGCTTCACGAGCACAATGTGATCGTGACGATCGAGACCGCACAGACGCCGCGCGTCGATCCGGCCGAACGCGTCAAGATGGAGACCATCAGCGAAAAATTTGCCACCGTACGGTTGCGCTTCGGCTTCATGGAATCACCGAACGTGCCCAAGGCACTGGTAATCGCCCGCAAGCTCGGCTGGCAGTTCGACATCATGGCGACGTCGTTCTTCGTCTCGCGGCGCTCGCTGAAGCCGTCGGCGCAGTCGGGAATGCCGCAATGGCAGGACCACCTGTTCATCGCCATGAGCCGGTCGGCCAACGATGCCACCGACTATTTCCAGATCCCGACCGGGCGCGTCGTCGAGGTCGGAACTCAGGTAACCATCTGATTATCTGACGATATTTCGGGCCGCCAACTCCCTGGAACCCATGCGCGGAATGCATATCGGAGGCCTGAATTCAGGCTAACCTATGCATTCACGACAGGAGTATAGGCCTGCACTTCCTTATTGTGCGGTGCGGCAAAACCCGAGGCCCGTCTGATGTCATCCCAGATTGCGATTACCGCGGCGGAAACGCCGGCGGCCAACGGGCATGGGGAAGCGCACTGCACCGCCGGCTTCAAGGCGCTGATGCTGGGCTGCATCGGCGTGGTCTATGGCGACATCGGCACCAGCCCGCTCTACGCGCTGCGCGAGGCCATTGTGGCGGCAAGCGGGTCCGGCGGCGTCACCACGCCGGCGATCCTCGGTATTCTTTCCCTGATCCTGTGGGCGCTGATCATCGTCGTCACGCTGAAATACGTGGTGATCCTGCTGCGTGCGGACAACAACGGCGAAGGTGGAACGCTGGCGCTGATGGCGCTGGCGCAGCGCGCGGTCGGCAAGGGCGGCGGCGCGATCGTGCTGCTCGGAATCATCAGTGGTGCGCTGTTCTATGGCGACGCTGTCCTCACGCCGGCGCTGTCGGTGCTGTCGGCGATCGAAGGCATCAAGCTCGTCACCACCACCTTCGAGCATTATGTCGTGCCGCTTACGGTGATCATCCTGATCGTGCTGTTTGCGGTTCAGTCGCGCGGCACGGCGCGGGTCGCCGCGTTCTTCGGGCCGGTGATGTGCGTCTGGTTCGCTGTGATCGCGATCGCGGCCGTACCGCAGATCATGCGCCATCCCGAAGTACTGTCGGCCTTCAATCCGTTCCATGCGGTTTCCTTCATGATCCATCATGGCGTGATCGGCTTTGTGACGCTCGGCGCGGTGTTTCTCGCCGTCACCGGCGCCGAAGCGCTCTACGCCGACCTCGGTCATTTCGGCAAACGGCCGATCCAGACCGCCTGGCTCTTCATCGTGCTGCCGTCGCTGGCGCTGAATTACATGGGGCAGGGCGCGCTCCTGATCGGCGATCCCAAGGCCATCGAGAACCCCTTCTTCCTGATGTTTCCGGATTGGGCGCTGATCCCGATGGTCGTGCTTGCGGCGCTGGCGACCGTGATTGCGAGCCAGGCCGTCATCACCGGCGCCTATTCGCTGACGCGCACGGCGATTCAGCTCGGCCTGATGCCGCGGCTTGAAATCCGCCATACGTCGGAATCGCATTCCGGCCAGATCTACATTCCGCGCATCAATCTGCTGCTGTTCATTTCGGTGATCCTGCTGGTGCTGCTGTTCCGCTCGTCCAGCGCACTGGCCTCGGCCTATGGAATTTCCGTGACCGGGACCATGGTGGTCACGGCGATGATGGGCTTTGTCGTGATCTGGCGGGTCTGGAAATGGTCGGCGGTAACAGCCGCCGCGCTGATCGCGCCGTTCTTGTTCCTCGATCTCACTTTCCTTGCGGCCAATCTGCTGAAGGTGTTCGAAGGCGGTTGGGTGCCGCTGGCGCTGGGCGGCATCGTGATGCTGCTCATGTACACGTGGCGGCGCGGCAGCCGGCTGTTGTTCGAGAAATCGCGCAAGCTGGAATTCCCGCTGGTCGAGCTGGCGGCGATGCTGGAAAAGCGGCCGCCGCAGCGGGTCCCCGGTACGGCGGTGTTCCTGACCAGCGACCCCGAGAGTGCGCCGACCGCGCTGATGCACAGTCTGAAGCATTACAAGGTGCTGCACGAAAAGAACGTCATTCTCACCATCGAAACCGCGCCGACGCCGCGGATCAATGATTCCGAGCGGATCCGGATGGAGCAATTGAGCGAGACCTTCTCCAAGATCACGCTGCGGTTCGGCTTCATGGAGCAGCCGAACGTGCCGAGGACGCTGGCGCTTGCCCGCAAGCTCGGCTGGCAGTTCGACATCATGGCGACGTCGTTTTTCCTGTCCCGCCGCGCGCTCAAGCCGGCCGTGCATTCGGGCATGCCGCGCTGGCAGGACCATTTGTTCATCGCGCTCAGCCGCAGCTCCAACGACGCCACCGACTATTTCCAGATCCCGACCGGGCGCGTGGTCGAGGTGGGAACGCAGGTGACGATCTAGAGCGTTGTCCAGACAATCTGGTATGACATCCGCGCGGGTCTCACGTCCCGCCGCTGGATCACACGTCACATGGATGCTGCCGTTCACCGCCTGGCTACGTTCGACGACGCGGCACTTCTGTTCGAGGTGCGGCGACGATCGATCCTTGAGCTGGCGCCGCCGAAAATGCCGGTCGCAGACGCCGAGGCGTGGGCGAGGCAGCTCGCGCCTGCCGGAATGGAGCGGAAGCTTCGCGACCTGGAAATATGGATTGCTGAACTGGATGGCGTCGTAGCCGGGTGGGGCGCCATCCGCGGCGACGTCCTTGAGGGGCTGTACACGGCCCCCGAATATGCCGGGCAGGGCGTCGGCGCCGGGTTACTTGACCGGCTCGAAGCGCTGATGCGTGGACGCGGCTTTGAGGTGGTTCGCGCCGAAGCAAGCACAAATGCCAAGGGATTCTACCTACGACGGGGGTACAGGGTGACCGGTCCGCAAACGCCGGTCGGGGCTTGGCCGATCGCAAGGCAACTCTGCCCTGAAAACACCGCTGCAAGAGAATAAATCGTGACATGCGATGTGGGCCGCGTGGCCCGTTTTTGGTCATCCTTTAAACCGTTCACAGCGCTTGATTTTCGTCGCGCCAGAGGCGAGTTTGGCGCCCGGCTGGCGGGCGGGACCCCTCAAAGCAGGATGTCGGGAGGATTTTACGTGGCGGACCATCAGGTGCACGATTTGACGCCGGAAGATGTCGCAAAGGGCATGGCGGAGGGACGCTATCTGCTCGTCGACGTGCGCGAGCCGAACGAGGTCGCCGTCGAAGCTTATCCGGACGGCGTGGTGGTTCCGCTGCAGTCGTTCGATCCGGCGGCCATTCCAGACCCCAAGGGCAGGCAGGTGGTTTTCGCCTGCCGCTCGGGCAAGCGCTCGGTGACGGCGTCGCTGGCGGCGCAGGCCGCTGGGCTCCCCTATGACAAGCATTTGGCGGGCGGCATCATCGGCTGGAAGGCTGCGGGACTGCAAACCAAGGCCGGCGGCTGATCCAGGGACTGCTTTGAAAAAATGACCTCCATGAACAAGGTCTTCGCCGACCTTCCCGTCACCGTCTTCGAGGCGATGTCTCAAGCCGCGCGCGACAACAACGCCATCAATCTCGGGCAGGGTTTTCCGGATGATCCCGGGCCCGAGGACATCAGGCGCGCCGCCGCGGACGCGTCGATCAACGGCTATAACCAATACCCGTCAATGATGGGCATTCCGGAGTTGCGGCAGGCGATCGCCTCCCATTATGGACGCTGGCACGGGTTGAACCTCGACCCGATGAGCGAAGTGATGGTGACCTCGGGCGGCACCGAGGCATTGACGTCGTCCATTCTTGCCGTCGTCGAACCCGGCGATGAGGTCGTCTGCTTCCAGCCGGTCTATGACAGCTACCTGCCCATCATCCGCCAGGCTGGCGGCATCCCGCGGCTGTTGCGTCTCGAGCCGCCGGACTGGCGGCTCAGCGAGGAGATGCTGCGCAGCGTCTTCAGTCACAAGACCAAGGCGGTGCTGTTCAACAATCCGCTCAATCCGGCCGCCGTGGTCTATCCGCGCGAGGACCTCGAATTGCTAGCGCGGTTCTGCCAGGAGTTCGACACTATCGCGATCTGCGACGAGGTTTGGGAGCATGTCACCTTCGACGGCCGCGAGCACATCCCGCTGATCACGATCCCGGGTATGCGCGACCGCACCATCAAGGTGGGCAGCGCGGGCAAGATCTTTTCGCTGACGGGGTGGAAGATCGGCTTCGTCTGCGCCGCGCCACCGCTGCTGCGCGTGGCCGCGAAGGTGCACCAGTTTCTCACCTTCACGACGGCGCCCAATTTGCAGGCCGCCGTCGCCTTCGGTCTCGACAAGCCGGCCGAGTATTTTTACGACATGCGCAAGGAGCTGGCGCGGAGCAGGGATCGCCTGACGAAGGGGCTCGAGAGCATCGGCTTTCCCGTCCTGAAATCACAAGGCACTTATTTCCTGACCGTCGACCTGTCGCCGCTCGGACTCAACGAGACCGACGTGCAATTTTGCCATCGCATCGTCAACGACTACAAGGTCGCCGCGATCCCGGTGTCGGCGTTCTACGAACAGGATGCGGTGACGTCGGTGGTGCGTTTCTGTTTCTCCAAGAAGGATGAAACGCTGGACACGGCGCTGGAGCGTCTGTCGGACGCGGTGCATCGCCGGAAGAGGTAGACGAGATGCGCGAGCGGACCCGCAATGTTGTCGGTTTCATTGCCGCGGTTGCCGCGATCCTGTTGCTGTCGCCGGCGAGGGCCGAAGAGCGCACGGTCAATTTCTACAATTGGTCGAACTACATGGCGCCTGGCGTGTTGGAGGATTTCACCAAGGAAACCGGCATCAAGGTAACTTACGACACCTTCGACGCCAACGAGACGCTGGAGACGCGGCTGCTGGCCGGAAAATCCGGCTACGACGTCGTCGTTCCCACCGGCTATTTCCTGCAGCGCCAGATAACGGCCAAGGTTTTCCTGAAACTCGACAAGTCGAAACTGCCCAACCTCGCCAATGCCTGGCCGGTGGTGACGAACCAGCTCGCGACCTACGATCCCGGCAATAATTACGGCGCCAACTACATGTGGGGCACCACCGGGATCGGCTACAATGTCAAAACGGCGCAGAAGATTTTGGGCGCTGACGCCAAGATCGACAGCTGGGACATCGTCTTCAAGCCGGAGAACCTCGCAAAATTCAAGGATTGCGGCATCCACATGCTGGATTCCGCCGACGACATTCTGCCTGCGGCGCTGAGCTATCTCGGCATCGATCCGAACTCGACCAAGCAGGCCGATCTGGAAAAGGCCGCCGATCTCGTCACCAGGATCAGGCCTTATGTCCGCAAGTTTCACTCGTCGGAATATCTGGGCGCGCTGGCGTCGGGCGAAATCTGCTTCGTGGTCGGCTGGTCGGGCGACATCATGCAGGCGCGCAGCCGCGCGGCGGAGGCCAGGAACGATGTCGAGATCGGCTACACCATCCCGAAGGAAGGCGCGCAGATGTTCTTCGACAATCTCGCGATCCCGGCCGACGCCAGGAACGTCGCGGAAGCCTATCAGCTGATCGACTATCTCTACCGGCCGGAGGTCGCCGCCAAGAACTCGGATTTCCTGTCCTACGCCAACGGCAATCTGGCGAGCCAGAAGCTGGTCGATCCCAAAATCCTCAATGACAAGAACATCTATCCGGACGAAGCGATCCAGAAAAAGCTGTTCGTGATCAACGCCCGCGATCCCGTGACCCAGCGCATCATCAACCGGCTCTGGACCCGGGTGAAGACCGGGAAGTAGGATAGGCACGATCGCGCGACGAAATATTGCGGGTCAGCTTCACGAGAAAAGTCGGACCGTCACAACAGCTGATTAGACAGGTATGTGAATCTGCCTGATAAGCGGCGATGTTTATTCGCATTTGCCGCTAAGTCGAAATGCCTGGTTCGTTGATCGTTCCTTCCCCCGGCGATCTCCAATTCATTGCTCGCCACGCACTAAAGACTCCTGTGCGAACTTCGCCCGTGCTGGACGCGCAGGTCGGGCGGATGATCCACGTCAAGGATGAGACCGTTCAACGCAGCGGATCGTTCAAGTTTCGCGGTGCCGTACTTGGGTTAGGAAACGCCGAGCGAGGTGTTGTTGCTGCCGGAGCAGGAAATTTTCCAATCGCGGTTGGTTTGGCGGCTCAGGTGCTCGACAAACCAGCCTGTCTGTTTAT
Organism: Bradyrhizobium sp. AUGA SZCCT0160; assembly: GCF_018130105.1. NCBI lineage: Bacteria > Pseudomonadati > Pseudomonadota > Alphaproteobacteria > Hyphomicrobiales > Nitrobacteraceae > Bradyrhizobium > Bradyrhizobium sp. AUGA SZCCT0160. Next base: position 74,099 of record NZ_JAFCMD010000025.1, read on the forward strand.
GCCCGGCGACGCACCAGATCTCAAACGAGAACAGGCGCGGAAAACCGGAGCTGAGATGAAGATCGCCGGGCGGTCGGAGCTAACTGCACGTGCGCAGGCGGAAGCGCGGAGACGCGGGTGGCGTAACCTGCACGCCTTCGAAGACATCGAGATGATTGCGGGAAGCTATACGCTTGGTTCGGAGGTGGCAGCCGCCATTGAGGCGAGCAGTGCTGCTTCCGATGCGGTGGTTGTGGCCTGCGGCGGTGGCGGACTGGCTGCGGGTGTGACTCTTGCGCTGCGGTCGCGGTCTATTTCCGCTGCGATCTATGTTGTCGAGCCCGCCACCCACCGACGATACGCCCGGGCACGCGAAGCGGGGATGCCAGTCCGGATCGAATCTTCAGGGGATACGATATGCGATGCGCTGCGCGCGCGTCAGATCGGGACGCGCGCATTCGAAATCCTGGAGCAGTCGAACGTCCGGGTGTGCGCGGTCGATGACGAGCTTGTGCAGGGTGCAAGGGCGCTGCTCCACGCGACATGCGGCATCCGGGCGGAGCCGAGCGGAGCGTTGGCGATGGGAGCTGTCCTCGGCGGCGCCATCGGCAGCGAGCATTCGCGCGTCTGGGTCATTGCTTGCGGAGGAAATGCGTAAACCTGTGCCGTTGGAGAGAGAATGCCAGCGCCGCAGGGCTCAACCTGGAAAGCTCTTGTTAAACGCGGCGGCGTCACCGGTTCCTCCAAGGTGGAAAGACTTGCCGCTGCCGGCAAGATTTTCCGGTCGGTCCAGTCTGGCTGTGGGAACACCAGTCTTTTCAATCATCTCCGCGTGGCATGGCGATTGCTTTCACCCTGAATGCTGCGGAAGGGTGTATCGATGATTACGAGTACGGCTGGTGCCGGGAGCTATTTGCGTCCCGCGCAAACCTCTTCGACGACGGTGTTGACGCGGGCCGACGCGTTACCCGTGCCCCAGGCAGATGCAAGCACCACAACGGAAAAAGCGAAGCAGGGCATTCCGGTTTCGGAGCTGAAGAAGCTCGACACATCCGGATTGAAGGCCGTCTCGATCAAGGACCACCCCGAGCTGCGCGACCGGATGGCGATGATGTGGCTGGCGACGCAAGCCGCGAATTCAGCCGCTGCCACCGATGTGCCCGACAATGCGCCGCAAAACATCTATGCCACCGTCAAGGTCAACGGCAAGGTCGTGGCCACCCTTTATAACGGCGGGTCTTCGGTGATGACGAACGCCGCCGCGGCAACGGTCGGGGACCTGCAAGATCCTCCCGGCCTGATCGGTGGCCCTGATCTGGCGCAATCGCGCGCGGAGCGTATCGCGAAAGGCGTGGGCGGGACGATCGAGAAGGCTTCCACGGCGATCACGCAATCGGCATGGCGGCCACGTCAGAGCGTGTCGACAAGCTATACACGCCAGCAATTGGATGCGGCCTTCGAGGCGATGCAGGCGGAAGGGCAAAAGGCCATCGCGCAGCGGCAGACGGGTTATTCAGTTCCGCAGGGGTCCGCCGGCGCCTATGCGGATATCAGTGCCTGAGGCTGCCTGGGGCTATGCCGTAAGATCCCGGATGTTGTTGCGCTACTGTTGCCGGAACCCGAGGCAGATTCTATAGCTGCCGCCGGGAGCATCACATGACCAACATCTTCACGTTCTTTTCGACGCGCACGCTGCTGCAGATCATCTTTATCCTGGGGGCGACCGTCGCGATGAAGGCCTGGAACCTCGGTTTGGTGTTCGGCGGCTAAGCCGGCCCGGGCTACCAACGGTGCGCTACCGCCACCTTCGGTGCAGCCACAGCCACTGGTCCGGATATTCGCGCACCCAGCCCTCGATGACAGAGGTCACGGCCTGCATCGTGCCGGCGATGTCGATCTGTCCTGACGCATCGCGCACCGGCTTGACCTCTTCGGAGAGTTCGGCGCGGAAGCGATGGTTGGGCAGGCGAATGATACGCACGCCATGGATCGGGCATTCGACCTGGCGCACCAGCCGCGCCAGCGTCGGATTGGCCTTGGTCTTGCGGCCGAAGAAGGTGACGTCGACGCCGTTGGTCAAATACTGATCGACCAGCATCGCGACGTGCTGGTTGTTTTGCAGCGCTTCGGCGAGCTTGAGCGGCGCCTCGCGGCCGGCCGGAATCAAGGTGCCCATTTTGACGGCGCGGATCCGCTCGATCGCGCGATCGGCGGATTCGCTGTTGGGCCGCCGGAACAGGATCGCGCAATCGAGCCCGTGCGCGACGGCGCCGAGCGCCGGTATTTCCCAATTGCCGAGATGGCTCGCGAAGATGATGGCCGGCTTGCCGTCGTCCCTGAGCTGATCGAAGATCTGCTTGGTCCGCGCGCCGAACTCGATGCGGCTGGGCTTGTCCGGATGATCGACGTCGTAATCCCAGATGTGATCGAGATGGGCAAATTCAGCGCCGATGCGGCCGAGATTGTCCCAGACGCCGGCCAGGATCTTCTCGATCTCTTCCGGCGATTTTTCCGGGAAGGCGGCCGTGAGGTTCTCGCGGCCGATCCGGTCCTCACGCAGCCTGCGGCCGATGAAGCGCGTGACGCGGCCGAAGAAATTGGCGGTCTTGTCCGGATCGAAATAGCGCGTGGTGCGCAACAACGCGATCGTCAGCCCGCCAACGGCGGCTTCCGCAACCGGCTTGGCGGCGTCGCGCAGGCGCGCCTTGGTTCGTAGGAGCAGGCGGTTCATGTTCTCAAAAAGCGCAGCTGCTAAGCCGGTTCACGCGTCAGGATCAGCGAGGCATTCTGCCCGCCGAAGCCGAACGAGTTGGACATCACGGCGGTGACGCGGGCGTCGCGCGCCTTGTTGGCGACGACGTCGAACAGAATCGCCGGATCCGGAACCTCGTAGTTGATGGTCGGCGGAATCCGCTGATGCTCGAGCGTCAGCAGCGAGAACACGGCCTCGACCGCGCCGGCGGCCGAAATCGTGTGCCCGACCATCGACTTGTTCGACGACACCGGGATCTTCGGCAAATGATCGCCGAATACGACGGCGGTGGTGTTGTACTCCATCTTGTCGTTTTCCGGCGTCGCGGTGCCATGCGCGTTGATATGGTCGATCTGCTCCGGCTCGAGGCCGGCATCCGCCAGCGTCTTGCGCATGCAGCCGATGATCGGCTTGCCGTCCGGGCTGGAGCGGGTGCGGTGGAACGAGTCGGTCAGTTCGCCGCAGCCGGCGACGACGCCCAATATCCTGGCGCCCCGCGCCATTGCGGACTCATAGCTTTCCAGCACCATCGCGCCGGCGCCTTCGGCCATGACGAAACCATCGCGGTTTTTGGAGAATGGTTTTGAAGCTGCTTGCGGCGGATCGTTCTGCGTCGATAGCGCCGACAGCAGCGAGAACCGCACCAGAGCTTCCGGATTGACCGAGCCGTCGGTCGCCACGCACAGGGCGGCATCGGCGTCGCCGCGGCGGATCGCTTCAACGCCGAGCTGGATCGCGGTCGCACCGGACGCGCAGGCGGTGGAGAGCGAGATCGGCGAGCCCTTGGTGCCGTAGGTCTCGGCCAGATGGCTTGCCACCGAGCCGAACATGAAACGGTGATGGAACGCCGAGAACCGGCCGCCGCCGCTGACGCGCAGCATGTCCTCATAGCCGAAATCGGTCTTTCCGATTGCGCGTCCGAGTTCCAGCCGCTGCGGCCACTCGACCTCGACGGGTGCCACCGCGAGGAACAGCGGCCCGGGGAAGTCGGCCTTGCCGCCGATGGCAGCCTGTTCGAGCGCTTCCTCGGTCGCCAGTTTGGCCAGCTGCTCGGTCAGTCCAGTCGAGGAGACGGGATCGACACGGACGAAGTCGACCGTCCCCGCCATCGTCGACTTCAGGCCGTCGATCGGGAAGCGCGTCACGGTGCGAATGCCGGATTCGCCCGCGGTCAGCCTGGTCCAGTTGTCCTTCTTGCCGGCGCCAAGCGACGTCACGACGCCCATACCGGTGACGACGACGATCGGCCTGCCGAATTTATCGCGTGGTGCTGACATGTTTCCCCCGTCGATGCTGCGCCGCAACTGCAAGCGCTCGCGCGCTCATTTCATGGTCTCGGCGTGATCCCGCCTGACAGCGATCTGGTTCCGGATCACGCGCTACTTGATGGCCTCGACCAGCGCCATGCCTTCGCCCTGCCAGTGACCGGCCCCGAGCACCACAATCTGGTCCGGCACACCAGGCTTTTCAACCTCGAGCCCGGTCGGATCGTTGGGCGGAAACAGCGCGCCGCGCGACAGCGACAGTGCCGCCAGCGCCAGTCCCAGCGGAAACTGGGTTTCCAGCGTGTGGCCGAACATCGTCCCGGTCGCGCGCACGGCAAAGCCGGGATGCTGGCGCAGGAATTCCTTTTCTTCCGACGTCACCGGTCCGACGCCGGTCGCGCCGGTAATCAGGTTGCCGGTATCGCCGGTGACGCCGAGCTTCGGCCACAGCGCTTGCAGCGATTTCGTCACCGCGCCGGGTTGCTTGCGTTGGGCGAGGTCGGCGACCACTTTGGTCAGCCGGGCGTAGGGCTTGGCGCCGCGGGCTTCGGCGTGCTCGCGGGATTCCATCACCAGGAAGCAGCCGGCGGAGCCGAGCGCGAAACCGCCTTTGTCGTCGCGCTGCCACACCGGGGTGTATTTCTCGGTCAGATTGAAATCGCCGAATTCATAGAGGATGAGCAGATCGGGGCGCTCGCCATTATGCGCGGCGCCGACCAGCGCGATCTCGCTCTGCCCGGATTCGATCCGCGCCAGCGCGATCCGCGCCGCATCGATGGAGGCTGCTTCCTCGCCCATGAAAGTGCGCGAGGTTCCGGACACGCCATGGACGATGGCGATGTTGCCGGCGAGCAGGTTGGAGAGCTGGGCCAGAAACAGCGTCGGCCGCAAATCATTCATCAGCCGTTCGTTGAGGAAGGCCGGACTCGAATTGCCCTTGGCGTCGGCGTTCATGATCGCGAGGTCGACGGCAATGTCGCGCTCGCCGCCGCCGGCGGCCACGATCATGTCCATCCGTCCCAGGATTTCCTGGTTGCCTTTGACGCCGGCGGAATCCAGCGCCAGCCCGGCGGCATAGGTACCGATGCGCTGCCAGGCTTCCATCTGGCGCTGGTCGCCCTTTTTCGGGATCTGCGCGTCAAAGCTGACCGGGGCGAGGGGATGGACGATGTAAGGCGCGAAGCGCTTGTCGTCGACATTGATGCGCTTCTGGTTCAGCGCATCCCAATGCGCATCCAGTCCCTCACCGAGCGAGGACACGATGCCGATGCCGGTGATCCAGACTTCCTTGGCAGCCGGTGCCGTGGGTTCAGTCATGCTTCAGCACCTGCATGGGGAACCCGATCTTTTCGGCCATCGCGTCCATGTGGACACGAAAGGCAGGGTCGGGGAATGGGGTAAGGCCGAAGGTTATTTCAGCGCTGCACTTCAGTTCCTTGCCGATGCGGCCCTTGGCCTTGGTGACCGCAAAGCCGGAACCTTCGTGCTCGACCTTGGCTTCGATCGTCAGCAACTGACCGGGACTGACGAAACCCCGCATCTTGGCTTCCTTGACGATGGCCAGGAACGGCATGCGCTCGAACTTCAACACGCCGAGCAAAAGCCAGCCCGAACTCTGCGCCATCGCTTCGGTCAGCAGGACACCGGGCATGATTGGAAAGCCGGGGAAATGCCCCTCGAAAATGGTGTGCTTTTCCGGAACCTGGGCTTCGACCACAATCGTCCGTTCGCCGAGATTGAGGTCGACGATACGGTCGATCAGCTTGAAATAATCAAGGTCCATGGTGGGCGATTACGCGCCCGTGCCCGCGTTCTTGGCCGCGACCAGTTCGTCGATACGATCGGCGAGATTTTTCAGCACGAAGTACTGTTCGGTCGTGGCCTTGCCGTCGTTGACCTCCTGGGTCCATTTTTCGAGCGGCATCTTGATCCCGAACGCCTTGTCGATGGCAAAGGCGATGTCGAGAAAGTCCAGGCTGTCGATGCCCAGATCGTCGATGGCGTGACTCTCCGGCTTGATCGTGTCGCGCGGAATGTCGCAAGTCTCGGCGATAATGTTGGCGATCTGATCGAATGTAGAAGACATCATTAAGCCTTTGATATACTGGAGATAAATCCGGGACGGCTAGGGGGAGGCGGGCGCGGCGTTTTTCCCTCGGCCGGAGTCGAGAGCCCGTATATCGGAGCGCAGCCCTGAGTTCAATGGAGGTTGGCAACCCCTGTGGGGACCGATTTATCGGCAAAAACGGCCGTTTAGGCCTGCCTTCTAACTGTGCGGCATTGCGGAAATCCGGGCGCAGTCCCGGCGTCCCATCAGCACGCAATCCTGGGTCTTGCGCAGATCGGCAATGCTGATCGCGAGCCATATCCCGATCACCGTCAGCGCCATCGTGAAGGCCAGGGCCGCAATGTTGGCCAGCATGCGATGGCGGAAGTCGTCCGGCTCGTCACGGGACCGTTCGTAGCGGGACAGATCGCTTGCCGCCGGTTGGGCACTGGTCGGGGCGGGCGGCTGGACATTGCCCGCGGCGGGCTCGTCCCGCCGGCTGGGGGGATGGGCCGAGGTGCGCGGCCGGAATTTGACCACGACGTGCTCGTCATCCCCTTGTATGGGCAGCTGAGTCTTCACTGCAGTCGGTCCACAAAGCTTGTAGTCCTGTTTAGCATGCCGGCCGTGCTTCCAACATAAAATGTTGGTGCGTATCCACGCAGGCCCATCCCCGCAGAGTCTCATGGAACCAAGGCTTGGCGAGCGTGTGGCTATTTCGGCAGCCGCCCCATCATGTAGAACTCGTCGTTCGGCCGCATCGCGGTGACGTTGGCCAGCCGGTTCGACAGCGCAAAGAACGCGGAGATCGCCGTGATGTCCCAGATGTCGTCGTCGGAGAATCCGTGGCCGGCGATCTCGGTAAAATCCTGTTCGGAAACCGTGTTCGCCTCCTGGCTCACCTTCATGGCGAAGTCGAGCATGGCGCGCTGGCGCGGCGTGATGTCGGCCTTGCGGTAGTTGACGGCGATCTGGTCGGCGATGACAGGGTTCTTCGCCCGGATGCGCAGGATCGCGCCGTGGGCGATCACGCAGTAATGGCACTGGTTGGCGCTGGACGTCGCCACCACGATCATTTCGCGCTCGGCCTTGGAGAGGCCGCTGTCCTTTTCCATCAGCGCATCATGATAGGCAAAGAACGCGCGAAACTCGTCGGGACGGTAGGCCAGCGTCAGAAAGACATTGGGCACGAAGCCCGATTTCTCCTGCACCGCCAGCATACGGGTGCGGATATCCTCCGGCAGCTTATCGAGGGAGGGTGTCGGGAAGCGTTTTGGAACAGGCTGCGTCATGGAATGGTCCCGGCTTTGGCCGCGCGATGCGGCGCTGATGGCTGAACCATATAAAGCGTTTTCGAGCGAAGTGGATACCGGTTCGCGTGAAGAAAACGCGTCAACACAACCGCGTTTGCTGCCGAGCTAACTGCCCGGGACTTGATCCCGGCAGGCGGGTTCGCGCACAAAAAAACCTGCGCGAACACCAATGGTTAGCGCAGCGGCTTCTTCAACAGCGAGAAGCGGTCGGGATCCAGCCCCAGCGACGGCTGCAGCATCGGCGCTTCGATAGAACGCGGCTCCAGCGTTCGTGCGGCGGGCCGTTCGTTGATCATGGGATCGTTGGGAACGTCGCGATGCGAGGTGGCGCCACGCCAGCGGTCCAGCACGGCGCTGACGAAATGCATGTCATGGCCGGCGGCAACCGACGGCGCGGTCGCAATCGTGGCCTCGCTGCGCGGCAATTGATGGATCGGCACTTCCTTGAAGCGCAACCGCGTCGGCAGTGCCACGCCTTCGCCGAACGCCAGCACTTCGCGGGTGCCGAGCGAGGGCACGAACGACAACAGATTGGCGGCGGCGTCCGAGACGGCCGAGCGCAGCAGGGCCTGGTCGCGGTCGTTGGCAAGGCGCATCGCAAACAGCGTGTTGCACTGGGAGATGATGGTGGCGTCGAGTTCGGCCGGACGCTGCGTGACCAGGCCGAGATAGACGCCGTATTTGCGGCCTTCCTTGGCGATACGCGAGACCGCCTTGCGGGTCGGTCCGAAACCGATATTGCGGTCGGCGGCGGCGTAACGATGCGCCTCCTCGCAGACGAACAGCAGCGGCGAGACGCCGTCGCTCCAGAGGCCGAAATCGAACGCCATGCGGCACAGCACCGACACCACGGAATCGACGACTTCGGCGGGGAAGCCGGCGAGCTGCATGATGGTCATCGGCCGGCCATTGGCGGGCAGGCGGAACAGATGGCTGATGACTTCCGCCATGGTGTCGCCGCCGACATTGGCGTTGTCGAACATGAACGCGTAGCGCGGGTCGTTGCGCACGGTTTCGATGCGCGAAATCAGCTTGTGATAGATGATGCGCGATGAGCGATTCTCCAGCTTGCCCATCCGCTCGTCGATCAGCGAAATCAGATCGACCAGCCGGTAGGGCACCGGCGTATCGACGGTGTAGCCGATCGCCTTGGGATCGATCCGCTTCAGCCCGACCCGGTCGGCGTTCTGGTACTGGGTGTAGATGCCCTTCGCCATCGGAATGACTTCGGCGAGAATATCGAGCTCTTCGGGCACGCCGGGGCGGCCGGCGAACAGGACGTCGACGATCTCTTCGAAATTGAACAGCCAGAACGGCAGTTTCAGGTTCCGCGGGTTGAGCACCAGCGCCCGGTCGCCGAAGCAGCGGCCGTATTCGTTATGGACGTCGAGCAGGAAGATGCGCAGGTTCGGCCGCGACTTGAGGATTTCGTTGAGCAGCAGCGAGACGCCGGTCGATTTGCCGACGCCGGTGGAGCCGAGTACGGCGAAATGCTTGGAGAGCATTTCCTCGACGTCGACATAGGCGATGACCGAGCGGTCCTGTTGCAGCGTGCCGACATTGATCTGGTCCGAACCGGTCGGGGCATAGACCGTGCGGAGTTCCTGATTGGTGATCAGCTCGACGGCATCGCCGATGGTCGGATAGTTGGTGACGCCGCGCTGGAATTTCGGACGATCGCCGCCGAGGATTTCGCCGAGCAGGTCGACGCCCGCGCTGGCAATGTAATTATCGGAGCTCGGCAGATCCTCGCAGGTTACGTCGGTGATCATGGCGACGATGGTGGAAGTTGCGCAGCGGATGCTGATGAAACGGCCGACAGTGGCGCGTACTTCCGAGGTAGCCATCTGGCTTACCGCAAGAAGTCCGACCCGGGCGAGGGAGCCGCGCACCGAAATCACACGTCCGAAGGATGTCACGATGTTGAACCTGGCATGTCATGAGATTGATCTGGCTGCATTATGGGCGGCCGGGACTAGCGAAACGGTTAAACCGGCGTCGTTCCCGATTGGCTAAATCTGTTGCATCCCGCTCAGGCTTCGTTTTGCAACAGGCGCCTGCCGCGGCCACAACACGCTAGTTGTGCAGGAAAATCAGCGCTTTTCTGCATTTGTGCGCGCGCGTGCGATCGCCTCTGGATTAATCATTCGTTTACCACATCGGGGGAGAGGCCGGATTTGATCGGGCGCCGGCAATGTCCGGTACCGGACTCGAGATCAAGCATCAGTCCGCGTATCGCGGTAACCGATTGCTAACCGCAAGTTGTAACCCGCCTTCCATTTGTGATGCGTAACGATGTCACGCTGGGACGGACCAAGGTGACTTTCGATAGCGGCCATACATGCCGGGCGATTCTGCGAATCCTGTAGAGAAGACCGGGACGGTGAGGCGCCTGGCGCTTTGCGCTGTCCTGATCGCCGTGGCGATTTTGGCTGGCGTGGCGACATCGGCGTGGGAGCTTCGCGAACGCGTACTGCTTGCCCTCGTCGTCATCCTCGCACTCGTCGTCGCTCTGCTGCTGAGGCGCCATCGATTGTCCGAGCAGCGGCTTGCGGCCGAGCGGCGCCAGCTCAGCGTTGCCGTGAACAATATCCCGCAAGGTCTTGTTCTCTATGATGCATCGGCGCGTATCGTCATTTGTAACCAGCCCTATCTCGATATGTTTGGCCTGTCGCCGGATGTGGCCAAGCCCGGCTGCACGATGCATCGTTTGATCGAACACCGCAAAGAAACCGGATCCTTTGACGGCGATGTCGACGCGTTCTGCAATGCCATCATCCGCACCGTGTCGCTCGGCAAGGCCACGCGGCAACTGACGGAAGCGCCGGGCGGCAGGGCGATCGAGATCGTCAACCGGCCGCTGAATGCGGGTGGCTGGGTGGCCACGATCGAGGACATCACCGAGCGCACCCGCGCTGACGAGAAAATTGCCCATCTGGCGCATTATGACGGGCTGACCGACCTGCCCAACCGGCTCCTGTTTCGCCAGCGACTGGACCAGGCGCTGAAGGCGGTCCAACCGGGCGAACAGCTGGCGGTGTTCTATATCGACATCGACGAATTCAAGAGCGTCAACGATGCCCTCGGCCACGCGATCGGCGATGAGTTGCTCAAAGGCGTGGGCGAAAGGCTGCGCTTGTGTCTGAAGGATACAGATGTCGCGGCGCGGCTGGGCGGTGACGAGTTTGCCGTGATTCAAACCGCTATCAAGAAACAGTCGGAAGCCACTCAACTTGTTGAAGGAATTTACGCGGCGATCAGGGCGCCGTTCGAGTGCGCGGGCCACCTGATCACGACAGATGCCAGCATCGGCATCGCGCTCGCCTCCGGCGATGGGCTCGATCTCGACCAGTTGCTCCGGAACGCGGACCTCGCGTTGTACGGCGCCAAGAGCGACGGACGGCGGACCTATCGCTTCTTCGAGGTCGGCATGGACGCCCGCGCCAAGGCGCGACGAGTCCTGGAACTCGAATTGCGTCAGGCGATATCAGATGGCGGCCTCGAGGCCTATTATCAGCCGGTGCTCAATCTCGAGGACGGCAAGGTCTCCTCCTGCGAAGCGCTGCTGCGATGGCGCCACCCCGAACGCGGCATGATTTCGCCTGCGGAGTTCATTCCGGTCGCCGAAGACACCGGCCTGATCAACGAGCTCGGTCACTGGGTGCTCAACACGGCGTGCGCCGAGGCTGCCAACTGGCCGGCGGAGATCCGCGTCGCGGTCAACGTCTCACCGGTTCAGTTCCGGAGCCAGACGCTGGCGCTCAACGTGGCGGCGGCCCTTGCTGCCTCGGGCCTCGCCGCATCCAGGCTCGAGCTCGAGATCACCGAGGCGGTGCTGATCCGCGACGACGACGGCGCGCTTCAGATGCTGCATCAGTTGCGCAAGCTGGGGGTACGCATCGCGCTGGACGATTTCGGCACCGGGTATTCCTCGCTGAGCTATCTGCAGCGGTTTCCATTCGACAAGATCAAGATCGACCGATCCTTCATCAGGGATCTGGCCGGCGCAGGCGCCTCGTCGTCGATCGTCCAGGCGGTGGTGAACATTGCGGCCGCGAGCGACATGACGACGACAGCGGAAGGCGTCGAGACCGAGCAGCAGCGAAACCTGCTGTACATTCTCGGCTGCACCGAGATACAGGGATTTCTGTTCAGCCCCGCGATACCAGCCGAGGACATTCGGCGGCTGCTGCTCTCGCACCGCGGAAAGGTGGTATCCGCGGCTTGAATCCTGTAGCCGGCCCTGACGCGGGCTCCCGGCGAAACCCGTGGTGGTTTGGATCGATCGCTATTTGCTCACCAGGCGCTTGGTCGGGGTCACCGTGGTCGGTACGGCCTCGGAAATCGAGAATGTCAGCCATGTATTCCAGCCGGACGGACGATTGGCAGCGGCAAACTCGCCATACCCCTTCAGTCCGAGGAATGCCTGGTTCTCCCCAATCTTAAAAATGTATCCGATCTGCGGGCCCATCCCGAAAACGCGCGAGCGAAAACCACCGAGAACGGCCGGCTGACCGAAATCGTCGGTGATCTGTTGATAGGCGTAGCCGACCAAGCCGAAAAAGACCTGCTTGGACAGAAATTGCGATACGCCCCAATCGAAATGCAAATCAATGCCGCTTTGGTATTGAGTATCGGGATTCTTGAAGTTGTAAGTGACGCCGCCGACGCCGGAGATTTCCGTGCCTGTAGCAGTGTTTAGATAAGTGTAGCCGGCACCAAAATCGATGGCGCCATGACCAATTCCAACGTTGGAGATCCGGTCGGGTTTGTAGTCACCGACGGGAATGTCACCCGCTCCGTAGACCATGTAATTGTGGACGCCGCTGTTCCACTTCAGCTTAAAGGTCGGATAGAGATCCCCATAAGAGACGAGCGCGTCCTGGAGAAATCCTTGGAATGTGTTGCCGAGCGGTCCCGTCAAGGTGCCGGCGATGCTTGCGGAATTTCTTCCCCAAACGCCGGCCAGGGTCGCCGACAATTGGCCTCCCAGAAAAGGTTCTGCGAAGGTGTAGGTGGGTGCGATGAACTGCAGGTCAGCTTGACCACTCAGATTCACATTCAGATTGACATTTACGGAACGGGGAACCCCGTTGACCTGGACTACCCGGGAGGCCGCCGCCGCTCCCGACGCGTTCACGGAGGTGTGGTAGTAGATCGTTGCGACTGACCAGCCGGGCGTTGTGGGAGTCGCTGACAGGCTGCCATATAATCCCGGGAGCCAGAATGAGATACCGCTCTCGTCGGCGTGTGAGACCGCAGGGCAAAGTACGAGCGCCGTCGTCACCAACACGCCACCAAGTCGTCTGATGTTTGATTCGATTCTCAACATGCACCACTCCCCTCGTTGCATGCGCGACACGAACTTCCTTGGTTCCCGATGAGCGGAATCATTCGTCGAGCCCGTCGCAACTTCCAATAGTAGGCCACAGGCAGTTCGAAAATCCGTGGCCGATGAGTTACAGCCGGAATTATTCGGGCTGCAGTCTGAGAAAAGCTTTGTCACGTACGATTCGATGCCGCGCTTACGTCGGACTGCTAGCGAAATGCGGACCAATCTCCCTACGGGACCCGCGGCCGCCAAGCGTTTCCGATGGATACTCCCCGAACAGCGAATAATAGTAGTGCGAGAAGCGTCCAAGCTCGATGAAACCGTGCTGGATCGCTACCTGCGCGACGGTGACCGTCGCAGGGGTGCTCTCCCTCAGAACGGAATGAATGGCACAAAGCCGTTTGTGACGCAGGTACGTTATCGGTCCCAAACCGAGGACGTCGTAAAATGCGCGATGCAGCGTCCGTCGCGACACGTTGAGGTGGGCGCAGATTTCGGAAACGTGCACCGGGCGAAGGCCGGCTGCATCGAGATAATCGTCCACCTTCCCGACCAATTGGGTCGCCGAGGGCAAAAGCCCTCTGGTGTCCGGCGGCAACGATTGCACGATCGTTCCGGTGACGGCGTCGATGATCGACCGTTTCCAGAAATCGGCGACGGCATCGGATAAGCCGGTCTGCTGCCGCGCCAACCGGGAAATGATCAGCGGCAGTCGTTTTGTCGCTGCGATGCCGATCGCAGGGTCCGCCTGATAGACGTTTTTATCGAGCCATGCCGCGGGATCGCTCAACCTTGGTTCACTCTTGAAGAGAGACGTGACCTCGGCGAGATCGAGGCGGATTGCGGCATAGGCCGCGGCGCCATGGAAAATGCCGTCATGTTCGGTGCTGGGTGGCACGACCAGAACATCCGCCGGACGCATATCGAACGACCAGTGGGTGACCCGGTCTTGCGAATTGAGGAGCATTCCGACAACGAGCTTGTCGTCGGTCGAAATGCGCTGGGTACGAACGCCCACGGAAAACGAGCCGATGCTCAGCGAAAAATCTCCGATGCCGACATGGCTCAACGAGCCGCGAAACTTTCCGCGGCCGAGCTGCATCACCTCGACGTGCGATCCTCTGATCGCGTTATGAAGGCCTTCGAAGCTGTCCAGACTGGAGGAACTGACCGCAAGCTGCCCGCTCATGGCGCCGCCGCCCGCTTCTCGAGCGCGTGGAGCCTTGCCGCAGCGAGAAGTAACACACACAAACCATAGCGCATCGACAACTCCCCAAGGAAGCGATGCCCCATCCCCGACTCGATCTAGCCACAACTCCAGCGCGATCACAATGAATTTCAGTGATCCGCTGTTGCACAGACGCTCGGCGCAGCTCGGGAGCCGACGAGAATATTTGCCTAAAGTTTTGGACAGTACGACATGAAGTTCGGTCAATGCGTTGATCGATTTGCGAAGTTGTCCATTAAGGCTGAAATCGAGCCGATGCAGATTGGCACAAACTGCACATCACAGAGCTTCGAGATTCGTTTAGCCTGCAAGTGCGCCAATGTGTCTCGTAAGCCTTTGAAGAGGCTGGCGCCAATGTGCCGCACCAAAAAATTGGGCGGAAGATAGGGAAGAGGGGCTGACTGATCTACGTCTGCCGCGCGCAACCTTGACGCGAGCGGCCGCAATAAGAAAAGGGTCCGCCTATGCGTTCAACAAGAACCCGCTTGATCGATCTGGCCAACGCTCGCAACGAAATGCTCTACGCGCTGGCCTTCTCCGCCTTCGTTGTTCTGACGCCTTCGCCGGTAACGGCGACGGTCATCGTGCCCTCCGGTTCGCTGCAGCAGCAACTCAGGCAAGAACTCACACAAGACAGTCTGGTGACTGAAGTCCGCGCGCGAGCCGGAGGCTCTGTACGCCGGACCACCGTCGTCGGTCCGCGAGGCAACGCTGCCAGTCGGACCGTGGTGCGTGGGGGGGCGGTGGTGGGTCCGGGTGTCGCGCGCCCCGGCCGCTGGGTCCGTCCGGCCAATTACTATTGGCGTCCGGGCGGCGCGATCGCCGCCGGTGCCGCGATCGGATTCGTCGCCGCTGCTTCCGCAGCAGCCTATGCCGGCTCACCACCGGCGCCCGGTTACTGCTGGTACTACACCGATCCGGGCAAGACGCAGGGCTTCTTGGACGTTTGCCCGTAACCGCGCACGTCAGGAGTTCAGTGTCATGACGCTGCTGCAAACCGACATAGAGCGGGACGACAAACCATCGGAAGATAACCGGACCGCCGACATGGTCAGGATTCCCGGCGGCACGTTCCGCATGGGCTCCGACAAACATTATCCTGAGGAAGCGCCGGTACATCGCGTGACGGTGGACGGCTTCTGGATCGACCGCACGCCGGTGACCAACCATCTGTTCAAGCGGTTCGTGATCGCAACCGGGCACAAGACCTTTGCCGAAATCCTGCCCGATCCGAAGCATTATCCAGGTGCCTTGCCGCACATGCTGTACGCGGGCTCGCTGGTGTTCGAGCGGCCGCACTCGACCTACGACCTGCGCGACTGGAGCCAGTGGTGGTCTTTCATGAAGGGGGCTGACTGGCGGCATCCCTACGGGCCGAAGAGCAACATCAACGTCCTCAACGATCATCCCGTGGTACATATCTCCTATTCGGACGCGCTGCTCTATGCGCGATGGGCGGGCAAGGACCTGCCGACCGAAGCCGAGTGGGAATTCGCCGCGCGCGGCGGCTTCGACGGCGCCGAATTCGCATGGGGCGACGAATTCACGCCCGATGGCGCGCATATGGCCAATACCTGGCAGGGCGAATTCCCGCTGCACAATCTTCACGAGGACGGCTACGAGCGCACCTCGCCGGTGACGGCCTTCCCGCCGAACGGCTACGGCCTGCACGACATGATCGGCAATGTCTGGGAATGGACCTCGGACTGGTACACGCCCAAGCATGAAGCCGACGCGCCGAAGGCGTGCTGCATTCCCGAAAATCCCCGCGGCGGGCGCGAGGAGGGCAGCTACGACCCACGCCAGCCGAACGTCAAAATCCCGCGCAAGGTCATCAAGGGCGGTTCGCATCTGTGCGCGCCGAATTACTGCCGCCGCTATCGCCCGGCGGCGCGGCATGCGGAGGCGATCGATACCTCGACCAGTCACCTCGGATTCCGGTGTGTAGTGAGGAGTCCAGCCACGCGATGATTTCCACTGTCGTGCAACGAGCGGAGAGTTGAGTGTCCAGCGAAAAAAAAACCAACAACCATACCGAAGGCTTCACCGACGACAACGATGACCGCACGGTCAGCCGCCGCAACATCCTGCTTGGTTCGTCGGCGCTGGTGGCGGCGGCGACCTTGACCTCCGCAGCGCTCGCGCAGGGACAAAAAGCTGCGCCAGCAGCCCCGGCGGCTCCTGCTCCGGCGCCTGCTGCTCCGACGGCTGCCGCTGCGGCGTCCGGCCGCAAACCCAATATCCTCATCATCTGGGGTGACGACGTCGGCATCGCGAACATCAGCGCCTATTCCAACGGGCTCATGGGCTACGAGACGCCGAACATTGACCGCATCGGTCGCGAAGGAATCAAGCTTCAGCACTATTATGGCGAGCAGTCATGCACCGCGGGCCGCGCAGCGTTTCTGACCGGCCAGCATGGTATCCGCAGCGGCCTCACCAAGGTTGGCTTTCCCGGCGCACCGATGGGAATGAGCCAGCTCGATCCGTCTGTCGGCGGTCTGCTCAAGAATCTCGGCTACGCCACCGGCCAGTTCGGCAAGAACCATGTCGGGGATCTCAACGAGTCGCTGCCGACCGTGAACGGCTTCGACGAATTCTTCGGCAATCTCTACCATCTCAACGCCGAGGAAGAGCCGGAACTGCCGGACTATCCGAAGGACCCGGCCTACCTCGCCAAGTTCGGCCCGCGGGGTGTCCTGAAATGCAAGGCGACCGACCGCGACGATTCCACGGTCGATCCGCGTTTCGGCAAGATCGGCAAGCAGACCATCGAGGATACCGGTGCGTTGACCAAGAAACGCATGGAGACGATCGACGACGAGACATCGGCCGCGGCGATCGACTTCATCAAGCGGCAACAAGCCGCCGGCAAGCCGTTCTTCTGCTGGTTCAACAGCACGCGCATGCACCTTCGCACACACGTCCGCGCCGGCCATCGTGGCCGCTACACCCACGGCGACAGCGAGTACATCGATGGCATGCTTGAGCACGACGATACCGTCGGCAGCCGGCTCAAGGCCCTGGACGATATGGGCCTCGCCAACGATACCATCGTGGTCTATTCCAGCGACAACGGTCCCCACATGAACTCGTGGCCCGATGGCGCCATGACCTGGTTTCGTTCGGAGAAGAACACCAATTGGGAAGGCGCCTTTCGTGTACCGTGCCTGGTCCGCTGGCCCGGCG
This sequence comes from Bradyrhizobium sp. AUGA SZCCT0160, assembly GCF_018130105.1. Lineage (NCBI taxonomy): Bacteria > Pseudomonadati > Pseudomonadota > Alphaproteobacteria > Hyphomicrobiales > Nitrobacteraceae > Bradyrhizobium > Bradyrhizobium sp. AUGA SZCCT0160. Next base: position 91,204 of record NZ_JAFCMD010000025.1, read on the forward strand.
TAATCAAACCTGGCACCGTCACCAACGAACTGATGAGTCACAACGACTGGATTCCGACCCTTTGTTCCGCCGCTGGCGAACCCGATATCGTCAACAAGCTCAAGGCCGGCTACACGGCCAACGGCGTCAATTACAAGGTGCATCTCGACGGATTCGACCAGACCGCCTTCCTGCGCAATGTCAGCGGCACCGCAGGCAACAACAACGGTACCAGGAGCGCGCGCGACAAGTTCTTCTATGCCGACGATGACGGCATGCTGGTGGCGTTGCGCAAGGGTGATTACAAGTACGTGTACGCCGAACAGCGCTCACCCGGGACGATGCAGGTTTGGGCCGAGCCCTTCACCAAGCTTCGCTTGCAGAAGATTTTCAATCTGCTGCAGGACCCGTTCGAACGCGCCGACATCACCTCCAATACGTTTTGGGATTGGCAGCTCAACCACGTCGGACAAGTCTATGGCGCGATGGACGACGTCGGCGCATTCGTGATGACGTTCAAGGAGTTTCCGCCGCGCTCGTTCCCGCCGAGTTTTGTGCCGGCAACGATCCTCGAGGAGCAACTCGACGACATCAAGGACAACCGTGCGAAGGCCGGCCAAAGGGCTCAGAGCATCGACAAGATCCGCTCCGGCGTGAACCAGATGATCGAGCAACAACTCCGGCAGCGTGGCGTGAGGTAAGCGAGGCACCGCGATTCCGGCTCGCCTACGGGCGGGCCAGATTATTTGTTGCCTCAGCGACCTCGAATTCGAATGGTCGGTTCAATGTCGGTATTCCAGCTTAATGCCGTCCGCCACGTTTTGTTCGTTGCGTGGCTGGTCGTCAGTTTCGTCACGGTCCCTCATTTCGCCGTCGCTCAGTCCGATCCGCTGCCCGCCTGGAACGACGGCGCAGTCAAAAAGTCCATTACGGAGTTTGTCTCGCGCGTAACGACACAAGGCGGTGCCGACTTCGTTCCCGTCGAGCAGCGCATTGCCACCTTCGACAATGACGGCACGCTGTGGTGCGAGCAGCCGGTCTATTTCCAACTCGCGTTCGGCTTCGACCGCATCAAGGCGATGGCGTCGCAGCATCCGGAATGGAAGACGACGCAGCCGTTCAAGGCGTTACTCGACAAGGACATGAAGGCGCTGGCCGCCTCAGGTGAAAAGGGCCTGCTGCAAATCGTGGCCGCCACTCACACCGGCATGACAATCGACGAGTTCGCAAAGGCGGTCATCGAATGGACCGCGACCGCCCGGCATCCGCGCTTCAACCGGCCTTACACCCAGCTCGCCTATCAACCGATGCTGGAACTGCTGGCCTACCTGCGCGCCAACGGCTTCAAGACCTTTGTCGTGTCCGGCGGCGGCGTCGAGTTCATGCGGCCGTGGATGGAAAAGGTCTACGGCATTCCGCCCGAGCAGGTGGTGGGCTCGTCAGGCGTGGTGAAACTCCAGACCGGCGCCAATGGCAAGCCGGAGCTGATGAAGCTGCCCAAGATCGAATTCATCGATGACGGTCCCGGCAAGCCCGTCGGCATCAACCGCTTCATCGGGCGGCGACCGATCTTCGCATTCGGCAATTCCGACGGCGATCTGCAGATGCTGCAATGGACCACCGCAGGCGAGGGCGCCCGGTTCGCCGGCATCGTCCGTCACACCGACGCGAGCGTGAATACGCCTACGACCGGCAATCCAGGATCGGCAAGCTCGACAAGGCGCTGGATGAAGGCGCTGCGAAAGGCTGGTCGGTGGTCGACATGAAGCAGGACTGGATGACAGTCTTTCCGCCCGAGCAGTGAGCCAGCCATCAAAATAAAAAAGATCGTCGCGACAAACTGGAAGGACAATCCATGGGAAACATCACGAAGAAATCGCTTGCCTTCCTCCTGTCTGTTTCCCTGGCGCTGTGCGCCATGACCGCTTTGTCTTTTGCAAAGCCCGTATCGGACAGGGAAGCGCAGCAGATCGCCAGGGAAGCCTACATCTACGGCGTTCCAATGGTGACGGTGTATTCGACGCTATACGAATTCTCGATCGACAAGGGCAATCCGCAGTACAAGGGTCCGTTCAATTCGATCTTGAACGTCGCCCGGGTGTTTACGCCGGACGATACCGCGTTCGTCACGCCCAACTCCGACACCCCTTACACCTTTATCGGCCCTGACCTGCGTGCCGAGCCCATGGTGCTGACCGTCCCGGCGATGGAGAAGAACCGGTACTTCGTGTTCCAGATGATGGATCTCTATACGTTCAACTTCGATTATGTCGGATCGCGAACCACCGGCAATAATGGCGGCGACTATCTGATCGCCGGACCGAACTGGAAAGGCCCGACCCCGAAGGGTATCGCGAAGGTCATCCGCTCCGAAACCCAGCTCGTGAACGTGGTCGGCCGTACGCAACTGTTCAATCCCGACGATCTCGACAACGTCAAGAAAATCCAGGCCGGCTACAAACTGCGTCCATTGTCCGAATACCTCGGTAAGCCGGCGCCGCCGCCCGCGCCTGAGGTGGACTGGATCAAGCCGATGAAGCCGGCCGAGCAGAGCAAGTCGCTCGAATTCTTCAATCAGCTCGCCTTCCTGCTGCCGCTTACCTCGGTAAATCCCGGCGAGGCCGCTCTTCGCAAGCGCTTCGAAAGCATCGGGATCGTACCCGGAAAGTCGTTCGATACGGCGTCGCTGTCCGACGCCAGAAAGGCAGCGCTGCTGAACGGAATGGCGGATGGTCAGAAGGAAATCGACGCCTATCGCGCGACGCTCGGCGGCAAGAGCGCCGATCTGTTCGGCAGCCGCGCGTTTCTGAAGAACAATTATCTCAAGCGCGCCACCGGCACCCAGGTCGGGATCGGTGCCAATTCAAAGGACGAGGCGCTCTATCCGATCTACGACAAGGACAGTGAGGGCAAGCCGCTCGATGGAAGCAGCGGCCGCTACACCTTGCGCTACGCCGATGGCAAATTCCCGCCGGTCAACGCATTCTGGTCACTGACGATGTATGCGCTGCCCAGCCAGCTACTGGTGAAGAATCCGATCAACCGCTACCTCGTCAACTCTCCGATGCTGCCGAACCTGAAGCGTGATCCGGACGGCGGATTGACCATCTACATCCAGAACGATTCTCCAGGTGCCGACAAGGAAGCGAACTGGCTGCCGGCGCCGAAGGGGCGGTTCATGATGGCCGCGCGCTACTACTGGCCGAAGCCCGAGCTTCTGGCTGACAAATGGAAATCGCCTGCGGTGCAGCCGGTCAAATAATGCCAAGCTGGATTTTTATCCGCTGTACCGAACCGAAAAGGAAAAGCAAATGTTTGGACGAACGCTAATTGCAGCGGCAGTGGCCCTGACGATTTTCATTGCACCCCAGGCGTCGGCGCAAAATGTTTCCCCGGCCGAAGCACAGACGATCGCCAGGGACGCCTACATCTATGCCTACGCCATGATGGAAAATTATCAAACCTGGCGCACGCAGGCGGTTGACAAGGACTCAAGCGCCTATGTCGGCGGCTTTAATGTGTTCCGGCATTATTCGGAGCCGTTCACGCCTGAAAACAAGGACGTCGTCACGCCGAACAACGACACGCCCTATTCGTGGGCGTGGCTCGATTTGCGCGCCGAGCCGATGGTGATCAGCGTGCCCGCGGTGCCGAAGGACCGCTACTACGTCGTTCAATGGATCGACCTTTTCACGCAGAATTTCGCCTATATCGGCGTGCGCTCGACCGGCTTCGGCGCCGGCAGCTACATGATCGCCGGCCCGAAATGGAAGGGTCAGAAGCCTGCCGGGATCAAACAGGTGTTCAAGGCCGAAACCGAGATCGTGGGAACGCTGACGCGGACCGCGCTGCAAGGTCCCGATGACGTTCCCAACGTCAAGGCGCTGCAGGCGCAGTACAAGCTGCAGCCGCTCAGCGCGTTCCTGAAACAGCCGGCTCCGCCGGCTGCTCCAGCCATTTCATTCCCGCCCTATGACAAGGCCAAGGCGCGGACGCATGACTTCGTCGGCTATTTGAACTTCCTGCTGCAATTCGCCGAGCCGCCGCATCCCAGCGAAGTCGCGATACGCAAGCGGTTTGAGAAAATCGGCATCGGCCCCGGCAAGCCCTGGGACGCCGCCAAGGTCGATCCCGCAACGCTTGCGGCCATCGATGCGGGCGTGAAAGAGGGACAGGCGGCGATCGACGCTCTGGCGAGCAAGACCTTCGACACTAATGGCCTGTTCGGCTCCCGCGCGCAGCAAAAGAGCAACTTGAATCGTGCTGTCGCCGCCATGAAGGGTCTCTACGGCAATTCGATCGAGGAAGCCTGGTATGGCGGCTACGTCTGCGACGGCAGCAAGCCGGCGACGGTTCATTTCACCAAGGCCAATCTGCCGCCGGCAAAGTTTTTCTGGTCCATGACCATGTACACGATTCCCGACCGGTTCCTCTACGCCAACCCGATCAATCGCTACTCGATCGGCGACCGCACCAAGGGACTCCAGTACGGCAAGGACGGCTCGCTGACGATCTATGTCGGCAACGCGTCGCCGGGAAAAGACAAGGAAAGCAACTGGCTGCCGGCGCCGGCGGCGAAGTGCAGCCTGGTCGCGCGCGTCTACGGGCCGAGCAAGGCGGCGATGACGGGGACGTGGAAATTGCCGCCGCTGGAGCCGGGAAAGTGAGACAGCAATGAGTGGCTTCGACATCTTCGCCTGGATCGTCCTGATCATCCTGATTGCCTGTGTGGTTGCGGTGTTCTGCATCGCCGGCTGGCTGCCCGGGCACATCGCCAAGACCCGCGGCCATCCGTGGGCGGAGGCCGTGACGGTGGCCGGCTGGGTGACGCTGATCTGCGGTTTTGCGCTTTGGCCGCTCGCCCTGATCTGGGCCTATGTCGACGCGCCTGCACGACGCAGAGAGGAGCGCCCGCAATGATCGTCGCAATGCTCTGTGTTTATCTGGTGCTGCTGTTCTTGCTGGTGCGTTTTGGCGTCGTCCGCTTCAACCTGTTCTGGAAGGTGTCGCCGTTCATCGTCCTGCTGCTGCTCAATATCGGACTGTTCATCCCGATGGGGTGGGGCGCGCCGCAGGGGCCAGTGCTGCTCGTGCGCAACTCGGTCTCGATCGTGCCGAGCGTGGCCGGCGAGGTGATCGACGTTCCCGTCGAGGCGAACAAGCCGCTCAGGGCGGGCGACGTGCTGTTTCGAATCGATCCCGTGCCGTATGAAGCGCAGGTCAACGCGATCGAGGCGCAGTTGAAGCTGTCTGCGACCCGCCTTGCCCAGATGACGCAACTGTATGAGCGCGATTCCGGCCGTGGATTCGACGTCGAGCAGCGGCAATCCGAAGTCGATCAGCTCAAGGCGCAGCTCGAAGGCGCGAAGTGGAATCTGGACAAGACGGTGGTGCGCGCGCCGGCCGAGGGCTACGTCACTAACCTCGCACTGCGCAAGGGCGCGCGCGTCGCCAATCTGCCGCTGGCCCCGGTCATGGCCTTCATCGATACGTCCGACAGTATCGTTGGTGTCGAAATCGCGCAGATCGATGCCCGCTACATTGAACCAGGCCAAGCCGTCGAGGCGACGTTCAAGTTCAAGCCGGGGCAGATCTACAGCGGCAAGGTCGAGAGCGTCCTTCAGGCGGTCGCGACCGGTCAGGTGCAGACCTCGGGACTGGCCGTGACGCCCAAAAATATTGCCTCCGTGCCGTTTGTCGTTCGTATCCGGCTCGACGACGCGCATCTGGTCCGGAGTTTGCCCGCCGGCAGCGCCGGCGATGCCGCCATCTTCACCGAACACGTCAAGCTGGCGCACGTCATCCGCAAGGTGCTGCTGCGCCAGATTGCGATCACGAATTACGTCAATCCGTTCTGAGTGGAGTGATTGATGGTGCTTCGATGACGAACAACACAAGCCTCCGGCTCGGGTTCAAGACCTCCGTCATCACGCTGTTCGTCGCGATCGTTCTCGTCATCGGTCTGGCACTGGTCTATCTCAGTTTTGAGCGGATCACCGCGGTCACTAATGCGGCCGCCAGCCAGTTCATTGGCAAGGTGGCCGAATCGTCGGCGGACCGGATTGGCTCGCAACTGAAACTGGTGAGGGACAATCTCGAAATTCTGAATGCGCTGCCGCCGATCCAGTCCGCGGAAATCGAGGATAATCCGCGCCTGTATGCTCTGCTCGCGGCCATGGTGAAGAACAACACACAGCTCTTCAGCCTGTATGTCGGTTACGACGATGGCTCGTTCATCGAGATGGACGATATCGGCGGTACCGGTCGGGACTCGCGCGCGCGGCTGGAGGCACCCGAACAGGCCGCGTTCCGGCTGGTCGTGATCTCGCGGTCCGATCCTGCTCGCGTCAAGTCAAGAAGGCTGTTTCTGTCGGAGACGCTCGAAATAATCAGGGAGTTGCCGGGGCCGCTCGATTACGATCCGCGCCAGCGCCCTTGGTACAAAGACGCTGAGCGCCGCGATGGCAGCTGGCTGACCGGACCGTACATTTTTTTCGCGACCGGAAAGCAGGGCTACACCGTGCAGACCGCGCTGAAAGCGGGCAGGGATGGCGTGATTGCGGGCGACCTGCTGATGGATGCAACGCAGGAGGTGTTGAAGAAAGAGAAGCTGACGGCCTCAGGCGTCGCCTTCCTGTTCGACGATAGCGATCGCATTCTCGCCCATCCCCGGATGTCTGAAATGCTCGGAAGAGAGGTTTCGGGCACTATCCCCAGCCTGCGTGAAACCGATATGGCGGGGGTTCTCAAGGCGATCCGGGCCTGGCGCACGAATGGGATTTCCGAACAGTTCTTCAACGATACGGGGGGCCGGCTGTATGCCGCCGCATTCCAGACCATCCCCCGTTCAGGTCCGGCCAACCTCCGCGTCGCAGTGGTGGCGCCCGTCGACGAGTTCTTCGCCAGTATCCTCTCGGAGCGCCGGCGGCTGTTTGTCGCCACGCTTGGATTCGTCGCAGCCATGGTGCCGATCGTGTTCGTTATAGGTTCGATTCTGTCCAAATCGCTGCGGGCGCTGGCGGACGAGACCGACCGGATCCAGAGGTTCCAGCCGGCGGTCGGTCCATCAGTGCATTCCACGATCCGCGAGATTGATGATCTCGGCCGGTCTGTCTCCACCATGCGCACGCTGGTGCAGACCTTCTCACACTTCGTCCCAAAACGCCTGGTGCAGCGGCTCGTGGAAACCGGCGACGCGATGACGCTGGGAGGCGCGCGCCGGGAGGTGACCGTGCTGTTCACCGATGTCGTCAACTTCACCGGGCTGACCGAGAACAGGGATCCCACTCAGGTGATGCTGTACACCTCGCGCTACTTCGCCGCCATGTCCGAGGCGATCATGGCGAACAAAGGCACGGTCGATAAATTCATCGGCGACGCCGTGATGGCGATTTGGAACGCGCCGATCGAGGATGACGATCATGTTGCGAATGCCTGCGCGGCAGTGCTCGCCTGTATCGAGGCCAACCGTGAGCTCAACGCCGCGTTCGAGCGCGAAGGATGGCCGGTCTACAACACGCGGTTTGGCCTGCATGTCGGCGATGTCGTGGTCGGCAACATCGGATCATTGGACCGGATGAACTACACCGTTCTGGGGGCGTCGGTGAACCTCGCGGCCCGCCTTGAATCCCTGAACAAGAACTACGGCACGTTGGCGCTGGTGAGCGAGGCAGTCAGGCAGCGCGTCGAAACCCGCTTCATGTTTCGTGCGGTAGATCGCATCAAGCCCAAGGGCTTTGCGGCCGAGTTTCAGATTTATGAATTGGTCGGGGCAAGGACCGACAGCGGCGAAGTCGGGCCCGGCCCGGAGATCAAACTATCTGTGTGACCCTTCGTCAGGACAAGGCCGTTTTTGCCCGGAAAGGCAAATCACTTCTGATCGACAGAAATAATGTCACGCCCCGGAATCAAAAATATTTCGCTTATTCGAAGAGAAAATCAGTGCATATCTATCGCCATCCCGTCCCTTTCAGAGGGGCGTTGGCCATCGTCACAACGAGGGGCGGGTCGTGGTGGACGCAACAGTTGCGCTTGACGCGCGCGGCTGAAGCGTACGGTGAAGTCGTGTGGTCCCGACGCCCCGATGCTGGCGTCAAGTTCCGAAGAGGCTAACGCTTCTAAGGAGCGACGGTGACAACGAGCTCGGCCCGACCGGGGAGAGCACGATATAAGCCGTAAAGCCATTGCGCAGGGAATGTCGGATCGCCTCCGCTGCCCTGTATGCTCGTGTGCAGCTTTTGTTTGCACAATCGCACACGAGACCGCGGGTGCAGCGCGCATCCGGCATTCCCTGCGCCCTCTCGATTTGGGGGCGAAAGCTAGCCTTTAAACCTCGGACGCATCGCGCCGCGAGACCGCGAACTCATATCCGGTATGACCTTTTGCGTTGCGAGATCAATGGCCTCTCAATTGACACAAGCGATCCCTGCACGCTATCCAAGCCGAAGCAAAGAACAAGAAACAGGGCAGGGTGGAACGCGATGAACCGCGACAGCGCGTCTTGAGCGATTTCGCGCGGCCTTCCGCGCTCGCGCCATTCCGTATCAGGAATTATCGTTTCCAGTGGCCCGCCGATCTGCTCACCTCGTGGGCGTTCGAGATGGAGATGATCATCCTCGGCTGGTACGTGCTGGTCGAGACCGGGTCGGTGCTGCTGCTCACCGTGTTCGCTTCCTTGGGTTATATCGGCACATTGGTCGCGCCGATGTTCGGCGTCGTCGGGGACCGGATCGGTCACCGCGATCTCCTGGCCATGATGCGCGCGTGCTACGCGGTGCTGGCGACCGTGCTGATGACGCTGGCGCTGTCAGGCCATCTCAGCCCACTTTTTGTTTTTATCGTCGCGGCCCTGATGGGGGTCGTCCGTCCGTCGGACCTCGGCGTGCGCGGCGCACTGGTTGCGACCATCATGCCGCGCGATCAACTGATCGGCGCGATCAGCATCTCCCGAACCACGATGGATACCGCGCGCATCGCCGGCGCGCTGAGCGGCGCCGGATTGTTCGCCGCGCTCGGGATGGGAGCGGCCTATGTGGCGATCGTCTGCCTCTATCTCGTCGCGACCTTGCTGACACTGTGCGTGGTGGCACCGGCCAAGCCGTATCCGACCGGCGATACCGAAAGCGAGGTGCTGCGGCCCTCGCCATTGCGCGACCTGATGGAGGGCGTGGCCTATTGCTGGACCACGCCGCGCATGCGCGCTGCGCTTTGGGTCGCGTTCCTCGCCAACCTCACGGCCTATCCGCTCACCAACGGATTGCTGCCCTATGTGGCCAAGGCGATCTACGGCACCAACCAGACCGGGCTCGGCTATCTCTCGGCAAGTTTCGCCATCGGCTCGCTGGCCGGCTCGATCGTGCTGAGCCTGATTCACGGCATCAGGGTGGCGCGGCTCATGATCGCCTCGACCGTGCTGTGGTATGCGACGCTGCTGCTGTTCGTGCAGATGCAGACGGTACCGACCGCGATCGTCTGCCTTGTCATCGCCGGTTTCTCGCAGAGCCTTGCGATGATCTCGATCGCCGTCATCCTGATGCGCACGGCAGCCGAGAATTTCCGCGGCCGGGTGATGGGCGTGCGCATGATGGTGATCTATGGCCTGCCGTTCGGCCTTCTGGCCGCAGGCAGCCTGATCGACGAGATCGGCTTCGCCGCGACGGGAACGCTGTACGCGGCGGTCGGACTCGCCTTGATGCTGGCGATCATGCTGCACTGGCGCGCCGATTTATGGCCGGTGCATGCCCCGGCCAATGCGCGATAGGCGTCGCGCTGGCCTCACTGCATCTTGATGTTGGCTTCCTTGAGCACCGGCTCCCACTTGGCGGCCTCCGCGCGCATGAACGCGTCGAATTCCTGCGGTGAGTTTCCGACCGGCGTCGCGCCCATCTTTTCCAGCGCGGTCAGAACCACCGGGTCCTTGAGAGTGGCCTTGAGATCGGCGTTGATCCTGGTCACCTGTTCCGGCGCCATGCCCGCGGGTCCAAGAAAGCCCCACCACACCGACGCGTCGTAGCCGGGCAAGCCGGACTCCGCGACCGTCGGGACATCCGGCAGCGCCTTGGCGCGCTGCGCCGTCGTCACCGCGAGCGCGCGCACCGTAGAGCCCTCGAGCTGGCCGACGACCTCCGGCAAGGGATTGACGCTGATCGGAATCTCGCCCGCGATCACGGCGGTGAGGGCGGGCGCACCGCCCTTGTAGGGAATCGCGAGGATCTTCACCTTGGCCATGTAGTTGAGCAGTTCGCCGGCAAGGTGCGCCGACGTGCCGTTGCCGGACATGCCATAGGACAAGGCGTCGGGCTTCTCGCGGGCGATCGTCAGCAACTCCCCGAGATTCTTCACGGGGCTGCTCTTGGACACGACGATGGCGAGCGGCGACGCGGCGATCTCGCTGATCGCGGTAAAATCCTTGAAGGTGTCGTAGGGCAACTTTGGATAGAAGAACTGATTGAGCGGATGGCCGCTGGCGACCAGGATCAGGGTGTAGCCGTCGGGCGCCGATTGGGTCAGCGCCTGCGAAGCGATGGTGCCGCCGGCGCCGGGCCGGTTTTCGATCACGGGCTGCTGGCCCCAGATCTTCGACAGCGACTGGCCGACGGTTCGGGCAAGGACATCGACCGCACCGCCGGCCGCATAGGGCACCAGGATGCGCACCGGCTTGCTTGGGAAACCCTCGGCGTTTGCCTGCGTACCGGCCAGCGAGAATAGCGCCGCTGCGAGAACAGAACGGATGAGTTTGCGTGGGGTAGGCATTGCAGGAAATCCTTCTTGTCCGGATCGATGGTTGGAAGTGGGCGGCGTGTGCCGCTAATTCTGTGTTTCCGGCGTAACCGCGCCGCGCAGCCCCGCACGCACAATCGCTGCCTTGACCAGGCCTTCCGACTTCGCGGCTTCGGTGAACTGCCGGATGAACGCCATCCCGCCGTCGCGTCCTTTGGGGACGCCGATCGCGAAGCGTTCGACGCCCCAGCGGCCGTCGAGCACTTTCGACCCCGGCAGCTTCTCCGACATTTCGTACAGCGAGGCCTTGTTGGTGGCGTAGGCATGGAGGGTGCCGGCGGTCAGCATCTCGATCGCCGCATCGAAATTTGCTGCGCGCACGATCTCGGCCTTCTTCAGGTCGCGTGAAAGCGTGGCATCGGACGAGCTTCCTGCCGTGACGCCGACGCGTATGCCCGCTGCATCCACCTCGGTCAGCGCTGTGAGCGCCGAGCCCTTCGGCACGAGATAGCCGAGTTCGACCTCAAAAACGGGCGGGCCGAAATCCATCTCCCGTGCCCGCGCGGCTGTGGCGTTCGTGAGGGCGATGTCGGCCTTGCTCGTCTTGACCGCTTCGAGGACCTCGGCATTTCTGGAAAAAACAACGGGTTCAAAAGGGACGCCGAGCCGCGTTGCGAGTTCCTTGCCGAGATCGTAACCGACTCCCTTCGGCCCGCCAGCCTTCGGATCGGGCAGAATCGAGGTCGGCGTTCCCGTGTAAAGCGCGACCTTGAGCGTACCGCTCGGTGCGAGGATTTGCTTGACCTCGGGATCGGCCGCAACGGCGCTGCCGCGGCAGAGGGCTGCCGCAACCATCAGAATCGCAACAATAATCTGGCGCCTTCCGGCCATACCGCTCTCCAATGCCCAGTCCACGGAGCGGCGTCGTGTTTCCCACCACCACTCAGTTATTTGTTGACTGGACCTGATAATTTGTACATCTGTACAAAAGAAAAAGCGGAAAGCAAACCCCCGAAGAAAAACCCAAAGAAAACTCATGACGCGCAATCCCAATATGCGGGAAGCCATCCTCAGCGCGGCCGAGAGCCTGTTCTCGACCCGGGGCTTCAACGCGGTTTCGATCCGCGACATCGCGCTGGAGGCGGGCGCCAACCCCGGCAGCGTCACCTATCATTTCAAGAGCAAGGACGGCCTGCTGCTGGAAATCTACAAGCGCCATTGCGGTCCCATGAACAAGCGCCGCATCGAGCTATTGGTGGCGGCGCGGCGCGTGCGCGACGTGCAGGACCGGCTGGAGGCGATCGTGCGCGCCTATGTGCAGCCGGCGTTTTCGTCGAGCAGCGATCTGGCCGGTGGCGGCGCGCGGTTCACCCGGCTGCGCGCTGTCATGTCGGCGGAAGGCAACGCCGTGGTCGGCCGCATCATTGCGGAGATCTTCGACGATACCACCAACGCCTTCATCGAAGCGATCGAGCAGAGCCTGCCGCATCTGCCGCGCAAGACGCTGGTCTGGCGCTCCCAGTTCCTGCTCGGCGCGCTCTATTACACCCTCGTCAACCCGGAGCGGGTGACGCGGTTGTCGCGCGGCGAGGCCGACGGCGCCGACATGGCCGAGGCGATCGAGCAACTGGTTTCCGCCACCGTCGCCTCGCTGCAGGCGCCTGACATCAACGGCCAGGCGGCCGCGGAGTCTGCCGCGAAAGCCGGAGCCAGGAAAGCCCCGGCCGGTTCGCGCTCACGTAACCCATGAGAGCATGATGTCGAAGCCAACGATTCCCGGCCCGGATCGCGATACGCGGACGCCGAAATTCCGTCTGCCGCCGCTGGCGTGCGACGCGCACACCCATATTTTCGGGCCTGATGATAAATACCCGTATGCGCCGGGGCGGCCGTATACGCCGCCTGACGCGCCGCTGGAGGATTTCAGGGCGCTGCACAGGAAGATCGGCATTGGCCGGGCCGTCATCGTCAATGCCAGCGTGCACGGCACGGATAACCGCGTCGCGCTCGACGCCATCGCGGTCAGCAACGGCACGTTTCGCGCCGTCGCCAATATCGACGATACGATCACCGAGCGCGGCCTGCGCGAGCTGCACGAGGGCGGCTTCCGCGGCTGCCGATTCAATTTCGTGCGCCATCTCGGCGGCGTGCCTGACATGGCGGTGTTCCACAAGATCGTCGCGATGGTGGCGCCGCTCGGCTGGCACATCGACCTGCATTTCGATGCGATCGATTTGCCTGAATATGCCGACCTGCTGGCAAAACTGCCGGTGCGTTACACCATCGATCACATGGGACGGGTCAAGGCCGCCGACGGTCTCGATCAGTTGCCGTTCCGCACCCTGATCGACCTGATGCAGCGCGACGAGAAATGCTGGGTCAAGGTGTGCGGTTGCGAGCGGGTATCCTCCAGCGGTCCGCCGTTCCACGACGCGGTGCCGTTCGCGCGCCGGATTATCGAGACCGCGCCGGATCGCGTGATCTGGGGCACCGACTGGCCGCACCCGAACGTCAAGGTGATGCCGAACGACGGCGATCTGGTCGATCTCATTCCACTGTTCGCGCCAGAAAGCGAATTGCAGCAGAAGATTCTGGTCGACAATCCCGCACGGCTGTTTGAGTTTTGATGGGGCAACCATGACGGGCAAGCGCGATGGTTTTCGGTTGATCGGCCGCTGCGTATCGATCGCAGGCGCAATTGCGTTGCTGCTGCTGATGCCGCAGATTGCCTGCGCCCAAAACTATCCCAACCGGCCGGTGCGGCTGATCCTTCCCTTCGGTCCAGGCGGGGTTGCCGACGTCACCGCGCGGATCGTCACGGAGAAGCTCGGCGAAAAGCTCGGGCAGCGCTTCATCATCGAGAACATGCCGGGCGCCGGCGGCATCACCGCCGCGCGCGCGGTTCTGTCGTCGCCTCCCGACGGCTATACGCTGGCGCTGCTGAGCAACGGCACCGCGATCTCGGTGTCCCTGTTCAAGAACCTACGCTTTAATCCGGTCACGGATTTCGTTCCGGTCTCGAGCATGGGCTATTTCGACTTCATCCTCGTCACCCAGGCCGGCTCGCCGTACCAGACGTTGGCAGACCTGATCAAAGCGGCCAGGGAAAAGCCCGGCGCGCTCAATGTCGGCACCATCACTGTCGGCTCGACGCAAAATCTTTCGGCGCAATTGTTCAAATCCACCGCGGGCGTCGACCTGACCATTGTTCCCTTCCGCAGCTCGCCCGACGTCCTGATCGCGCTGCTGCGCGGCGACATCCAGATGGCGATCGAGAATTACACTGCGGTGCAGTCGCACATATCAGACAAGGCGGTGACGGCGGTGTCGTCCTCGGGACTGGTCCGCACCTCGTTTCTGCCTGATGTGCCGACGGTAAAGGAAGCCGGCGGCGGCGATTTCGAGGCGCGCTCCTGGAACGCGATCTTCGCGCCGAAGGGCACGCCGCCGGAGGTGATCGGTACGCTCAATGCCGCGCTCCGCGACGTGCTCGACACGCCCGATTTGAAGAAGCGCGCGCTTGAGCTGGGCATCGAGGCCAAGTCCTCCACGCCGGAGGAAATCGCGCAGCGGCTGAAGGACGACATCGAGAAATGGGCTAAAGTGATCGAGCGGGCGGGGATCGAGAAACAATAGCCGGAACACGAAAGAGGAAACAGCAATGACCAACGCAAACAAGACCGGCCTCGTGGTCACGGCGCATCCCGGCGATTTCGTCTGGCGCGCGGGCGGGGCGATCGCGCTGCATGCCAAAAAAGGCTACCGCATCAAGATCGCCTGCCTGTCGTTCGGTGAGCGCGGCGAGAGCCAGTTCGCCTGGAAGGAATCCGGCGCCACGCTTGAAAAAGTGAAGGCGGGACGGCGCGACGAGGCGCAGCGGGCCGCCGAGATGCTGGGCGCGGAAATCGAATTCTTCGATGCCGGCGATTATCCGCTGCGCACCACCGAAGCGCATTTCGACCGCATGGTCGACATCTACCGCGAGCTCAATCCGTCCTTCGTGCTCACCCACGCGCTGGAAGACCCCTACAATTTCGATCATCCCAACGCCGCGCATTTCGCGCAGGAGACCCGCGTGGTGGCGCAAGCGATGGGCCACAAGCCCGGCGCAAAGTACACCTACGCCGCGCCGCCGGTGTTCCTGTTCGAACCGCACCAGCCCGAGATGTGCAATTTCAAGCCGCAGGTGATCCTCAACATCGATGAGGTCTGGGAGCAGAAGCGCAAGACCTTTGAAATTCTCGCCGCGCAAAAACACCTGTGGGCGTACTATGAGCGCGTCGCATTGCAGCGGGGCATGCAGGGCGGCCGCAATTCCGGCAAGGCCATGACCTATGGCGAGGCCTATCAGCGGCTGTTCCCGATGGCGATGGAGGAACTGGCATGAAAACCGTCGTTGTCCGCAACATCAAGCGCACCGACGCTGATCTCGTGAACCGCCTCGGCGCGCTCGGCGTCGCCACCGCGCATGAGGCCTATGGCCGCTTCGGCCTGATGAAACCATATTTGCGTCCGGTATGGGCCGGCGGCGAGGCAGCGGGCACGGCGGTGACCGTGCTGGCGCAGCCCGGCGACAACTGGATGATCCATGTCGCGGTGGAGCAGTGCAAGCCCGGCGACATTCTGGTGGTCGGCTGCACCACCGACAATACCGACGGCATGTTCGGCGATTTGCTTGCGACCTCGCTGATGGCGCGCGGCGTCAGGGGCCTGGTGATCGATGCCGGCGTCCGCGATGCCAAGGCGCTGCGCGAGATGGGCTTTCCGGTGTGGTCGAGGGCGATTTCGGCCAAGGGCACGGTCAAGGCGACCTTGGGAGCCGTCAACGTGCCCGTGGTCTGCGCCGGGATCAACGTGGTGCCGGGCGACGCTGTGGTCGCAGATGACGACGGCGTCGTGGTCGTCAGGCGGAAAGATGCCGCCGATGTCGTGGCCAAGGGCGAAAAACGCCACGCCGACGAGGACGGCAAGCGCAAGCAACTCGCCGCCGGTGTGCTCGGTCTCGACATGTACAAGATGCGCGAGCCGCTGGCGAAGGCCGGCCTTGTCTATGTCGATGAGCCGGAGAGCGATTGAGATGGCAATGCGCCTGCGGACTCTGCTCGGCGATCATCCGGGGACATCAGCGCTGAAGAGCGGCGCGATTAAATCCGATCTGGTCGGGTTCGACTTTGTCGACTATTCGCCGACCAACAAGGGCTTCAAGCCGATGGTCCGCGAGGCCGCGTTCGACGTCTCCGAGATGGCCATCGTCACCTATCTGATGGCCAGGAGTTTTGACAAGCCGATGGTGCTGCTGCCCGATGTGGTGATGGCGCGCTACCAGCACGGACATGCGCTGTACAACGCCAAGCGGGGCGCGCTGAAGCCGCAGGATCTTGCCGGCAAGCGCGTCGGTATCCGCTCCTTCACCACCACGACCGGCGCGTGGCTGCGCGGCATCCTCGCCAATGATTACGGCGTCGACCTTGATTCGATCGACTGGGTGACCTTCGAGGACGCCCATGTCGCCGAATTCAAGGACACGACCAAACGGGCGCCGGCCGGCAAGCCAATCATCCAGATGCTTGTGGACGGTGAACTCGACGCGGTGCTCGGCGAGAAGTCGGACCATGCGGATTTGAAACCGCTGTTCGCCGACGTCGCCGCGGAGGAGAAGGCCTGGGCTGCGAAGCACAAGGTGGTGCCGATCAACCACATGGTGGTGGTGAGCCGGGCAATGTGCGAGAAAAATCCGGACGTGGTGCGGGAAGTGCATCGGCTGCTGACAGAGTCGGCCAATGCGTCGCCGGCCGCACCGCGCTTCACGGCGCAAGAGATGCGCCGTTCGCTGGAGCTGATCATTGGCTATTGCGCGCAGCAGAGGCTCATTCCGCGTGCGTTCAGCACGGATGAGCTGTTCGACGACGTAACGCGTGCGCTGATTTAAAGGAGCGATACCATGACCCCCGAGCCGATCTTCGATCTCGCCCATCTCGGCCACATGGAAATGCTGACGCCGAAGCCGGAGGAGAGCGAAAAATTCTTTGTCGACGTCATGGGCATGACCGTCAGCGGCCGCAAGGGCGAGTCGGTCTATTTGCGCGGCTGGGACGATTACGAGCGCTATTCGCTGAAACTCACCGCGTCGAAGACCTCCGGCATGGAACACATGGCGCTGCGCGCGCGCAGCCCGCAGGCGCTGGAGCGCCGCGTCGCCGCGCTGAAGGGATCCGGCTTCGACATCGGCTGGGTCGATGGCGACATGGGGCAGGGGCCGGCGTTCCGGTGCCGCGATCCTGACGGCCATATCGTCGAGCTCTATTACGAGACCGAATGGTACCAGGCGCCGCCCGAACTGAAGCCGGCACTGAAGAACCAAGCGCAGCGGTTTCCGGCGCGCGGCGTCAATGTCCGCCGGCTCGACCATCTCAATTGCCTGGCGGTCGACATCAAGGCCAATCGCCTGTTCTTCGAAAACTATCTCGGCTTGCGCACCACCGAGCAGATCGTGCTCAACGACGGCACGGAAGCCGCGATGTGGATGACGATGTGCAACAAGAGCTACGATTTTGCCTACACCCGCGATCACTACGGCAAGATGGGCCGCTTCCATCACGTCACCTATGCGCTGGACAGCCGTGAGGAAATCCTGCGCGCCGCCGACATCTTCCTGGAAAACGGCATCCACATCGAAACCGGTCCGCACAAGCACGCCATCCAGCAGACCTTTTTCCTCTATGTCTACGAGCCCGGCGGCAACCGCGTCGAAGTCGCCAACGCCGGCGCCCGCCTCATCCTGGCGCCCGACTGGAAGCCGATCGTCTGGACCGAGGAAGAGCGCAAAAAGGGCCAGGCCTGGGGGCTGAAGACCATCGAGTCGTTTCATACCCACGGCACGCCGCCGGTGTGAGGGGCACAGGCAAGCTCAGTTGCGCAGGGCGGGTTCTCTTTAACCCGCCGTTCCATGCGAGATGGCGGGTTAAAGAGAATCCGCCCTACAGGCCAGCCGCTCCGGCGTGTTCGATCGCGGATGGTGTCCGGCAGCCGACAATCGCCGGCGCCTCCCTGACCAGGTCGTCATTCCCGAGCGCCGTGACCATGAACAGGGCAAAGTCCACGCGACGCGTCATGTTGCTCTTGAGGATGGGGTCGCCTACGTGGCGGCTCCACACGGGCAAGCCCTGGCTCTCGCCTTCCTCAAGGTCGCTGCCGCGCACGACGGTCCACCTTGTGTCACTGGCAAACACCCGCCGGCATGCTTCCACCTGATCGTTGAGGTCCACGACGCGCAAAAGCCGCGCCAGCCCGCCGGCAATCGCGCCTTGGCGCGCCTGTCGCCGCAAGCCGCAGGGTGACGAAGTCAATCGCCGATCGCGCCAATGCCGCTCTTTTCACGCGCACGGAAAGGTTGTATGTTGTTTTCAGCGCAGCCATAGACTTGAAGTCATGTTCGCTGGCGATTGCCAAGGAAAATCAACGCCGGGCGACTAGCCCAGGCCGATCAGGATCACTCCGATCAGGCCCCAGCAGGCCAGCCGCAGGAAAGTCGCGAGCCCGGGAGGCACGGCAATGGATGTCGAACTGCAGATCAACAATGGCGCAACTGCTGCCACGCGATTCGTCTCATGGGCGCCTTCGCCCTGCCGCATCCGGGTGACCAATCCGTCCGGCGCCACGTCGCCGACCGTCAACGTCACCATCGCCGGGGTATCGTCGGCCAGCGGCGGTGTCGTGGTGTTCCGCGCAGGTGCCACGGGATCGTTTGCAAACAGCCTTACGCTTCCGGTTCCGACCAACGGCACCACCGTTCCGTTCTTTGTCGCCGGCCGGTTCGGCCGGCCCAGCGTCAACAATGGCGACGTGAAAATCGAGGCGCGCGTTGGCGCCACGCTGGTGGGATCGGTCTCGCTGATGGTGCGCATTCGAAAGAACGCCAACGCGCTGACCGCGGGCGAGCGTGATCGCTTCGTGTCGGCATTCGCGCAACTCAACAATCAGGGTCTGGGACGCTTTGCGGATTTCCGCAACATGCACACCAATGTGAGTTCGCCGCAGGCCCACGGCGCGCCGGGGTTTCTGCCGTGGCATCGCGCCTACCTTCTGGATCTGGAACGGGAGCTTCAGGCGATCGATCCAAGTGTAGCGTTACCGTACTGGCGCTTCGATCAGGCTGCGCCACGGATATTCAATCGCGATTTCCTCGGCGTCTCCAATGCCCTTGGCAGCGTCCAGTTCAACGCCACCAATCCCCTGCAGTTCTGGAAGACCGATGGGGTGCAGGGGATCAACCGCCGGCCGTTCTTCCTCACGACCTCGGCGCCGCCTGGCGTTCGCACCGAGCCCCAGACATTGGCCCTTGGCACGCAATACGCGGCGTTTCAAACCATGGAAGGTAACCCGCACGGGTCGGCCCATACCAGCTTCGGCGGTTCGATCGCCAGCATCGGCACGGCTGCGAAAGATCCGCTCTTCTTTCTGCTTCATTGCAACGTCGACCGCCTGTGGGCAAAGTGGCAGCGCCAGAACGGGCGCTTCAATCCGGCGCTCGCGGCATCGTTCGCCAATAACGGCGGTAACCCGATCGGCCACAATCTGCCTGATACGATGTGGCCGTGGAACGGGATTACCGGAGGTCAGCGTCCGCCGACGGCGCCGGGCGGATCGATGGCTCCGTCACCCTGCGTCAGCGCGCCGGGCCTGCAACCGCGCGTGCAGAGCAGTCTGGATTACCAGGGCGCGGTCAACGCCACGTCCCGCATGGGATTCGATTACGACGATGTGCAGTTCTAACGCGCCTCGCGCGAGGAGATAGCAGCCATGGCCCCCACACGCAAAGCTGCAAAGCGGTCGAAGCCGGCAAGAAAAAAATCACCAAAGAAATCACCAAAGAAATCGGCAAGAAAACGATCAAGCAAAAGGTCGGTGAAGGCGGAGTCGCCAAAGGTCGCCGCCCGGCGCGCGGCGTCGATCGCGACGAGTCCGAAGGGCACGGTCAAGGCGCGGGTTGCGGCCGCCGCGCTGGCGCCCCTTGCGGTGTGCGAAAGCGACAAGGATCTTCAGGCGATGTTGAAGACCCTGCGCAACCAGGATGAGCCCGTCAAAGTGCGGCTTGCAGCGCTGCAAGCGATGCAGGCGGCAAGTTTCAGTGTCGTGGCGTTCGAGTCGAGCCGCGGAGATTACATCGCCACGCTGCGGGCGATCGCGGATGACCCGGATCCGGAACTGCGTCAGCGCGTGCTCGGTATCCTGGCGCGCGAGAAGGACGGCTATGCGCAGAAAAAACTTCTTGAGGGGCTGAAGGATCCCAAGAAGGCGCTGGTCCCGCCGGAAAAGGCGTTGCAGCTTCTCAGCTATGATGTGCATGCGGACGCCTACTCGGCAGCGCGCGACATCGTCAAGAAGCCGCCGGATGAGATGGCGCGGCGCGAGGCCTTGCGGCTGCTTGCGGCGGACGCCACCGCCGCGCCGATGTTCGAGAAGCTGCTGCGCGACAAGAAGGAGCTGCGCGAGGTCAGGCAGATTGCGGCCTCCGCGCTGCAGGCGCTCAAGCCTGAAAAAATGCAGCAGCACGCGCGCGAGATCCTCCTCGACAAGTCGGACTACGACGACATCAAGGCAACGAGCCTCACGGCGTTGGCCCAGTTTGGCGATCAGGAGGCCATCGGCAAGGACAAGGCGTTGCTCAAGAGCGTCGATCGGCTCAGCGCCGGCAAGGCGTCCGCGAAATACAAGCAAAGCGCCTCGCGATTTCTCGGTAAATACGGCCAGTGAGGTGAGTGGGCGATGCCACGTGTCAAACCGGCGAGCCAGCTCTCGGAAGCACAGTTTGCAGCATTGGTCGACGGGCTGGCCGTCGATCCGGGTCGTCGCGAGCTGCTGACGGAGCTGTTGCACGAAAATCACCCTGTTTACGCGGAGTGCGGGGCGGCGGCGGTCGTGCGGATGCGCGGCTGGATCCTTCTCGCCCTTGCGCGGGCTGGCGTCCCGGATGGCGCGCTGATCTTTCTGCTCGAAGAGCTGGACGCCGGGGTTGACCCATATCTGGTCGCGGCTGCCGCGCGCGCGCTGCGGTCGTACCCGCGTCCGACCGGCACGCTCGCAGCGTTCGTCATGCGCGCTCTGTCAAACATCCGCTATCGCGACGAGCCCGTGTCCTTTGACGCCTATGGCGAATATGCCATGTCCGCCGCCGGGACGAGCGCGGTTCGCGAACTGCTCGCGACGTTGGCGTGGCTCGGCCCGTTGGCGCGCGGCGTCATTCCCGAGCTGATGTTGCTTCGTGCCCAAGGCGGCGCCGGTTCCAGGAAGCTGCGCATCGACATCGACCGCGCCATCCAGGCGATCTCCGGCGCCGATCAGGCCGCCAGTAGCGGTTCGCACGCATGCTGTGACGCGCCGTCAGACAGTCTGCCAGGCACGGTTTCGTGGACGGCCGGTTCCCGCCGCGATGCCGGGCCGATCGAGAACGTTGTTCTCGAGGATCACGACGGAAATCGGATTACCTTCGAGGAATTCTTCAAGGGAAGGCCGGCCATCGTCGTGTTTTTCTACACGCGCTGCGACAATCCGATGAAGTGCTCGCTGACAGTGGCAAAACTCGCGCGCGTTCAGGGACTGCTTGACGCGCAGGGGCTGGGCGAGCGAATCCAGACCGCTGCCATTACCTATGATCCGGCGTTTGACCTGCCCGAACGTCTTCGCATTTACGCGCAGGACCGGGGGGTGCGGTTGGATGCCCGACACCGGATGCTGCGGGCGCTGGATAACGACGCGCTTCGCCGGCATTTCGAGCTCGGCGTCAACTTTATCGAGTCGCTGGTCAACCGGCATCGCATCGAGGTCTACATTCTGGATTCACAAGCGCGGATCGCGGTCTCCTTCGAGCGGATCCACTGGGATGAACGGGAGGTCGTGACCCACGCAATCGAACTGCTGAAGGAGCGGGAGCCCGGCGCCGGACAAGGCCAGCCGCGCTCGTGCTGCTCGTCCTCGGCAGCTGTTGGACGGGCAGGGTGAGTCTGGGTCCGCGGATGCGATCCCGTTTATCTGGTCTCGGGAGGGCTCGATTCTACGGCGTGAGCGCTGATGGGCCTTTTCGAGAAGTTTGGCTGGGGAACTAGGATTCGAACCTAGACAAACAGAGTCAGAGTCTGTTGTGCTACCGTTACACCATTCCCCAAGAATTGCTCAGCGACATCAATGACTTAGTGAGTCGACCGGCAATTGCTCGCGACCGGATCCTTTAGAATCCGGCGAACTGGCGCCCTTCTACTCGCTACCTTGCGCCCTTGGCAAGCGCGCGGGGAAGGCGTTGTTGCATAGGGTCCGGCAAATCCGCCGGTATTTTGGGACGCGGCCGGGCCGCAGTCAGGCCTTGGCCGATGAGCCTTTCGTTCGAAGAACTGGACTTCCGCCCGACGCCGATGGGCGTGCTCAGCCTGCGGCGCCGCAGGCGGCCGATGTCCGATGTCGATATTTTTGAGATCAAGCTCGGCGACGAGTTTCTGATGTCGAGCCAGTACACGTTGGCCGAGATCGAACT
Source organism: Bradyrhizobium sp. AUGA SZCCT0160 (assembly GCF_018130105.1). Classification (NCBI taxonomy): domain Bacteria; kingdom Pseudomonadati; phylum Pseudomonadota; class Alphaproteobacteria; order Hyphomicrobiales; family Nitrobacteraceae; genus Bradyrhizobium; species Bradyrhizobium sp. AUGA SZCCT0160. Next base: position 113,426 of record NZ_JAFCMD010000025.1, read on the forward strand.
GGCGCGGCTTGGCCTCGCGGCGCATGGTCGCGCGGATCTGGACGTGGTGGTCGGTGGCCTCGGGCTCGGCTACACCGCGCGCGCGGTGCTCGAACAGGCCGGCGTGCGATCGCTGATCGTGGTCGATGCGCTTTCCGAGGTGATCGAATGGCACGAGCAGGGATTGCTTCCGCTCGGCAAGGAGCTCACCGGCGATCCGCGCTGCCGCCTGGCCCATGGCGATTTCTTTGCGATGTCGTCTTCCGCCGAAGGGTTCGATGCGGGTGCACAGGGGCGCCGTTTCGATGCCGTGCTGGTCGATATCGATCACTCGCCGCGCAAGCTGCTGCATCCGCGCCACGCCGCGCTGTACGAGCCGGAAGGGCTGGCGCGGCTCGCCGGCCATCTGCAGCCGGGCGGCGTGTTCGCACTGTGGTCGAACGATCCACCCGACGATGCGTTCGAGCGCGTGCTGGCCGGCGCCTTTGCGACCGCGACGAGCCATGTCGTGACTTTCGACAATTGGCGCGGGGATCACGATGCCAGCAACACCGTCTATGTGGCCGTGAAAGCCGAGGTGCCGCTGCCGGTTGCCGTCGCCTGAGGCCTCGACGCGGGCCGTTACTTGATCTTGTCGTAGGCCGCGGCGAAGTCGGCAAGCGGCATCGGAATGGTGATGCTTTCCTTGGCCATGTTCTGGAACGAGACTTTCAGTTGCTTGCCGGATTTCATCGCCGCCAGCATGTCCGCCGGGATCGGGCTGTTGGCATAGCAGCCGCGTTGCTCGCAGGTCTGGATCTGCAGATCGGAGACCTTGCCGTCATCGACCTGAAGCTTGGCGCCCGCCGGCAGGTTCAATCCGAGCGGCAACTGGATGATGGCGATCGGTTGACGGCTCTCGCCGGCGACGCGGATGTTGAGCAGCACGATCACCTGTCCGGTCTTGGTCAGAACCGCGCTTTGCTCGACGGCGCATTCGAGCGGCGCGTCGCGGCTCGGGCTGGAGCAGCGCGCGACCCAGCCGGGAGGGGCGGGGGTGTTGGCCGGCGCGGCATCGGCCTGCGGGGCCGGCGTCGGCGACGGCGTGGCCTGGGCTGCACGCGGCGCGGCCTTGGCCTTGGGCGCCGGCGGCGTCTGGGCGAAGCCGGGCGAGGCAAACGTAACGGCGACGACGAATGCGAGCGTTGCTGAAATTTTCACTGATACGGCTCCGAAATATGTCGCTCTCGGATGTGCCGTCAGGGGCGCAAAGTCAAGTAACCCGCCGGCCAGATCGCCCGCAGGGTTAAATCACTGGCAATCCATCACGCGCAAAGCCGGTTCACTCGGCGGCCTGCTTCACGGTGCCTTGTTGTTCAAGATCGGCCTCGCGAGCGGGATGCGCCGGTCGCCCCCAGCGCGCAAACGCGTTGGAGAGCCGGTCGAGATAGAGATAGACCACCGGCGTCGTGAACAGCGTCAGCGCCTGGCTGACGATGAGGCCGCCGACCATGGCATAGCCGAGCGGCTGGCGGATTTCCGATCCGGTGCCGGTGCCGAGCATCAAGGGCACGCCGCCGAGCAGGGCCGCCATCGTCGTCATCATGATTGGGCGGAAACGCAGCAGCGCTGCCTTGCGGATCGCGGCCTCGGGCTCCAGCTGCTCGTCGCGCTCGGCCGAGATCGCAAAATCGACCATCATGATGCCGTTCTTCTTCACGATGCCGATCAGCAGAACGATGCCGATCAGTGCGATCAGGCTGAAATCGAATCCGAACAGCATCAGGATCGCCAGCGCACCGACGCCGGCCGACGGCAGCGTCGACAGGATGGTGATCGGGTGGATGTAGCTTTCATAGAGAATGCCGAGGATCAAATAGACGACGACGAGGGCCGCGAGGATCAGCAGCGGCACGGTGCCGAGCGATTGCTGGAAGGCCTGCGCGGTGCCCTGGAAACTCGAGTTGAGCGTCGTCGGCGCGCCGATCTCGACCATCGCCTTCTGGACGGCGTTGGTCGCCTGGCCCAGCGCCGCGCCCTGAGCGAGGTTGAAGCTGATCGTGATCGCCGGGAACTGGCCTTGGTGGCTGATCGACAGCGGCCGCACCGGCACGCTGGTCCATTTCGCAAACGTCGACAGCGGCACCTGGTCGCCGGTGGTCGGGGATTTCACGTAGATCTTGTTCAGGGTGTCGATGCTGCCCTGCAGTTCCGGCAGCACTTCGAGAATCACGTGATAGCTGTTGAGCTGCGTGAAGTATTGCGTCACCTGGCGCTGGCCGAAGGCGTCGTACAGCGTGTCGTCGATCATTTGCGGCTGGATGCCGTAGCGCGAGGCGGTGTCGCGATTGATCTTCAGTTCCACCGTGGTGCCGTTGGTCTGCTGGTCGGTCGCGACGTCGCGCAACTCGGGCAGCGTCTGCATCTTGGCGAGGATCTTCGGCGCCCATTCGTTCAGTTCGGCCAGATTGGCGTCCTGCAGCGTGAATTCGAACTGGGTTCGCGTCGGCCGGCCGCCCAGCCGCACGTCCTGCGCCGCCTGCATATAGAGCCGGGCGCCCTCGACCTTGTCCAGCTTGGGGCGCAGCCGGGCGATGATCTCCTGCGCTGACGCCGTGCGCTCGTTGCGCGGCTTCAGCGTGATGTACATGTTGCCGTTGTTGCCGGCCCTGCCGCTGCCGCCAACGTTCATGGCGATGGTCGCGACGTCAGGATCGGCCATCACGATCTTGCCGAGCTCCTCCTGGTGGCGCTTCATGTCGGCGAACGAAATGTCCTGGCTGGCCTCGGAGGTGGCGGTGATCAGGCCGACGTCCTGTTGCGGGAAGAAGCCTTTCGGGATGATCACGAACAGGTAGACCGATAATCCCAGCGTCGCGAAGAAGATCATCAGCGTCGTGAATTTCCAGCGCAGCGCCAGATCGAGCCCGCGTTCATAGGCGCGAAGCATGGCGTCGAACGCGCTTTCGCTCCATTGGTAGAAGCGCCCATGCCGGGTCTCATGATGCGACCTGAGGAAGCGCGAGGCCATCATCGGCGTCAGCGTCAAGGATACGATCATCGATACGAAGATCGTCATCGCCAGCGTGACCGCGAATTCACGGAACAGCCGGCCGATGATGCCGCCCATCAACAGCAGCGGGATCAGCACCGCGACCAGCGAGATCGAGATCGAAACGATGGTGAAGCCGATTTCGCTGGCGCCCTTGAAGGCGGCGGCCATCGGCTTTTCGCCTTCCTCGATGTAGCGGGTGATGTTCTCCAGCATCACGATGGCGTCGTCGACGACGAAGCCGACGGCGATGGTGAGCGCCATCAGCGACAGATTGTCGAGCGAATAGCCGAACACCCACATCAGCGCGCAGGCGCCGAGCAGGGCCAGCGGCACCGTGACGGTCGGGATCACGGTTGCCCAGAAGTTGCGCAGGAAGATGAAGATCACCATCACGACCAGCGCGATGGTCAAAAGCAGCGTGAATTGCACGTCCTCGACCGCGGCGCGGATGGTCTGGGTGCGGTCGCTGATGATCTCGATCTTGATCGCAGGCGGGATCGCCGCGACCAGCCGCGGCAGCGTCGCCTTGATCTTGTCGACGGTCTCGATGACGTTGGCGCCGGGCTGCTTGAACACGACCAGGAACACGCCACGCTTGCCATTGGCCCAGGCCGCCTGCTTGGCATCTTCCGGACCGGTGACGGCCTGGCCGATATCGCGAACCCGCAGCGGTCCGCCGTTGCGATAGGCGATGATGACGTCGTTCCAGTCCTTGGAATCGAGCAGCTGGTCGTTGGCGTAGATGGTGTAGGCGCGGGTGGCGCCGTCGATATTGCCTTTCGGGCTGTCGACGGTGGTGATCGTGATCTGGCTGCGCACGTCCTCCATCGACAGGCCCTTGGCGACCAGCTTGGCGGGATCGATCTGGATGCGGATCGCGGGCTTTTGTTGCCCGCCGATGATGACCTGCGCAACGCCGGAAATCTGGCTGATCTGCTGCGCAAGCTGGGCGTCGACGCTGTCGCTGACTGATGTCAGCGGCAGCGTGTCCGAGGTCGCCGACAGCAGCAGGATCGGCGAGTCCGCCGGATTGACCTTGCGATAGGTCGGCGGCGAGGGAAGGTTCTTCGGCAGCTGGCCTCCGGCAGCGTTGATCGCCGCCTGCACGTCGTTGGCGGCGCCATCGATCGAGCGGTTGAGGTCGAACTGGATGGTGACCGCGGTCGTGCCGAGATAGCTCGACGAGGTCATCTGCGCGATGCCGGGAATTTGCGCGAGCTGACGCTCCAGCGGCTGCGCCACCGACGAGGCCATGGTCTCCGGGCTGCCGCCCGGCAGGCTGGCGGAGACCTGGATGGTCGGAAAATCGACCTGCGGCAGCGGGGCCACCGGCAACAGCGGATAGGCGACGAGACCGATGAACAGGATGCCGGCCATCATCAGCGAGGTGCCGATGGGGTAGCGAATGAAGGGCGCGGAGATTCCGCCGCTCATTTTTGGCCGACCCTGGCCTGCGCCGGGTCCGAACTTGCGACCACGGTCGAAACCTGCGTGCCCGGCTGCACCTTGTATTGGCCTGCCGTGATCACCTGCTCGCCGGGCGACAATCCCTCATCGATCACGGAGCGCCCGTCGATCGACCGCGTCACCTTGATGTTGCGCAGGGCAGCCTTGCTGTCCTGGCCGACCGTGAAGGCGTAGAGGCCGTCGGCGCCGTGCTGGACCGCATCGTCGGGCGCCACGGTGGCGTCCTTCAGCGTCGCAATCAGAAGCCGGGTCGAAACCGACTGGCCCGGCCACAGCGCATGATCCTTGTTGTCGAACAGGGCCTTGAGCCGGATCGTGCCGCTCGTGGTGTCGACCTGGTTGTTGATCAGCGCCAGCGTTCCCGTCGACAGCACGCGCTTGCCGTCGGTCGACAGCGCAATCGTTTGCGGCGGCGCCACCGCAAGCGCAGCCTTGATGTCGGGCAGTTGATCTTCGGGGGCCGTGAAGATCACGGCGATCGGTTCGATCTGCGCGATGGTCACAATACCGGTCTGGGTCGCGGCGTTGACGATGTTGCCGACGTCGACCTGGCGCAGGCCCGCAACCCCGGAGATCGGCGCCTTGATGGTGGCGTAGTCGAGCTGGGTTTGCGCATTGAAGATGGCCGCAGCGTCGGCCTCGATCTGCGCCGTCAGCTGCGCGACGGTGGAGCGCTGGGTATCGGTTTGCTGCCGGGTTGCGAATTCGCCGAGCTTGGTAAAGCGCTGCAAATCGAGACTGGCGTTGGCGAGATTGGCTTCGTCCTGGGCTTTCTTGGCCTTGGCCTGATCGAGCGTCGCCTGGAACGGCCGCGGATCTATTTCGACCAGCGTATCGCCCTGCTTGACGAACTGACCTTCCTGGAAGGCGATCCGGTTGATCTGGCCATCGACGCGGGTGCGGACCAGGACCGTATTAAAGCCTTGCACCGTGCCAAGGCCGGTCAGATAGACCGGGAAATCGGCCTTCTCGACGACTGCGGTCTTGACGGCGACGCGGGCCGGCACGCGCTGTTCGGAACTAGCAGCATGCGCGGCGTGGTCCTCGCCGTGGAATCTCTGCCAGCCGAAATAGCCGAGCCCGGCCATTGCACCGATCAGCAATAACAGACGGATCGCGCGCGATTTGGACATGCGGGCTTCTTGGGTTCGGGAGGGTATTCAAAAGAGTCCCCAGCGAAGTCCGGTGTAATATGCGCGCCGTTTCGGTGTAAACACACTAAGACTTGAAGAATCCTAAACAATTGGAAAGGTTTGAAGCCGCGCAGCTTGATCAAAAATGTCGCTCTGCAATGCCTGCCGATTGCGCAACTCGCCAGGCGTTTCGCGCCTGCAGCGCCGCGGTGAAGGTATGAAGAGTCTTGGCGGGAAAAACTCCCGATGGGACTCGGGATAATATCCGCGCAGCGCGATCGGCGGCTCGTCGAATTCCCGCAATTGCGATCGCGCTTTTCGAAACGTTTTGAAACATCGCTGGATGTCCATCGCGCGAGCGGGTTGTGATGCGCTCCGACTTCGGCGATGCGATCAAAGTGGTGAATGGTTTCAACATCGCCGCGTTGGGAGCGGGCGGTGTTGTGCCCATTGGCGGCCGATCTTTAGATTTAGAACCCTTCAAATCTAAGTCGCTCAAGCCGGCAGAAGAGGCCTTCGATGGTTCCCTAAAACGAGGCTCCGGGCCGGGATCCCGCTGTTTACGGTGCTTCTAGTTTGCATCTCACACGAGGTATGCGTGTGGTGTCTTTTGTCTGGCTGCAGGGCATGGTACGTGATGCCCACGCCCGCAGCCTGACTTTCGATCAGACGTCGATCCAGGCCTTGGTAATGCGACCGGGGCGATGACCCTGAAACGGTCAAATTGACGGCATCTATCACAACCTAATTCGCTACTGGGCCGAAGCATGAATTTCTTGATTGTTCGAAACACCGTTGCTGCGATCGCCGCATTGGCGATCCTGTCGCCAACTGCGCCTTCGTCGGCCCAGCAGCAGATGGCGCCGGTAGCAACAGCCGCGCAGGCTCCGGCGGTTCAGGCGCCCGCGCCGTCGGCGGCCGCAGCGCCAACTGCCGCGGCCCCGGCTGCAGAAACCACCGCGGCGCCGGCCGAGCGTGACAAGCTGTTGAAGGCTGCCGCTGCGGAGCTCCGAGAATTGTCGCCGTGGTCGATGTTCAAGTCGGCGGACGTGCTGGTCAAGGCCGTCATGATCGGTCTCGCCTTTGCCTCGCTGCTGACCTGGACCATCTTCATCGCCAAGATGATCGAGATGACCGTCATTCAGCGCAAGCTGCGCAATGCGCTCAAGAAGATCAGCGACTCCCGCTCGCTTGCGGAAGCGCAGTTCGCGCTGGGCGCGAAAAGTAACGTGCTGTCGTCGTTGCTCGCGGCCGCGATGCGCGAAGCGCGCTTGTCGGCGGGTATCTCGAGCGACGCCGGCATCAAGGAGCGCGCGGCGTCGAGCTTTGCCGAGATCGTGCGCGCCGAGGCGCGGCGGATCCGGCTCGGCATGGGCCTGCTCGCCACCATCGGTGCAACGTCGCCCTTCGTCGGACTGTTCGGCACGGTTTGGGGCATCATGAACAGCTTCATCGGCATCTCGAAATCGCAGACGACGAATCTGGCCGTGGTGGCGCCCGGTATTGCCGAAGCGCTGCTGGCGACCGCGATCGGTCTCGTCGCCGCGATTCCGGCCGTCATCATCTACAATCACTTTTCGCGCGTGACCAAGGGCTACCTGGAACTGGTCGGCCGTGCGTCGGGCGCCGCAGGACGGCTGCTGTCGCGCGATCTCGATCGGACCCATGTCAGCGGTTCGCATTCCCGTACGGCAGCGGAGTAGGCGATGGGCGCTTCGATCGCAGAGAGCGAGGACGACGACGGCGATTTTGCGGAATCGCACGAAATCAACGTCACGCCGTTCATCGACGTCATGCTCGTCCTCTTGATCATCTTCATGGTGGCGGCGCCGCTGTCGACCGTCGACCTTCCGATCGACCTGCCGACATCGACGGCGACCCCGCAGAAGAAACCGGACAAGCCGACTTACGTAAGTATCAAGCCGGATCTGGCGGTCGCAATCGGCGAGAACCTGGTCAAGCGGGTCGATCTGGTGCGCTCGCTCGACGCGATGCCGGATATGAGCAAGGATAAATATGTGTTCCTGCGCGCCGATCGCGCGGTGCCCTATGGCGAGTTGATGGACGTGCTGGAGATCCTGCGCGCCGGTGGTTATTCGAAGCTCAAGCTGGTGGCGCTCGAAGGCGTTCCGGACGCGTCGGCGGTGCCGGCGCCGGCCGAAACGAAGCCCTGAACGGCTGATTGTGATGACTGACCTCGACGAACAGAACACGTCCCGGCGGCTCTGGATTTTCGCAGGCGTCTGCGCGCTCGCGCTGCACATCGGCGGCGCGGCGCTGGCGATCTCGCATTTGCAGGCCGAAGAAGCCGACGATGCGCTCGGTGCGACCGCGATCGAGATCGGGCTCGAAATGGCCTCGGTCCATCGCGAGGTGACCGATCTGCCGCCGGGGCCGGATACGGATGCGTCGACGGCGTCGCCGCAACTCGCCGAGCAGAAGGCCGAGGTCAAGGAAACCGAGCTGCCGCAGGACAAGCCAACCGAACCCGAAGAAGCGGACCGGGTGGTGACGGAGACCGAGTCGAAAAAGCCGAAGGAAGACGAACCGAAGATCGCGGCGGTGCAGACCGCAGCCTCGACGGAGTCAGTCGCGTCGGAAGCAACCGCCACCCCCAGTTCCGAGGCGATCCCGGAGGGGCCGCGCTCGATCGCACCGGCCATCGGCACCGGCGAGACGGCGCGCCGCGTGCGTGCGACCTGGCAGAAGGAACTGATCTCTCACCTCGACAAGCACAAGAAATATCCAAAGGATCGCTCGCAACAGGCCGCCGAAATCGCTGTTCGTTTCACGCTGGACCGGATGGGGCGCGTGCTTTCGGTCAGCATCGAAAAGGGATCCGGCGACGCGGCGTTCGACGAGGCCGCACTCTCAATGGTGCGGCGCTCCGATCCCGTACCCGCGCCGCCGCCATTGATCGCCGACGAGGGGTTGAGCTTTACCGTGCCGGTGATCTTCCGCGTCAAATCGAAGAAGGGCTGAGCGGGGTAGGGCGCCGCGGGGCCTACGACGCTGCGTCCGTTTGGAGCGCGCGCACCGCAGCTCTGATCATCGCGACGATTTCGAGCTTGGCGTCGCCGTCCTCAGGCTGACGCCACGCGCTCTGGATTGCGACGACCACCTGCTCGGCCGGATTGACGACGATGATCTGGCCATAGCCGCCATTCGCCGAAAAGACACCGTTGCTGACGTCGCCCGGCAAGTGCGGCATCGCCCACCAGTGGTAGCCGTATCCCAACGGCGAACCGGGCATGAGCCGACCGAAGCCGGTGGGGGCGCTGTCGGGCTGTCCGGCGAGATCGCGCCAGCCGGGCGGAAGGACCCACCGCCCATTGAAGGCTTCGCCATCCTCCAGCACCAGCTGGCCGAAGCGGCCGAAGTCGCGCAGGCGTGCGCTGACGCCAAACCCGCCCATCTCCATGCCGCCTTCAGAGTCAAGTTGCCAATACCCGTCGGCCTCCATGCCGGCAGGTCCCCAGATCTTCTCAGCGCAGTAGTCGGCCAGGGGCCGGGCTGTTGCGGCAGCGATCAGCGCGCCAATCAGGTAACTCTCGCCGGTCGAATAGTTGAAGACGACGCCCTGCGCCTGTGCGCGCGGCAGTTTGCACAGGAGGTCGAGGACGGAGCCTGGCCGCCGGCTCACCATGGCCTTGCTCAGGCGATAGACCTCCGAGCGTCCGTCTGCATCGTTGTGCTCGCGCCAGGCCACGCCGGAGCACATCCGCAGGAGATTACGAATCGTGACGCCCTCGTAAGCCGAGCCGCGCAGCCGGGGCAGGTATTGCTCGCAGCGATCGTCAAGGCTGCCGATCGCGCCATCGTGGAGTGCCGCCCCGACGAGCGTCGCGGTGATCGACCTCGCGGTCGACATGCTGGTCCACCGGCTCTCCGGGCCGTTGCCCATGCCGTAACGTTCCAGCGCAATCTCGCCGTGCTTCAGGATCAGCAGCCCGGCCGTGCGGCGGCGGGCCATGTGGTCGCTGAGGCCGAGGCGTACCCCGCCCACCTCAAAGGTCAGGTCCGCGAGCGAACGGGCGTGCGGTGGAAGCGGCCGCACCGCGTCGCCGCGCCGGATGACGCGCACCGGCCAGACCTGGTCCTGGTTGCGGAAGGTCGGCGCCTGGTTTTCGGGTGTCGTGTTCCAGATGTTCGGAGCCGCCCGCTCCGGATCGGCGTCATCAGCGGCATTCGTCGGTGCAGGATCGGCCATGAATACCCCCTCGTTCGTTGAGACGACGCCAGATCGCCCGGGAACGGCGCGTTTGCAAAGCAAATCAAGTTGGTTTGACGTGCTCTGGTCCCGCTGGCATGCTGACGGCCGACGATACGGAGACATAGCCCCGTCAGGGGATGTGCGAATGTCCGCTCAGGGTCAATCGCGTCGGTTTGGCCAGACCATGGCGACTTCCGGTCTACTCCGATGAACGGACATTCTCAGGATAGGCAGGCATGTCTCAAAGGTGCCAAAAGCACTCATGACCTTCAGCTTCGGCAGATCGGCTTAGCTTTGTGAGATTATGGCGCGTTGAGATACCATCAATTGAAAAAGTGCCGAATGAACTGTCGCGCCCGCCAGCACGCCTAGGACGCTAGGAACAACTAAAGTGGCGGTCAAGAAGATCAACGACGCTCCCCAAAGCAAGGTTAGGAGCATGAGGTATTCTCCTCTCGAACGATTTGCTGTTCGTTGTCGTTCGATCGCCTGATAGCTTGGATACCATTGTAAGGACGCAATGAAGGTCAGCAAAAACGTAATCGGATTGGCAATTGCCAGAATTAGACGTAGGTCCGCCTCGTCGAGCGGAGCGATGAATGGATGGTAGCGGCCAAAAGCGACCATGATCGCCGCAACGCTGACGAATACGATTATCAGGTTGAGCACGTATCCACTTAAGACAGCGTTCCACGCCGAGATCACGTCTGTGGCTTTGACGATGCTCGACCCGAACAAAAACCGGTTTAGCACTTGACCCATCATTCGCATAATATTCGCCAACTGAATGCACGACGCACGCTACACGGTCTGGATAACCCTCCGCGAAACTAAACCATTCAACTTTTAGAAAAACCGATAATGAGGGTTTTGCCCAAGCCTCGACGAATGTCTGCTTTGGGTCTCATTTTCGGAAGTCAGCACTCGCATCGGCGATTTCCGATCTTGCCCCAGCAGCGGACTTCACTTGTCAGATCGGCCATTTCTGAAAAGTGCCAACGACGGAAGTGTCCTTTGACAGTCTGGCGTCCAGTTGAAGCCCCTGACCTTGCTGTCCTTCTTCCACAGCGCCTCGTCGTAGTCAGCTTCCGATAGCAGCCACTTCAATTCGTCGTGGTCTTGAAGCCGCGCATGAACACGAGCTTTTCCTCACGAAATCGGAGAATGAGCCAAGCGGTCTCATCGAAACCGTTTGCGAGCTTTCCGGCATGAAAATACAGCATCTGAGCAGCTTCCGACTTCGACGGCGGTCCCAGCGCCGTGACGACCTCCTTACGCGACATACCCAAATGCAGCTTGCCGTCGAAGACGACGGGCGAGAACTTTTCCGGGATGATGGCGCAATCGGTCGAGGTCTCGGTGTCTTTCTCGGTGAGCTCTTCAACGATCTCTGTGACGCGACGGTCCGGGCCGCCCATCTCTCCGTGGGACACGACCCATAATCGATGCTGCGCGCGCCTATAACACAGCCAATAGATGCTACCTCCAGCGTCGCCCTGGTGTTGAATGGTCCCTTCGCCCACGGCTTTGCGGACCGCGCCGAGCCGCGTCTCCTCGAAGCGGCCGGCGAATGCGCCTAGCGAAAAGCGGGTCGCCAATCTCTTCACCACCGTCGGCGGCACGCGCTCGAACGCATGTTCGTCGACTGGCGGCGGCGGTGTCTGCGCGGAGCAGTCGTTCGCGGGGATCGCGAAAAGGAGAAGCAGCAAGAAGAGCGTCTTTCGACCATCAACTCCGAATTGCCTTGCATTGGAGATTGAGCGCTTCTGCAATAGCTCCTTTCCCCTGGCAAGGATGGCGTCAACATCGAGGTCTTTGACGCGGCCAGCCGCTCTGTCCGCCAGTCCTTTATAAATTCGAGCCATGTCAGCGCCGCCCCGTCATCTTGCTCAATTCTTTCGATACGCGCTTCACAGCCGTCGGGCCGTCTGGATCGGACGGAGCGAGTTGAGCGTGCATCTTGAAGTCGGCCAATGCCGCTTGCAGACTGCGCTTCTTCTCCCACGCCATGCCGCGGTTGTAATAGGCTTTGGCAATTTTCGGATCGAGCCGGATCGCCTGGCTAAAATCCGCGATGGCCCGGTCGAGGTCGCCCCTGTTGCCCCAGGCGCTGCCGCGGTTGACGTAGGCGCTCCCATATTTCGGATTGAGCTCGATCGCCTGGTTATAGTCCGCGATGGCCCGGTCGTATTTGCCCCCGGCGCTCCAGGCGCTGCCGCGGCCGTAGTACGCTTCAGCATCTTTCGGATCGATCTGGATCGCCTGGTCGAAGTCCGCGATGGCCCGGTCGAGGTCGCCCTTGGACCCCAAGGCGCTGCCGCGGTTGAGGTAGGCAACCCCGTATTTCGGATTGAGCTTGATCGCCTGGTTATAGTCCGCGATGGCCCGGTCGAAGTCGCCTTTGTGGAACCAAATGTTGCCGCGGTTGCTGTACGCAGCCGGAAACGTCGGATCGATCCGCATCGACTCGTTGTAGTCAGCCACTGCGCGGTTGGGATCGCCCTGTGCCTGGTACGCCCCGCCGCGACGCGTATACAGCCGCGCGAGGTTTCGCCCGGTGTATTGGTGCGAATCGATGGCGCGCGAGCACTCTGTGACCGCAAGATCATCTGACAGTTTTATGCAGAAATCCAACTCGTCTGCGGCTGCCATTCTCGGCAACCCGGCGAGAACCACCACGGCCATGCATGCTAACAACCGGTATGTTGAGAAGTGCATCTGCATCGCACGTGGTCTCCGCACGTTGGTCGGAGCAGTCGGAACAACCGACCGCCATTCTCCGGACGTTCATTTGTCCCTTAGTCGGAGTCCCAGAACAAATGGTTCATCAGCGATGATTGGACGCTCGGTTTCCGCGTCGGGTCAATCGCGGCGGTTTGTCGATTGACCGGCATCTTCCGGTCCACCCCAGTCGGCAGACATCGTGCCAAACTCTGACATGGAGAGGTTCAGGAAACCGAGCTAGGCAAACTAGTGCCAGTCGGTCCGTGACGTGGCCCAAAGCCCGCCCTGGGTCATTTGCGGAGTGGTTACGGTTCACAGCGAGTGCACGGCTGAATATCAATTCCGTCACGGGCAAGTTCCTCTACGACTTTGAATGCCTGACCGCGATCATATGGCCCGAGCCAAATTCCACACTTGCTGGTGTCGAATGGCTGCCAACGACCGTGATCGCACATACGGCATTCAGCGAGATGCGTTCGGGCGCGCCTACGATGCGTATTTTGATAGATATAATATTGGGCCATTCGTTGAGGCGCCCGCTTCACTTGTCGTTCAGATACCGCACAAGTTCTCTTTCAGTGCTTTGCAACTCAAACTTCTCAAGAAGTCTTAGAAAGTAGCTTCTTTCTGAATCAATTTCCCACATCATGCGCTCCACATAACGACGCAAATCTGGATCAGTTATCGTATTGTCGTTGTCAAAGAAGTCGCTTGCTTCCTTAAGAGGGATTTTGTTTTCAAGGGCGGCCCGCATTACCGCAGCGGCGCTTTGACAGAATTCAGCCCAATTAGTAGCGGTCATATGACCCCGACATTGTGTAACACCAACTGCAAGATAGTCCCTTGTCATCTATGTCAAACCCTCTCCCTTTAGGCTCCATCTGGACGGTGTTTTTTAATCCAGTCCGGGTTACCGCGCGGGGGCGTTTGTGAACGAATTGGCGGGTCGGAGTGATCGGACGAGATTAGACGTACCCGAATTTCGTCGCCGACCTTCAACTCGTTAGTGTCATGCCAGTCGACCGAAGTGACGCCTTCAATCCCGCCGACCACGCAGTTAATCCCGGGGATCGCCTCCGCCGACGAAGCTGCGATTGATGAAGCATTCGGTCCTTTGCCTACCCAGTGCAAAATGACGGACACCACGCCCTCAGACACGCCCGCCGTCGTTAGCTTTTCATCATTTCTCCAAACCTCGAAGCAAAGCATTCGCCGCTCTCCGTGTCGCAACAGTAAGTTGTATGTCTGGTTCGTTACCCAACACTAAAGCTAAACCTGCAAATGTCCGCTATGGGTCTTGGCCGTGTAAAAACACCCTTCCAAGGAAGTCGGTGAGAAGCCAGGACCGGTTCGGTCTCACGCCGCGAT